>CAZFDM010000100.1:0-6288 GCA_964517975.1 uncultured Syntrophaceae bacterium
GATTGCTCAAGAGGCGGAATTTTTCTCCTTCGGCACTAACGACCTGACCCAGATGACTTTTGGTTTTTCCAGAGACGATGCCGGCAAATTCATTAAAGATTATTTAGAGAAAAAAGTTTTGACCGAAGACCCCTTCCAGAGCGTTGACCAAGTCGGAGTGGGCAAATTAATGAAAATGGCGGTTGAGTTGGGCAGGAAAACCAGAAAGAAAATGCCAATCGGCATCTGCGGAGAACAGGGGGGCGATCCGAAGACGATTGAATTTTGCCATCAAATTGGTTTGGATTATGTTTCCTGCTCGCCTTACCGGGTTCCCATCGCCCGACTGGCTGCGGCCCGGGCCGCGATCGACTATCCCAGAAGGAAACAGAAAGGCCTTAGGGGACACAAATGAACAAAGGGAAGCAAAAAAAGGAATGATGGAATGATGGAATATTGGAATGTTGGGAAAAACTATTCTCTTCAAACCAGTTAAAACCCATTATTACATTCTTCCAGTATTCCACTATTCCAATTGGTTCATTTCAGTTTTCCAATCAGCGCTGAGGCAATCGTATTTTTCTGAATTTCCTTGGTGCCTTCGTAGATTTCCGTAATCTTGGCATCCCGATAAAACCGTTCTACTTCATATTCCGTGATGTATCCATAGCCACCAAAAATCTGAATGGCCTCATCCGAAACCTCGACTGCAGTTTTCCCTGCAAACATCTTGGCCATCGAGGTGAGTTTTGGGTCAATCCTTTTCTGGTCATAGTTCCAGGCTGCTTTATAGGTCAGAAGCCTGGCTGTTTCAATCTTGGTTGCCATATCGGCCAGTTTATGTTGCGTGATCTGAAAATCAACCAACTTCTTTCCAAACTGTGTTCTCTGTTTGGCATAATCCAGGGCCCGATCAAAGGCACCTTGAGCAATGCCAAGGGCCTGGGCAGCGATTTCAATTCTACTTTCATCGAAAAACTCAAGGACTTGGTAGAATCCTTTATTCTCCTCCCCGAGAAGATGAGTCAATGGAACCCTTACCTCACTAAACGAGAGTTCAGCAGTGGAGGTCATTCGAATGCCCATCTTGGGTTGAATCTCTGTGGCCTCTAACCCCTTTGTCCCCCGGTCAACGAGCAACGTGGATTGTCCACGATAGCTGGGTTTTGCATTTGGATCGGTCTGACAGAGGACGATAAAAAAGTCAGCAAGAGAACCATTTGTAATAAATGTTTTCGTCCCATTAATGACAAAAACTTCTCCCTGTCTGACCGCCGAGGTGGAAAGAAGAGTGATGTCACTTCCGTGATCAGGTTCTGTATAGGCTCCGGCAGAAATGAACTCTCCTCGGGCTATTGGGAGGAGGTATTTTTTCTTCTGCTCGTGATTCCCAAAACGGAGGACAACCTCTGAGGAGAAATCCGCTAGGCTCAGGGCTATCCCCACCCCAGAGTCTTTTCGACAGAATTCTTCAACGATGAGGATGTTTTCAAAGACGCCATATCCCTGCCCCCCATACTCCTCAGGAAAATGGATCCCAATGAATCCGAGTTGGCAGGCCTTTTTCCAAATCTCCCTTGGAAAGGTATGGGTCTGCTCCATCTCTAAGATCTTTTCTTTATCAATTTCTCCTTGGATAAACTCTCGGGCTGCCTTCTGAATATCTTTCTGTTCCTGGGATAGTTCAAAATCCATTGACCACCTCTTTAAATTAATGAATTCTGTAGGGGCGATTCATGAATCGTCCCTATTTCTTACTGAATTCTTTAATCTTATCCTTAATCACGGGAACAATTTTAAAGAGGTCTGCTACAATTCCATATTTAGCCACACTAAAAATAGGTGCCTTTGGGTCTTTGTTAATGGCAATGACGGTGCCTGCCCCTTTCATGCCAGCGACATGTTGAAAGGCACCACTAATGCCAATGGCGATATAGACTTTAGGTTTGACCGTCTTCCCTGAAGTGCCCACCTGGCGATCCTTTGGCAACCATTTTTTATCCACCACAGGTCTTGAACAGGAGAGGGCTCCTCCTAAAAGGTCTGCCAGTTCCTTTACCATTGGGATGTTTTCGGCATCCTTAATCCCTCTTCCAATCGAAACGAGAATATCAGCCTGTGTGATATCCACTTCCCCTACTGCAGCCTCCACATACTGAAGAAATCGTTTGGCGAGGCCTTCGCCACTTAATGGGGTAGAGATGGGAATCATTTCTCCAGACAAGGGGGCTTTTTCAATTGGAGGGAAGGCTCCTTGGCGGACGGTGATCATGAAAGGGCCCTTTTTTTGAAAGGATACCGAGGCATTGACCTTTCCTCCATAGAGTTGCCGTGTAAGCAGAAAGGATTCTCCTTCCGGTTCGATCCCGATGCAGTCGGTTGCAAGGGGAATCCTTAAATGTGCAGCGAGACTCGGAGCAAAATCCATTCCGGTAGCGGTGTGACCAATCAGTGTTAGAAAGGGTTTTCTTTCCGTGATCAGTTGGGTAAGAACCTTCTCATAGGTCTCTGAATTATAATTTTCGAGCCGATCATCCTCGATGAGGAGAACCCGGTGAGAGTTTGGTTTTAAAAGATCGACCATTGGGCTTACGCCTTTTCCCAAAAGGGCCACGCTGACTTCTGCACCAATCTGCTCTGCTAACTGTCTCCCCTTAGAAAGCATCTCTAAGGTCACATCCCTCAATTCTCCCCGTCGATGTTCTGCTACAATTAAGATCTCTTTCATCAGACCAGACCTCCTTTATCCTTCAAAATTTCAAATACCTTTGTAGCAATTTCCTCAGGTTTTCCTTCTAACATCTCTGCCCCTTCCCCAACAGGAGGTAAGAATATTTTTTCTAAACGAATATCCGAACCCGAAACTCCTACTTCTTGAGGGTTAAGATTAAGATCAGATGCCCCAAAGGCTTTGATCTCCTTTTTGGCCACCTTCCGGATACCCATGATCGACACGTAACGAGGTTCGTTAATCCCTGTTTGAATGGTAAGAAGGGCAGGAAGGTCGATCTCAAAAACCTCCTCAAGGCCTCCTTCTAATTCTCGATGGACTTTTACTTTCTTATCCTGGACCTCAATTCGATTGACCACAGAGGCATGAGGGATTCCAAGAATCTCGGCAAGAACGACCCCCACCTGGCCATAACCATCATCTTCTGCCTGAGTGCCTGTGAGGATGAGGTCGTAGGGTAACTTTCGGATCACTTCAGATAGGATCCTTGCAGTCGTATAGCCATCCGATCCTTCGAAGGCAGGATCCGTGAGACGGATGGCCTCATCCGCACCCATGGCCAAACACTTTCTTAAAGATTCGTTGGAGTCTTCCCCGCCCATGGAAAGGACAGTCACCGTGCCCCCCAACTTTTCCTTAAGGAGGATGGCCTCTTCGATGGCATAGGAATCCCATTCATTGAGGTCGAAAGCCAACCCTCCTTTTTCAATATCCTTTCCTGATTTGTCAATGACCACATCTGCATCGGCTGTCTCTGGGACCCTTTTTATACAAACAATAATATTCATTCCATTCCCTCCTTCTTTTTTTACCCTCACCCACCAAGGTTAGGCAAAGGGTCTTCATTTAAGTTTTTCAACCTTCACAAAAGCCATTCCTCTTTCATCAAGCAGTTGGCACGGGAAGGGAGCGATGAGCACTCCCATGGCTGGCTTCAAAGAACAGTTGATGGTCAATTTTATCGATTGACCATTTTGAGTTGACACCTTGACCCACTCTCCGTCTTCGAGATTGAGTCTTTTGGCATCTTCGATATTCATTTCCAAGGATGGTTTATGCATGACCTTTCTTAGACTATCGCTTTTAAAACTGAGAAGTCCTGATTGAAAAAGGGAAGTGCCTTGAACCAGACAGAGAGGAAATCCTTCTGGATGAGCCAAAGAAGTTTCCGCCTTGGCAGGAATTAGTTTTGCCTTTCCCTTGGGAAACCCATTAGAAAATAAAGGGCTCGAGCCTTTGGGCCAAAGATTGCCCTCCTCAATCCCTTGATAAGGGGGATGTTCTTCCAATATCTCTTTAAAGATTGCTTCAGGGGTGTTACCGGATAAAGGGAATTCAAACAGGGTTAAGAGTTGTAAAAAAATGTCAAAATCCGATCTCGATTCATAAAGGGGATGGCGAATGGGATGTAATTTTTGAACCCTTCGTTCCAGATTGGTATAGGACCCTTCTTTCTCAACAAAAGAGCATACGGGGAGAAAGAGATGGGCCATTTTTGCGGTATCCGTGAGGAAAAGGTCTTGAGCAATGATAAAAGGAACCTTCTCTAAAGCCTTTTTCCAACGGGGGTTAAAAGAGATAGGGTCCTCTCCCACAAGATAGAGAAGTTTTATATTCCCTTCCTCCGCCTTTTCTAACAGCGTCTTTTGACCTCCTTCCTGAAAGATCCCCATATCGATCGCCCCTTGGCTATTACATTTTTCGAGAAGGACGATTATACCAGAAGACTCCTTTCCAATATGGCCTGTGATAAGGGCGAGATTTGATGAAGCAATAGTAACCTCCTTGGCTTCAAGATAGGAATTCTTTGACAAACCTATTAAAATCATTGCCTTCTTAGCCTGGGCAAATGCTCTGGCAGCCTTTTCGATTGCGTTTCTCATTTTTTCGGAAAGTGCTTCAAACTCTCCAGAGGAAGAATTTAATCTTTGTTTTAATTCATTGATCCCTTCTGTTCTTTCTTCAATGAATCTCTTATCCTCAAGTCCCTCTTTTAATATCGTTGTGATCATAAAGTTGAGGATGGGTACTTCCATCTTGGGTTTCCCAATAATACGAATGGCAGGGGAGGAGAGAGGAGAGATCTGGGTGGTTCGAGTTAGATCAATATCTTGGCATCCGAGTACGATCAATTGGGCCCTGTTTCGGCGAATCGCTAGATGGATTTCATTCTTAACAATGGGATGGGTTTGGCCTGGATCAGTTCCAATAACAAGAATACAGTCCGTCTGTCGAATCTCCTGGATCGAATTGGTCGAAGCAGATACTCCTAAGGTCTTTCCAAGGCCTTCTGTCAAAGCCTGATAGACTGGGCCACATCCCTGGTCAATCTGGTTTGTTCCGATTACGGTCCTAAAAAGTTTACCCATAAGGTAGTATTCTTCATTGGTCAATCGGCTCGAGGAAAGACAGGCAATAGTTTCTGGCCCGTGCTGAGATTTAACCTTTTCTATCTCTTGTACAATAGAGTGTAGGGCCTCCTCCCAGGAGGTCTCTTTAAGTTCACCATTAAGCCTTTGAAGGGGTCTTTTTGCTCTCTCAGGATGAGAGACGAAGTCCCATCCAAATCTGCCCCTTATACAGAGGTTCCCATCGCTGGGGCCTTTTTCCGGATCGGAAAAGACTCGTTTGATTTCCCCTCCTTTAGCACCTAAGGTCAGCAAGCATCCGCACCCGCAGTAAGGACATGGAGTTGTAGTTTCCTGTAGTTCCCATGCCTTAACCGTGTAATCAAAACGGTCACTGGTAATCGCACCTACTGGGCAGGTATCCATACATTGGCCACAAAATTCACATTGGAGGGGACGATGAAAATCAGTATCAATCACCGTTTTCATTCCCCTTTTGGAGAAAGAGAGTTCCCCGACACCTTGAACTTCGTCACAGATTCGAACGCATCGACCACAGAGGATACATTTATTAGAATCCCTTTGGATTAGGGGAGAACGATCATCCGGAGGGAATGAGATTCTTTCCCAGGGATAAAGGTTTTCCTCTACCCCATATTCATAGACATATCTCTGAAGGTCGCATTCTCCTTCTTTTTCACACCTCGGACAGATCATAGGATGGTTTAGTAAGATCAGTTGAAGTTGAAGTCTTCTTGAGGCAGAAATTTCAGGTGAGGAGGTGATGATATTCATTCCTTCTTTAACAGGGGTAAAGCAAGAGGGAAAGAGTTCTGTTTTCCCTTTCTCCTGAACCAGACAGAGACGACAGGCCCCAAAGGGGGTGAGCCTTCGATCGTGACAGAGGGTAGGGATTCGAATCCCAGCCTGTTGGGCTGCCTCAAGGATGGTTTGGCCCCGCTCCACCTCAACCTCCACGCCATCAATTGTTAACCGAATTAGGTTTTTCATTTCACTCACACTCTAAATTAATAAATATCTTTCTGAATCCAGAAAATATCATTTTTCACTGAGAGGGTGTCATTCTGAACTTGTTTCAGAATCTCTTCATATTAGCAATCGAAGTTAGATATAATCACTTAGATCAATCCACTTTGGATTAAAATTATTTATCAAATTTAATTTCCATTCCCTGTGCCAGTTTTTAAGTTGTTTTTCCCTCTCTAAGGC
>CAZFDM010000101.1:0-11697 GCA_964517975.1 uncultured Syntrophaceae bacterium
GTTTAAGTGGGAGACCGAAATTTAACTTGATTCGCTATATTGCCAAAGCAGTGGTTGAGGTGTTCTTTGAACAATGGAGTCGTAAAGACCTCTCTCAATACCTGATCTTGAGGGGAGGATATCCTTTTGACCTCCAATATGCTATAGGATCTGCTCCACCGTTCGACCTTCACCTCTTGCCTACGAGTTTTATCAGACTCCAGAGGGTTCTCAACCAAGAAGGGACGGATTGGGAGGTTCAGGATCAACCCTTGATCGGCCAGTATCGAGGAGAAACCTGGTTGATCCCAGATGCTACGATTGCCTCAGGTTCTACAATCTCCTTCTTCCTCCGAAAGGGATTTGAGCATCACCTACCCAAAGAGGTCTATGTCCTGACGGCCTGTGGAAGCCTCGAGGGAATTCAACGAATTTATCAGCAGTGTCAGAAGAAAGGGGTAAAACTGATCCCTATCTTTTCTCAATGTATCTTTGAAGTTTCAAAAGTGGGAAATCTTCCAAGACATCCCCTTACAGACCTTTCTGTCCTTAGCCCCGGATCGATCACCACCGAGGCCTTTTATCAAAAGGCTTATCAACGCTACCAGGGAAAACGGATGTGTTGTGTGGGTAATTTCAGTGAAAGTCTGGAAGATCCCATCGGATATTCCATTCATACCCTCTGGGAAATGCAGGTCTTAGGGATGGATCCCCGAAGAGAGGATTGGGAGGCCTGGACGATCAATATTCAAGATAAACACTTTCAGAAGAGACTGCTTCATTTCAACCCCGCCCTCTTTGATTACTTCCAAGAGGTTATTGGCGAAAGGCCTTCATAAAAGGCCCCTTCGCTCCTTTTCAGTCTCGGTCCTATCGAATCGGCTTTGGCCGGCGAAACCACCAACTCCCCAAGAAGACAACGATGGCAAGACCCAAGAGGATTCCCACAAGAACAGGCCATGGAGGGATTAAACTCTTCTCCACATTCGAAAATGCAAGGAGATTGATCTCTTTTACCCCCTTTCCTTCCTTCTGAATCAGAACTTTTCCTAACGCCTGACCTTTCTGAATTGGAGCGGTGATAAAAGAGGGCCATTGTGGAACAGTTGAAACGAAACTCTCCTTTCCTTTGGTAACGGTCACCCTCCCATCCTCTTCCGCAGTGAGAAAAATCTCTTTTACCTTTCCTCTCTTCACCTTCACAGGGCCAAACGTTGCACCTTTTTTGACCACCTCAAGTGTGGAAAAATTTTTAAACCCATACTCCAAGAGTTTTTCTGCTTCTGGTGCCCTTTTTCTGACCCTGTCACAACCCATCACCACGGCAATCATTCTCTGTCCATCCCGTTTCGCAGTGGCTATCAAATGATAACCTGATTCCTCAATGTGGCCTGTCTTCAATCCATCCACTCCAATATTTTTCTGGAGAAGGGTATTTCGATTGCCCTGTCGAATTCCATTGTATTCAAATTCCGTTTGCGAATGGAACGAAAGGGACTCGGGATGATCTTCAATATATCGCTTTGCTAACAGGGCCATATCCATGGCAGTGGTATATTGTTCCTCATCAGGCATTCCGTGAGAATTCTTAAATTGAGACTCCTTAAGCCCCAAGAGTCTTGCCTTTTCATTCATCTTTGAAACGAAGACTTCTTCCGAACCCGAAAGATGTTCGGCTAAGGCAATACAGGCGTCATTCCCCGAGGCAATGGCAATCCCTTTGATCAAATCCTCTACCTTGACTCGGTCCCCAACTTTGATAAACATCTTTGAGCCTTGAGTCCTCCATGCCTTTTCGCTTACTGTCACCATCTCGTCCATTTTAAGTTGCCCTGCCCGGATGGCATCAAAAATGAGATAGAGGGTGAGAATCTTAGCAAAACTTGCAGGAGGTATCTTTAAATGAGTGTCCTGTTCATAGAGGACCTGGCCCGTTAAGGCATCCATTAAAACCGCAGACTTTGCGTCGCAATAAATTCCTCCTGTCAGAGTCTGTTGGGTCAGGGGCTTCTTTAGGGATTCATCCTTTTTGGAGATTTTAGCCTTGTAAGGAACCTTAATCGTTTTCGTAGATCCAATGGTCTTTGGAAAAATGGAATGGGTTTGGAACGTGAAAAAGAGGATAAAAATTAGGAGCGAGAACCAAATCTTTTTTAAAAATCGAATCTTCATTTCATCCTCCAAGATTTTTAAAGCGTTTTCATTCATAACAAATTCTGTTCTGTTTTTCAATTACTCATCATCCAACTGGGTCCCTCCCATTGAAATCAAAACCCTTGTGAGTTAAATTTAAGGCCAACCGCGATCTTTTAAACATATCATAAACCATTCTCCAGTATGGGAGGGTAGATTTAATTAGCCTTCTTGCCCGTTACGGGCGGATGGATACCGATGAATGATTGTAGGGTAAGGGCTTGTCCCTTACCTAAATCATTCGTAGGGTAAGGGCTTGTCCCTTACCTAAATTAATTCGGAGGGTAAGGGCTTGTCCCTTACCAAGAAGCGGTAAGCCACAAGGGCTTACCCTACAAATTTTCTTAAAACGATTGTGGACAAATAAAATGTACAGACTTTTTTAGAACTCTCTCTTAAACCCTTCAAAAGAGGTTGGATAGGGATGACATCTCTTCCATCGATTCTTAAAGAAATTTCAGCTATCTCCTCATCGGGCTACAAGGAATTGATCTCTTCTTTATCTGAGAGATATCCTCTTATTGGTTTTTTTTGTCCTTACGTACCGGAAGAAATGATCCACGCTGCGGGGGCTTTTCCCATCCGGCTGATGGGCACATCGATCAAGATATCCCAGGCGCATGCCCACCTTCCGCTCAATTGTTGTTATTTCGTGAAATCATCCCTTGAGAGTCTCCTTCAGGGGGAACTCAATCTTTTGAGAGGGATTGTCTTCAGCCACTCCTGTGACACCATGCAGGGGTTGGCAGATATCTGGTCACTTCAAAAACGAATTCCACTCCAGTTCAACCTGATGATGCCCTCCAATTTAGATTCTGAACTCTCCGTCGAATACTTTAGGGCAGAGACGGAACGATTTAAAAACTTTTTGGAGTCCAATGTGGGAAAGATTACCCTTCTATCCTTAAAGGCCTCCATTCGACTATTTAATCAAATCAGGGAAAAAATCCAAAGGCTTTATATGCTCAGGCGAACATACCCTGAAGAAATCTCTGGGGCAGATTTTGCCAGATTGATTCGAGCAGGATACCTCATGGATCGTCAACTATACCTTGAACTCCTGAACGAAATCCTAAAAGTTTTGTCCCCAAAAACAGAGGAAACCGAGTCTCTGGTTCCTATATTTCTCGCGGGAAACATGGTTCATTCAGACTCTTACTTTTCTCTCATCGAAGAGGCTGGGGCTCTCATTGTCCAGGATGATCTTTGCAGCGGAAGCCGATTCTTACGGTTGAAGGTCCAAGAAGATACTGATCCACTGGAAGGCCTTACCCACCGATATTTTCAAAGGTTTATGTGCCCGACCAAGTTCAAAGGGGCTTATGCCCATATGGAAACCCTTTTAGAAGAAGTCCAAAAATCAAGGGCTAAGGGAGTCATCTTTCTTCTTTACAAATATTGTGAAAACCATTTTTTTGACATTCCAGATTTGAAAAAAACATTTGAATCAAAAGGAATTCCAACCCTACTCTTAGAGGTGGAAGACCCCATTCCTTCACAAGGACAATTAAAAATCAGAATACAGGCCTTTTTAGAAATGCTTTCCTTCTCTGAAGGTGGCTCAGAGTTATGAGTTCGTAGGTTGGAGTCTCAAAGGTTAATCTCTAAGTCTGAACACTAAACTCAATACTTTTAGGAAAGAGGGTGATGTTAGAGAATCCACTCGAAATGAATCCTTATCGCAAGATTAACTCTACTGCGTCCTATCGTCGGTTGATGACAGCCTATTATTTTATGGTCAAGCATCCGTCTTGGTTTGGGAAAAAGGTGGCTTGGATCACCAGTGGTGGTCCTGTTGAACCCCTGTATGCCATGGGAATCCTTCCTTTCTATCCAGAAAACTACGGGGCCATGTGTGGGGCGTCACGAATGGCTGTCTCCCTTTGTGAGGCCGCAGAACAAAAGGGATACTCCCATGATCTCTGCTCCTATGCCCTCACAGATATTGGATCTTCCCTTACGGGTAAAGGACCCCTCGGCCCACTTCCGAAACCAGACTTTTTAGTCTGCGGAAACAATATCTGTGGAACCGTAATCAAATGGTATGAGATTCAAGCGCGAAACTTTAGGGTTCCCCTTTTCTTTTTCGACACCCCATTTATCCACGATGATCTCCAGGAACATACTCTCCAATATGTCAAGAAGCAGATGGAGGCCTATGTCGCATTTCTGGAAGATCAGATGAAACGGCCTTTCTCAGAGAAAAGGTTTCAAAAGGTGATATCCCACTCTTCTGAAACCATCCTTCTTTGGAGAGAAATTCTTGACCTTTCGCAGAATCACCCTGCCCCCCTTACTGCCTTCGACGCCTTTATTCACATGGCACCGATTGTGACGCTTCGAGGAACCCGTTGGGCACTCCGTTATTATAAAAAACTGAAGAAAGAATTAGAGGAAAGGGTCAGGACGAAAACAGGCGCCTTCGCACGAGAAGAGATTAGGCTAATCTGGGATAACATTCCCATTTGGTATGATATCCGAAATCTCTCCAAAGTACTCGCATCCCATGGGGCTGTGCTTGTCGCCGATACGTACACTTCAGCCTGGGCCATGGAAGAACCCTATCTTACTCCCTCTCTGGAAGCAATGGCTCGGGCCTATACCACCATCCACCTCAACCGAAACCTAAGTTATAAGATCCAAAAGATGGCAAACTTAATTAAAAAGTATAGAGCCCATGGTTTCATCATGCACTCCAATCGAAGCTGTAAGCCTTACTCGCTGGGGCAATACGATATGATGCGTGAAGTCACTCGGCTCACGGGGAAACAGGGACTAATGATTGAAGCAGACCATACCGATTCCCGAGAATACTCCTCTCCACAGGTCGAGAAACAGATCCTGATGTTTCTGGAAATGATTCAATCTAAAAAAACTGAGCGTAATGATGGGCGAGATTAAAATATCGTTGGGCCCTTTGGAAGGCTCCCTTCTTCTCTTCTTCCGAAATACTGGGGTCATCGAGCCTAAAACTTTCCACCTTCCCCCTGACATAGGCTCGATAGCATTTATAAAAATCGAGCAGTTGGGGTAGGCCCCGATCTTTCGATTTCTCCATGTAGGTCTGGATGAGAGGAGAATTGAGATCCCCTCTTTCGTGATAATCGAGATCCATCGCTAAAAAGGCAATATCCGCTGCGACATCCGTATACCTGAACCTCTCATTAAACTCAATGCAGTCAAAGATGGAGATCTCCTCCCCCCAGAAGATATGTTCCAGCCGCAAGTCGCCATGGCAATCTCGGATCCGATCTTCAGCGATCCTCTGATAAAATATTTCCTCATGTTTCTTAAAAAAATCGTTGGTCCTCTCCTTTATCGCTTCATAAACCTTTTTTGAAATGGTGATCCCCACATATCTTTCCGTCTGATCGAAGTTTTCATCCGTGTCCTGCTTGACTCGTTGGGGTTTTGCAAAACTTTTAATGTAGCCATTCGTCTCTGCAATGGAATAAAAATGAGCCAATTTTTCTGAGATCCTTTCCATCATCCTCGAGTTGACCTGACCCTTTTCAAGGAGTTTATTCATTAAAAACTCTTCGGAAAGTTGCTGCATCTGAACCGCATAGTCCACAATTTCCCCCTCCCCATCAAGAAAAATTTGCCTTCCATCACTGGTGACCTTAATCACTCCAAGATAGATCTGAGGAGAGAGGCGACGGTTCAATCTTACCTCCTGTTCGCAAAAATATTTCCTTTTCTCAAGAGTGGTAAAGTCCAGAAAACCAAAATCCACTGGTTTCTTCAATTTATAAACGTAATTTCCAGTAAGAAAGATTAGAGAGATATGTGTCTCGATCAACCTCACTTCCTTGGGTTGATCAGGGTAAAGGATAGGATTGAAAAGCGCCTTTTTGAGGGAGAAGATATCCATGAAACCTCTTCCCCTCTCTCCCATTCTCCTTCGTGAGGGGAAGAGGAGGAGGGGTATCCATTATCTTTTCTCAATCTTTGTGATCTTCCAATCAGATGGGGTATCCTGCTCTGTATCGATCGTGAGATGGATGAGGGGTAGGGTTTTAAACCTCCTTTTTAAATCATCGATATCAATGGCCTGAAAAATGGCTTTATTATTCAAATAGGCCTCTTTGGTCAAGGCGTTGGATTCGTAATTCTCTTTGGTTCGCTCGAGAATCCTTTCAATGGATTTATCTTCCGAGCAGATACATTCTGCAATCACAAAAGGGCGATGGGCCCTCTCCGCTATCTCAGCGGCTCGTGCCCTCAACTCTTGCGTAAAGAAGGTAGCATCAAGGATAAGACCTCCTTCACTGCTTTTTAGGGCATTCTCTGCCCTTTTGAACATCTCTTCATAGACCCTCATCCTCCGTGCTGGGTCAGAGGCTACTTGGTTATCAAAAACATCCTCCCCCTTAAGAACTTCCAATCGAATCATATCGGAGCGGAGAATCTCAAACCCCTTCATCCTTGCAATCGTCTCGGTCACTGGACTTTTCCAACTTCCCGGAAGTCCTACAGAAATTAAAACACAATTTGGGGGAATCTCAGATTGGACAATGTCAGAAAATGTCTTCTCCATTTGAATCTCTCTCCCTTTCCCCTTTATTTTGGAATTATTTTATCACATCTTCAGGGCTTTTAGAATGAGATCGTGTATCCTCCCGTTGCTGACCAAAATCCCTCGATTTTTCTCAAGCCTGATGCCACACGAAAAGTCCAATGGGTTACCTGTAATATCGGTTACCCTTCCCCCTGCCCCTTCAACGATGATGCTCCCAGCTGCATGATCCCAGATCTTTTCTTTATAATCAGGCTCAGAAGGGGAAGGGACCCTAAGGTAGAAGGTGGCCTCCCCTCGGGCAACCAACCCATATTTGGCCTGGCTATCTATCTTGAGAGGGGTTTTCTGTATATTTAATAATCGGGCAATCCTTTGGTGAGTGAGATGGTCGGCATGGTCAGGCTCAACACTTTCTGTCAGTAAGGCTTCTTTTGGATCTTCAATTGTGGAAACCGAGAGAACTTCTCTCCTTCCCCCATCCATATCCATCTGAAATGCTCCCTTTCCTCTAATGGAGTAAAAGAGACATCCTCTTTTTCCATCGGGCTGGTTTTTAACAACATAAAGGTTTGGACAAGCAAGGAAACCCAATTGAATGACCCCATTTTCGATGAGGGCCAGAGCAATCGCATACTGGTCTCCCCTAATAAATCCTTTTGTTCCATCGATTGGGTCTAAGGTCCAGAACCGATCAGTGATCAAGTTGGAACTAAAATCGATCCATGAGCAGATTTCCTGGGGAGAGGAGTTCGGGATAAATAGATTGACAAAATGGGTAACTTGCTCAAGGATATTTGAATGAGTCGGGTTCCGTAATTCTTTTGAATCCTCCTCTGCAACAATTGAATCCTTAGGGAACCTCTCCCTGATCATTTTACAAATAATCGCCTGGGCTCCATAGTCAGCAACAGTCACCGGAGTCCGATCCCCTTTCTGAATGGATGTGTTTTCGGTAAGTTCGTTCCTTATCCTCTGACAGAGTTGAGAGGCTACACGAACGGCTTCGATAGCAGTCGATATTTCAAGGGAATATTTGCTCATTTAAATTCCTGACGTTAAACTTCGAATGGGCTTGTCATATTTAGATTCTAAGATCTCTGAAAAAGTGTTTAAACTGAATTTTGGAGACTGGGGAGGTGGGGTGAAAAAGCCTTCCTGCCCGTATCGGGCGGGCGGATACCGATGAGAGTTAAGCATTTATGATTAATTCCCTGATAATGCTTGATTTTTATTTACTCGCTTGTTAGCAACCTAACTTATAAACGCCCGCATTCGAAGGGTTTGTAACCTCACCTCCCAGTCTCTGCTGATTACTTTTTCAGAGGTCTCATTCTTACACAGAGTATCTTTTATTAATCAAAAAAACAAAAGGAGGGGCCTTTTCGCCTCTCCCCTGTCTGATCTTATTGGTGCCGAAGGGGGGATTTGAACCCCCACGGGGATTACCCACCACCCCCTCAAGATGGCGTGTCTACCAATTCCACCACTTCGGCATCCTTATTCCACTCCTCCAATCTTCCCTTACTTGGAATCTCATTAGTCATTGTATTGATTAATTGGGCTTCGCCACCCTTGCCTTCATCTTTCGCTTCTCTTACTTTTTGGTTTCAGGAACAGGCGCCTGAGGTTGAACCGGTTTTTCTATAGGGCCAGCAGGGGCTGTTTGGGCTGGCTTCTCCTTTATCACCGTTGAAGCCCTTTTGGTTGAGGAGAAGGCCAAAAGAAGCGAGGTCACCATAAAAATGACTGCTGCAATTGTGGTCAACTTTGATAGAAACCCCATTGCCCCAGAACTTCCAAAAATGGTCTGGCTTGACCCTCCAAAGGCAGCTCCCATCTCCGCCCCCTTGCCTGCTTGAAGGAGAACAATTAAGATGAGAGCAAAACAGACAAAAATATGAATTACAGTGATAATGCCCATCCACCTATCCTTTTTTTAATAAAAATTTATATCACATTTCTCTAAATCTGACAATCCTCAAAAAGCTCTCCGCCTTAAGACTTGCCCCACCTACAAGCGCTCCGTCAATATTGTCTTGGTCCATCAGACCTTTTATGTTTTCTGGAGTGACGCTCCCTCCGTATTGAATCCGAATTCTTTGAGAGATCTCTTTGGAGTAAAGGGTTTCTAATTTCTCCCGAATAAATCGATGGACCTCTTCAGCCTGTTGGGGAGTAGCGGTCTTTCCCGTTCCAATGGCCCAAACCGGTTCATAAGCAATCACCAGACCCCTGATCTCCCCCTCTCCCAAACCCTTTAACCCTCCCTCAATCTGATGTTCTACAACGGAAAAGGTTCGTCCTTCTTCTCTCTCCCTTAAGGTTTCTCCGATACAGAAGATCACTTTTAGGTCATGGGATAAGGCCGATTTTATCTTTCGATTGACTGTCTCATCCGTCTCCCCAAAAAACTGGCGCCTCTCAGAATGACCAATAATAACATATTGACATCCCACCTCTCTTAACATCAGAGGGGAAACCTCACCGGTGAAGGCCCCTTTTTCTTCCCAAAATAAATTTTGAGCAGCAAGTTGAATGGAAGAACCTTCAAGTTCCTTTTTAACAGGATAAAGTGCTGTAAAGGGAGGGGCAACCGCTACTTCGACATCCCTATGGTTTTGGAGTGATGCCTTCAATTCCCTGACCAGATCCAGAGCTTCTCCCACTGTTTTATTCATCTTCCAGTTCCCGACGATAAATGGCAACCTTCCCATTTATTCCTTCCTTTTTAAAGCCTCGATCCCTGGCAATTTTTTCCCTTCAAGGAATTCAAGGGAGGCTCCTCCTCCTGTTGAGATATGGCTAATCTTTTCAGCCACTCCTGCCTGATTCACCGCTGAAATCGTATCCCCTCCTCCTACAATACTAAAGCCAGGAGACTCAGCCACTGCTTTAGCAATTTCAAAAGTACCTTTGCGAAAAGGTTCCATTTCAAAGACACCCATGGGGCCATTCCAGACAATCGTCTTGGCTTGTTTGATCTCCTCTGAAAAGACTTTGATGGTTTTTGGACCTATGTCCAGGCACACCCATTCGGTTGGAATCTTTTCGTTCCCAACCACCTCTCTTCTCGCCTCGATATCTTTCCTCTCTGCGGCGACATGATCGAGGGGCAGGAGAAATTTCACCTTTCCCTCCGCCTGATGGATTAGATTAAGGGAAAACTCAATCTGATCCATCTCAACCAGGGATCTTCCTACTTCTATCCCCTTTGCCTTCAGAAAGGTATAAGCCATTCCTCCCCCGATGAGGAGGGTGTCTACCTTTTCTAAAAGATTTTGAATGACACCGATTTTGTCCGAGACCTTTGCCCCTCCCAGGATGGCTACATAAGGTTTAACCGGTTTCACTAAGGCCCTCTCCAGACTTTCGATCTCTTCCATCATTAAAAAACCTGCCGCCACCTCTTTTACATAATGTGTCATTCCTTCTGTAGAGGCATGGGCTCGATGGGCAGTGCCAAAGGCATCATTGACATAAACCTCACAGAGGGAGGCAAGTTCCTTTGAAAAGGCTTCGTCATTCTTCTCCTCCTCAGGGTGGAATCGCAAATTTTCGAGAAGGATAACATCCCTCTCTCCCATCATCTCGATCTGTTTTTTAACTTCCTCCCCAATGCAATCGCTTGCCAGTATGACCTTCTGACCTAACATCTGAGATAAGGCTTCTGCCACTGGGGCCAAACTATAGTTAGGGTCTCTCTTCCCTTTGGGTCTTCCGAGATGAGAGGCAAGAATGACCTTCCCTCCTGCCTCAATCACATATCGAATGGTTGGAAGCGAAGAGACGATTCGAGTCTCATCAACGATTTGATTTTTTTCATTCAAGGGTACATTAAAATCGACCCGAATAAATACCCGTTTCCCACTTAACTGAAGTTGATCCACTTTAGGAATAACCATCCCTCTTACTTCCTACCAAACTTTAAGGTCTGAAAGGTTATTTATTCTTTAAACAAATCACTTCTTACCAAAAAGGTAGAGAAATAACTCCACCATACGATTGGAAAAACCCCATTCATTATCATACCAAGAAATAATCTTAACCAATCTTCCTCCAATCACCTTTGTTAAAGAACCGTCAACAATTGATGAATGAGGGTTCCCGTTAAAGTCTATAGATACAAGAGGCTCTTCACAAAAGCTTAAGATTCCTTTGAGTTTTCCTTCTGCATAAGATTTTAGTATACTGTTAACCTCTTCCATTGTTGTCTCTCTCTTTACCTCTGCCACAAGATCAACGACGGAGACATTTGGAACAGGGACTCTTATAGCCATCCCATCCATCTTCCCTTTGAGTTCAGGTATTACAAGAGAGAGTGCAACAGCAGCACCTGTAGTAGTTGGTATCATCGACATCCCAGCTGCTCTTGCTCTTCGAAGATCTCGATGGGGAAAATCAAGAATCACCTGATCATTTGTATAGGCATGAATCGTTGTCATCAAACCATATTCTACACCAAACTCATCTACCAATATCTTGGCAATTGGGGCAAGACAGTTTGTCGTGCATGATCCCATGGAAAGGATATGGTGTTTTGAAGGATCGTAATCTTTCTCATTAACCCCTAATACCAATGAGACATCAGGATCTTTTGCTGGAGCAGAAATCACTACTTTCTTCGCACCTGCTTCAAGATGTTTGGAGCTTCCAACCCGATCTGTAAATCTGCCAGTGCTTTCCATCACCACATCGACTCCTAATTCCTTCCATGGAAGTTGAGCAGGATCCCTTTGTGCAAAAACCTTGATCTCTTTCCCATTGACTAAAATTGCATCTCCTTTAGCCCTAACCTCTGCCTCAAACCTTCCATGAACTGAGTCGTATTTTAGTAGATGGGACAATGTTTTTGCATCGGTCAGATCATTAACAGCTACAAACTCCAATCCCTTCTTATTCACTCCTGCCCGAAGGACATTTCGTCCTATCCTTCCAAATCCATTGATTCCTACTCTTATAGCCATAGAAAGGCCCTCCTTTCAACTCTTAAAGATTTATATAAC
>CAZFDM010000102.1:0-13284 GCA_964517975.1 uncultured Syntrophaceae bacterium
GTCTATTGTTCATTGTCCATTGTTCATTGTAATTGAAAGACCTGATGAAGAAGGGATTGCGACCATCAGCGTAGCTGAGTGAGGAGTGGAGAGTGAGAAGTGGAAAAAGTGCACTCATCTCCTTACCAATACCTCACATTAAAGACCCTCCCTATTCTTTGTTTTTACATTTTCTTTTGCATCATTGGGATTTTTGAGATATCCTTTTTCTATTTGAAAGAGTTAAAATAGGCTCAAGGGGTTTATGCGAATCTTAGCGATTGAGACCTCCTGTGACGACACAAGTGCAGCGGTTGTTTTAAATGGAAGGAAGATCCTTTCCAACGTGGTTTCATCTCAGGTCGATGTTCATCAGAAGTATGGAGGGGTTGTTCCGGAGTTGGCTTCGAGAAAACATATAGAGATGATTGTTCCGATTGTAAGCGAAGCCCTCAAAAGAGCCGGGGTCACACTGAGAGAGGTTGACGGAATCGCTGTGACACATGGCCCAGGATTGGTTGGATCGATTTTAGTAGGCCTTTCTTTTGCCAAATCGATTGCCTTTGCCACTGGAATTCCATTTGTGGGGGTCAACCATCTCGAAGCCCATCTTTCGGCGATTTTTCTCGAAGAAAGGACCCCCAGATTTCCCTATATCGGATTGGTCGTCTCTGGAGGCCACACCGCTCTTTTTAGAGTAGATGGATTTGGAAATTATAAACGACTGGGTCAGACCAGAGATGATGCAGCAGGAGAGGCTTTTGACAAAGTAGCAAAACTCTTAGGCCTTGGTTATCCAGGTGGGCCAGTGATCGATCAACTCTCCAAAGAGGGCAATTCCAAGGCTATTCGGTTCCCAAGGGCTTCTCTTGGAAAAGACTCTTTGGATTTCAGTTTTAGTGGACTTAAGACCGCTGTGGTCAATTATATGAAGAATCACCCTGAACCATTGGGAGGGTATCCTCAGAGTTTTATCTGTGACATCGTATCCAGCTTTCAAGAGGCGGTCATCGATGTATTGGTAAAGAAGACGTTTCAGGCGGTGGGACAACAGGGTGTTAAAAGAGTAGTCATTTCTGGAGGCGTAGCTTCCAATTACCTTCTAAGGCAAAGAATGGAGCAAGAAGCCTTGAATCAGAAGATAACGATCTATATCCCTTCACCCAATCTGTGTACTGACAATGCAGCCATGGTTGGAGTAGTGGGGTATGAGTATTTGAAAAGAGGAATTCGGTCAGATTTTTCTCTCAATGCATTTTCAAATCTACCCCTAAATGAAACTTAGAAAGTGAATAGTAAAATGTGCTTTAACTCTCTTTTCACTCTCCACATTCTCTGCTCCACCTTTAAGGGGATAAAGAAATAAGTGGGATCGATAAAAAAAGAATTGGTAGAATCGGGAATATTTCCTAAGAAGAGATTGGGTCAGCACTTCCTTGTGGATAGAAACATTTTGGATAAAGTGATTCGAACTGCCGAGGTAACTAAGGAGGATGTGGTTCTGGAGGTTGGACCTGGACTTGGAGAGATGACTTTTGGTTTATCACGAAAAGCGAAAAGGGTCATAGCTATTGAGATCGATTCAAAATTGGTGGAGCAATTGAGGATAAAGTTTGAGGATATTCCCAATTTAGAAATCGTCCAAGGAGATATCCTCCAATATGATTTTTCACTTCTCTTTCAAAAAGCAGGAAGACCCCTGAAGGTCGTTGCGAACCTACCCTACCAAATCTCTACTCCACTTCTCTTTAGGTTCCTCGAAGAGCGGGAAAAATTTTCTTCTCTCTTCTTAATGCTTCAAAAAGAGGTGGCTCAAAGGCTCATTGCCCCTCCAGGAAATAAAGAATATGGGCCTCTATCAATCTTCGTCCAGAGGGTTTCGGAGGTCTCCATCCGCTTTTTCATCAAACCCACTGCCTTCTTTCCTCCTCCCAGGGTGGAATCTGCACTGGTAGAGATAAGATGGAGAAAGAGCCCATTGGTGGATTTAGAAGATGAAGGATGGTTTAAAAAAGTGGTTCAGGGCTGTTTTAACTACCGACGTAAAACCCTTATCAATGGACTAAGGTATTCAGGTCTTCCCATACCCAAGGACATCGAACAGAGGATGAATAGAATCCATTTGGATTCACAAAGGAGGCCAGAGACGCTCACAATTAAAGAGTTTTTCTCTTTAGCAGAAATATTAAAACCATAAAGAGGAAATTTAAAAAAATTTTATCTTAATTATCAATAAGTTATACAATTTTTCGAGAATGTGGTTTAAGTTTTTTATTTGAAAAAACATAGAAGAATGGTTATTTTAGGGGTAACAAACAAGGAGGTTCAAATAAGATGAATTTGGATAAATTTACTCTAAAGGCACAAGAGGCCCTGCAAGGGGCAAAGGCCATTGCCGAACAGAAACATCATCAACAGATAGATGTGGAACACCTTTTGTTAGCCCTCATCGGGCAGAAGGAAGGGATTGTGATTCCCATCCTTCAAAAATT
Organism: uncultured Syntrophaceae bacterium; assembly: GCA_964517975.1. Classification (GTDB taxonomy): domain Bacteria; phylum Desulfobacterota; class BSN033; order BSN033; family UBA1163; genus JBBIRM01. Next base: position 2,472 of record CAZFDM010000102.1, read on the forward strand.
AGGGGTTAACCCAGATCTCATAGCCTCTCAACTTGAGAATGAATTAAACCGAATTCCACAGGTTACCGGAGCGGTTCAGATCTATCTCTCCAGCAGACTTAATGAAATCTTTAACATGGCCTGGAAAGAGGCAGAGAGATTAATGGACGAGTACCTCTCTACTGAGCATCTCCTCATTGCGATAGCGGATGAAAAGAGAGGGGCTGCCTTTCAGATTCTTCAAAGAAATGGAGTCAATAGAGATGCCATTTTTAGGGTCTTACAGGAGATTCGAGGACCCCATCGAGTCACGGATCAGAATCCAGAGGAGAAGTATCAGGCCTTAAAGCGTTACAGCCGTGACCTCACCGAGGAAGCCCGTAAAGGAAAACTTGACCCTGTGATTGGTAGGGATGATGAAATTCGCCGAGTCATTCAAGTTCTATCAAGAAGAACAAAAAATAACCCGGTGCTCATTGGAGAACCAGGGGTTGGAAAGACTGCGATTGTAGAGGGATTAGCCCAGAGGATTGTGAAGGGAGATGTCCCTGAAACATTGAAAAATAAAAGACTGATTGCGCTTGATTTAGGGGCTCTCGTCGCAGGGGCAAAGTTTAGAGGAGAATTTGAAGAGAGGCTAAAGGCGGTCTTAAAAGAGATCAGTGCAGCAGCAGGAAACATCATCCTTTTTATTGATGAACTCCATACATTAGTTGGAGCAGGGGCAGCAGAAGGCGCTATCGATGCTTCTAACATGTTAAAGCCTGCTCTGGCCAGAGGGGAGTTAAAATGTGTGGGGGCCACCACCCTCAATGAGTATCGAAAGTATATCGAGAAGGATGCAGCCCTTGAGCGCAGATTTCAACCGATCTATGTGGCCCAACCCTCAGTCGAGGACACCATTGCCATCTTGAGGGGGTTAAAAGAACGCTATGAAGTCCATCACGGGGTGAAGATTAAGGATTCAGCGCTCATCGCTGCGGCGATGCTTTCTCATCGATATATCTCAGATCGATTCCTCCCTGATAAGGCAGTGGACCTAATCGACGAGGCGGCCTCACGATTGAGGATCGAGATCGATAGCGTTCCCATGGAGATTGATGAGGTTCAGCGGAAAGTGATGCAGTTAGAGATCGAACGTCAGGCCCTTAAGAAGGAGAAAGATAAGGCCTCGATGGAACGTCTAAAGAAGCTTGAAAAAGAGTTGGCTGAACTGAAAAATGAGGTTCAGGAGAAGAAGGTAAAATGGGAGAATGAGAAGAAGGCTATCTCTCGGATTCAGCAATTGAAGGAGCAGATGGAGAAGACCCGACAATTGATGAAAGAGGCAGAAAGGGAGGCCGACTATTCGAGGTTGGCAGAACTCCAATATGGAGAGATGACCCATCTTGAGAAGGAGTTGAAACAAGAAGAGGAGAGACTGGCTGTCATCCAAAAAGAGGGGAAGATGCTTAAAGAGGAGGTAGACGAGGAGGATGTGGCAGAAGTGGTCTCCAAGTGGACAGGCATCCCGGTCTCAAAGATGTTAGAAGGAGAAGTTGAAAAACTCATCCATATGGAGGAGAGGCTAAAACAGAGAGTGGTCGGACAAGAAGATGCCATTGTTGCGGTCTCCAATGCTGTGCGAAGGGCGAGGGCAGGGCTTCAGGATCCCGATCGCCCAATCGGTTCTTTCATTTTTATGGGGCCGACAGGGGTTGGGAAGACAGAACTGGCTCGTGCCCTGGCTGAGTTTCTATTTGATGACGAACAGGCTATGGTAAGAATCGATATGTCTGAATACATGGAGAAGCATTCGGTAGCGCGGCTCATCGGTGCCCCCCCAGGCTATGTGGGCTACGAAGAGGGTGGTTATCTTACAGAAGCAGTACGTAGAAGACCCTATTCCATCGTTTTAATGGATGAGATTGAAAAGGCACATCAAGAGGTCTTTAACCTCCTTCTGCAAATCTTAGATGATGGGAGATTGACAGATGGCCATGGAAGAACAGTTGATTTTAAAAATACCGTTATCATTATGACCTCCAATATCGGAAGCCAATGGATCATGGACTTAGGGGAGAAGGACTATGAAGAGATGAGGCGTAGGGTGATGGAGGCCGTCAGGGCTCACTTTAAACCAGAATTTTTAAATCGAATTGATGAGTTGATTATCTTTCATGGCCTTGGCCTCGAAGAAATCAAGGCGATCGTTGAGATACAAGTCAAGAAATTAGAACAGAGACTTTTAGAGCGAAGAATTCAACTCAAAATGACCGAAAAGGCAAAAGAATGGCTTGCAAAAGAAGGGTTTGATCCTGCCTATGGAGCACGTCCATTAAAAAGGGTGATTCAAAAAGAGATTCAAGATCGCCTGGCTTTAAAGATTTTGGAAGGGAAATTTAAAGAAGGCGATACGATCACTGTAGACTTCGATAGCAAGAAAGAGGAATTAGTATTCAGGGCATAGAGGGGTAAGTTAAGAATTTTCTTGACAATATTTTAAAAACCAGTTATAGATACAACGTTTTTAGAAAGGAGGTCTAAAGGCACGTAGCTCAGGGGGAGAGCGCTACCTTGACGCGGTAGAAGTCTGGGGTTCAAATCCCCACGTGCCTACCATTGAAACCAACCTATTTAAAAGTGGAAGATAACTTACTGAAGAAACAATTATTTTAGTGGAATTGTTTGAAAGAGGCATCATTCATTTGTCATTGTGGGTGATGCCTCTTTCCACTTCAACCCCTTAGGAAGATTATGGAAGAGCAAGTGGTCATTCAACTCCCAGATGGAACCCAAAAATTGGTCCCTAAAGGAAGTAAACTCATCGAATTTTCAGACAAAGAGGCAGTTGCCGCTCAAATCGATGGGAGGCTTGTAGACCTCTCTCAACCCATTGAAAAGGATACTTCTATCTCCTTCATTTCTATTCATTCAAAGAGAGGGCTTGAAATCTTGCGTCATTCTGCTGCTCACGTCATGGCTCAGGCGGTCAAAGAACTATTCCCAAGTGTTAAGCTTACCTTCGGACCTTCCACGGATACAGGGTTTTATTATGATTTTGATTATGAACGGACCTTTACTCCACAGGATCTCGAAAGAATAGAAAAAAAGGCCCTTGAAATTATTGAGCAGGATCTTCCTTTCGATCGAAAAGTGGTATCGAAAGAAGAGGCCATTAAAACCTTTAGCCAATTGGGAGAGACTTATAAAGTTGAACACTTAGAAGAACTTCCAGAGAAGGTCTCCCTTTATCGGCAGGGTAATTTCATTGATCTTTGTGAGGGTCCCCATCTTCCTTCTACGGGGAGGATTAAAGGATTCAAACTGTTAAGCGTTTCAGGAACCTACTGGAGGGGAGATATTCACAATCAAGTCCTTCAAAGGATTTATGGGACCGCCTTTCCTGAGCCTCAACAGTTGGAAGAATATCTTCAGATGCTCGAAGAGGCCCGAAAGAGGGATCACCGAAAATTGGGTAGAGAACTTGATCTTTTCAGCATTCATGAAGAAGTAGGTCCAGGACTTGTCATCTACCACCCGAAAGGCGCTATGCTGAGGACGATCTTAGAAGAGTTTGAAAGGAAGGAACACCTTAAGAGGGGATATCAGATCGTCATCGGCCCTCAACTCCTTCGATTAGATCTCTGGAAGCGCTCGGGGCATTATGAGAATTATCGTGAGAAGATGTATTTTACAAAAGTGGAGGATTCGGAGTATGGCATTAAGCCAATGAACTGTTTAGCCCATATGCTGATTTATAAATCGAAGATTCGTAGTTATCGAGACCTTCCCCTCCGGTATTTTGAACTTGGAACCGTCCACCGCCACGAGCAATCGGGAGAACTCCACGGCTTGCTCAGGGTGAGGGGATTTACTCAGGATGATGCTCATATCCTCTGCAGGCCTGATCAGTTGCATGATGAGATTTGTGCGATCATTGACTTTGTGGATGAGGTGATGAAGATTTTTCAATTTGAATACGAATTAGAACTGAGCACCCGGCCTGAGAAGTCGATTGGATCGGATGAGGATTGGGAAAATGCCACCAAGGCTCTTTATCACGCACTGGAATCAAAAAATCTTCCCTTTGAGGTGAACGAAGGGGAAGGGGCTTTTTACGGACCAAAAATCGATGTCAAACTTAAGGATGCCCTTCATCGAAAATGGCAGTGTTCTACCATCCAGGTGGACTTCGCCATGCCTGAACGATTCGATCTAACTTATGTTGGGAGGGATGGAGGGGAACACCGACCTGTCATGCTTCATCGCGTCATCTTAGGGGCGATGGAGAGATTTATTGGCGTATTGATTGAACATTACGCAGGGGCCTTTCCTGTCTGGCTCGCCCCTGTTCAGGCAATCCTGTTAACCGTGACAGATCGACATATTCCTTATGGAGAAAAACTCTACCAACAATTGGTTCAGAATGGGATTCGGGTGGAGAAAGACTTCCGAAATGAAAAGTTGGGATATAAGATCCGCGAGGCCCAGATTCAAAAGATCCCTTTTATGTTGGTGGTGGGAGATAGGGAAGAGAAGGAAGGGACAGTATCACCCAGAAAGCGAAGCGGAGAAACCATTAGATCCATGGGGGTAGGGGAGTTTGTCGAAATGGTTAAATCTGAATACCCAACTTTATAAAAAGAAGCTCTGCCCATTGGAAAAAAGGAGGTGGTGTCTATCGTCAAAGACGTCAGGATTAATAGGGAGATACGGGCTAAAGAAGTGAGGGTCATCGACCCTGAGGGTAAACAGTTAGGGATTTTGCCACTGGCAGAAGCCCTTCGAACCTCCGCTCACTATGAGTTAGACTTGGTGGAGGTATCACCCAAATCAGACCCGCCCGTTTGTCGAATCATGGATTATGGGAAATTTAAATATCAGCAGAGCAAAAAGGCCCATGATGCGAAGAAGAAACAAGCCGTGATCCATGTCAAGGAGGTAAAATTAAGACCGAAGACAGAGGAACATGATCTCCAATTCAAACTTCGGCATATTGAACGATTTTTGAAAGAGGGAAACAAGACCAAAGTGACCATTGTTTTCAGGGGGAGGGAGTTAGCCCATCCTGATTTAGGTAGAAATATGCTCAATCGAATCACGGAAGAGACCAAGACAATCGGAAGGATTGAACAGCCCCCTAAATTTGAAGGAAGAAATTTTACCATGGTGATTGCCCCTCTCCAGCCCACAAAGGTAACCTAAAGACAAAAAGGAGGATGACGTGCCAAAATTAAAAACCAATCGTGGAGCAGCGAAGCGATTTAAGAAGACTGGGACAGGAAAACTGAAGGCCAAAAGGGCTTTTGCTCGTCACATCCTGACCAAGAAATCGGCGAATCGGAAACGTGCCCTTCGAACCCCCAAATTCGTTGATCAGACAGATGTCCGAGGGATTAAACGATTACTTCCATACCTTTAAAGGTAAACGCTAAGGGCTTAAGGTTTTGCCTGTAGTGAGAATTTATCATTCGGAAGGAGAATTGGAAAATGCCTCGAGTTAAAAGTGGACCAAAGACAAGGCGGAGAAGGAAGAAGATACTGAAAATGGCAAAAGGTTATGTCGGAGGGAGGAGTCGGCTCTATCGGACAGCAGTCGATGCGGTCCATCGAGCTCTGGCTTATGCCTATCGGGATAGGAGGGCCAGGAAAAGGGATTTTAGAAAGTTGTGGATTACCCGCATCAATGCAGCGGCAAGGCTCCATGGAATCTCCTACAGCCGTTTAATGGATTCGCTCAAAAAGGCCCATGTAGAATTGGATCGTAAGATTCTCGCAGATTTGGCGGTGAACGATCCACAGGCCTTCTCAAAGATTGCAGAGATGGCCAAGAGCCTATAGGATCATTTGACCTTCACTTCCTTTCTCACTTTTTATCAAACCCGTTGGGTGAAGGAGGAATGGCCTTTTGAAAGAAGAGTTGGAAAGAATTCGGCAAGAGACAATTGAGGCGTTATCCCAATCCGCCACCTGGAAGGAAGTCTCGGAGATTCGAATTAAGGTCTTGGGGAGAAAAGGAAGTTTGACCCAGCTTCTTAAATCCCTGGGTAGACTCCCTGAGACCGAACGAAAAGAGATAGGCAAGAGGGCCAATCAAGTCAAAGAAGAGTTGGAGGGAAAGATCGAAGAGGCTCTCTCCCTCATTAAAGAGAGAGAAAAAAAGACCTCCTTAGAAAGAGAAAAAATTGATGTAACCCTTCCAGGAAGATCCCTACCATTAGGGAAGAGACATCCCATCACGCAAATCCTTGATGAAGTCATTGATATCTTCTCCCGCCTTGGATTTGAAGTCGTCGAAGGTCCAGAGGTGGAATTGGATTACTATAACTTCGAAGCCCTGAACATCCCCAAAGGCCATCCAGCCAGGGAGATGCAGGCTACCTTCTTTATCTCCGATGATGTGGTCTTAAGAACCCATACCTCCCCTGTGGAAGTGAGAACGATGGAAAAGAGGCGACCACCAGTCCGGATCATCAGTCCTGGGGCAGTCTATCGATGCGATTCAGACCCAACCCATTCCCCGATGTTCCATCAAGTGGAAGGACTTCTGGTTGATAAAGGAATTACCTTTGCAGATTTGAAAGGAGTGTTGACCGCATTTGTCCAACAGATGTTTGGAAAAGGGACAAGATTGCGGTTTCGACCCAGTTTCTTCCCCTTTACGGAGCCAAGTGCAGAGGTGGATATCGAATGCTTCATCTGTCAGGGGAAAGGGTGTGGAGTCTGCTCCAATACAGGGTGGCTTGAGATCCTTGGGTCAGGGATGAATGACCCTGCGATCTATCAATTTGTCAATTATGATCCCGAAGAGGTCACAGGGTTTGCCTTCGGGATGGGGATTGAACGGATCGCCATGCTCAAATTTGGGATCAACGATATCCGACTCTTTTTCACCAACGATTTACGGTTTCTCAAACAGTTTTAAAATAGGGATTATGGATAACGAATTTAACTTCTGGATTCTGCCATCCAAAATCTGAAATCGAGGTGCCATGAAGGTCAGTCTGAATTGGCTTAAGGATTATGTAGATATTCCAATGGATTTGAAGGATCTGGTCAACCTTTTGACCATGGGAGGTCTGGAGGTTGAAGAGGTCTCCCGGGTAGGGGAAGGGTTTGAGAAGGTCATTGTAGGGGAGATCGAATCCATCCAGAGGCATCCCAATGCGGATAGGCTCTCATGGGTGAAGGTAAAGACCGGCCAGGAGAATTTATCGATCGTCTGTGGAGCAACCAATATCAAGGAAGGCCAGAAGGTTCCCTTAGCCTTGGTTGGGGCCAAACTTCCCAACGGAATGGAGATCAAACGGTCAAAGATCAGAGGGGTTATGTCTGAGGGGATGCTCTGTTCCGAAATCGAGCTGGGTTTGGGGGAAGATGCCTCAGGGATCATGATCCTTTCACCTGATCTTCCTGTTGGAAGCGATCTGGGGGAGGCATTGGGGTTGAAAGATGTCATTCTCAATCTCAGCATTACTCCAAATCGACCTGACTGTCTCTGTGTGATTGGTGTGGCAAGGGAGATTGCAGCCCTCACCCATCAGAGGGTGAAGTACCCAGAGATTTCGCTTCCCGAGTGTGGAGAGGAGATTCACCAGAGAACCTCTGTTACCCTCCTGGACCCTGATTTATGCCCACGTTATGTAGTTAGGATGATCGAGGGAGTGAAGATTGGCCCCTCTCCGCTTTGGATGAAAAACCGTCTGGAAAAAGTAGGGATCCGATCGATTAACAATGTGGTCGATGTCACCAATTATGTCATGATGGAATATGGTCAACCCCTTCATGCCTTCGATTTCGAACTGTTAGAGGAAGGAAGGATCGTTGTGCGGAGGGCAGAGGAAGGAGAAACATTTTTCACCCTGGATGGGGTCAAAAGAACATTGAGCAAGGGAATGTTGATGATCTGTGATGGGGTCAAACCCGTTGCCATTGCAGGGGTGATGGGAGGTCTGAATTCAGAGATCAAAGAGGATACGAAGATCGTCCTTTTGGAGAGTGCCTATTTCAGCCCGATGGAGAACCGTTGGACGTCGAAACAACTGGGTCTTGAAACCGAAGCGGCCTACCGGTTTGGGAGGGGTATCGATTATGGAGGGTGCGTCATTTCGGCCAACCGTGCTGCGCAGTTGATCCAGGAGTTAGCAGGTGGAAGGATTGTTGAAGGAGTCATTGATGCCTATCCTAAAGTCATTAAACCCAATCCTATTCGGTTAAGGGTCAAAAGGATTCATCAAGTTTTAGGAACAGAGATCCCTGCCGAGAAGGCCAAGGATTACTTAAAAAGTTTAGAGCTGGACATCACCGAAGGGAATGGTGAGTATTTTATGGTTCACCCTCCTTCTTTTCGGAGAGATTTGGAAAGGGAAATCGATCTCATCGAGGAGATTGCCAGGATGGATGGATATGGGAATATCCCCACCACCCTTCCACAGGGAGCTCCATCCGGAGAGGAGAGAAGTAAAGAACTCCTAATAGAAAAGAAGGTCATAGACCTTCTGATTCACCAGGGCTATCACGAAGTGATCACTTATAGTTTTACCTCCCCGACTTCCTGCGACTTCATTGGTCTACCGCCCGATGACCCAAGGCGAAAACAGATCCGTATTCTCAACCCCCTTACGGAAGATTTTTCCGTGATGAGGACGAGCTTGATCCCTGGTTTGTTAGAGGTGGCTCGTTACAACCTTTCTCGAAAGAATCTAAATCTCAAATTTTTTGAGTTAAAGAAGGTCTTTCTTCACCAGGAAGGAGAAAAACTTCCAAAAGAGGTGAAGGTTCTCACCGGGCTGGCCATGGGAATGGATCAGGAACCCCATTGGGCCTATCCTCCAAGACCGATCGATTTTTATGACATCAAGGGTGCTTTGGAAAGCCTTTTTGAGGAACTCCAAATTAAGAGGATAGGATTTAAGAGGGCAGAGGATATTCCCTATCTCCATCCAGGAAAGGCTTCGAGGGTCTTCATCGAAGAGAAGGAAGTGGGCGCCTTGGGAGAAGTTCACCCTGATGTGTTGAATCATTACGGGATTCCTGAGAGGGTTTATCTCTTTGAAATCGATTTTGAAGAATTGGTTCGTAGGGCAGGGGGGGCAAAGTGGTTTCAACCTTTGCCGAAATTTCCAGATGTCTTTCGAGATCTCTCCGTGGTGGTCGGAGAGGAGGTCGAGGCCGAAAAAATAGGAGAGGCGATATGGGGGCTTAGAGACCCCCTCATGAAGGAAGTTCGCCTTTTCGATGTCTATCAAGGGCCTCCTATCCCCAAGGGAAAAAAAGGGGTTTCCTACAGAATTCGATATCAGGCTCCTGATCGAACGTTAACGGATGAAGAGGTGAATCAGTTTCATGAGAAGGTTATCCTCCAATTAAGGGAGGTTTTTGGGGCGGAATTAAGATCGTAAAGAATTTAAAGAAAGGAGGAGGCAGAGATGACGAAGGTGGATATTGTGGAGGCCATTTATGAGAAGGTTGGATTTTCCAAAAAAGAAGTGGCCAAAATCGTTGAGTTAATCTTTGATCTTATTAAAGAGACGCTCAAAACTGAGGATAAGATCAAAATCTCAGGGTTTGGAAATTTTGTGGTCCGAAAGAAGAGGGCGAGGCGGGGCCGAAACCCACAGACAGGGGGGGACATCGAAATCTCCCCACGAAGGATTCTGACGTTTAAACCCAGCCAGGTGTTAAGGGCCGCCCTCAACCGAAAAGAGACTCAGACCTAATTGGATTGAAAAGGGGGAATAAGAGTCGTTTTTTTATTCCTCTGACTGAAGGTGAGGAGAAATCTTGGTGAGGCCGGTAAAGTATCCAGAAGATGAGAATGTCATTTCCTCCGATCGGCTCTATTACCGAATTGGAGAGATCAGCCGGATTACAGGTCTTAAGCCCCATGTCCTACGTTATTGGGAGTCGGAGTTTAAAATCATTAAACCCTATAAAGGGGGATCCCTACAACGCCTCTATCGGAAGAGAGATTTAGACCTTATCTTGAAGATAAAAAAACTTCTCTATGAAGAGGGATTTACTATTGCTGGGGCGAAGAAAAAGATTCGAGATCTGGAAAGGAAAGAGAACAGGCAGACGAATTTGAGGTTGATTGGGAAACGTCCCAATGGAAAAGACCGTGAACTTTTAGTTGCAATTCGTGAGGAGTTGATAGGGATTAAAAAGATGTTGGAAGAGATGCAATGAGACAAAGGAGCATGTTATGAATTGGGTGGTCAGCTGTACCGTCTGTGGGAGCTCCTATGTATATGAGTCAGGGCAGGGGCTTCCCGATATGTGCCCGGTCTGTTCTGAGAAGGGAAAGAAGGAGGTAAAAAAATTTTTAGAGAAAGAACAGAAGAGAAAAGAGATGATTGCCATCACCACGCCTGAATTCGTCAATCGGAAGATTGTTAAGACCCTGGGCCTTGTCTCCCATGAACACATCTTTGGAGTGGGTCTGGTTAAGGAGTTAGACTTGAAAAAATTTAATGGAGGGATTGCCCTTTCCTGGGAGGAGAAAGTCAACTCAGGGAGAGACCTTTCGATCAGGGCCATCGAAGATGAGGCCCTTGAGATGGGAGGAAATGCAGTGGTAGGAGTGGACATCACCTATCAAGTCTTGGGATTTCATAACGATATGGTGATGATGCTCATTGGGGCTAAAGGGACAGCGGTGGTTGTCGACTAAGAAGATCTCTGAGAAAATCTGTATAAACCTAGCCCAAAATAAGGTTCATCCGACTTTTCAGTGGGTAACCTGTTAAGGTAAAATGGCTCTAGGGAGGACTGGAGCCATGAGAGATATTGAACTTTATCGTTACCTTCTTGGGGTTGAGGAACCCTGGAGGGTCAAAAAGGTGGAATTGGA
>CAZFDM010000103.1:0-3368 GCA_964517975.1 uncultured Syntrophaceae bacterium
AGGACTTTCGGCAGGTTCCACTGCAACACTAATGATTCTTCTCTTTTTCTCAAGTTTTATATATCTCGAAACTCCGGTGATGGTTCCCCCTGTTCCAACTCCTGAAACAAGCACATCAATCTGGCCCTCTGTTTGTTCCCATATCTCAGGGCCTGTGGTCTTAAAGTGAATTTCAGGATTGGCAGGATTCTTAAACTGTTGAGGCATAAAATATTTGGGATCGGATGCCAAAATTCTTTCTGCTTCTTCTACTGCTCCCCTCATTCCCTTCGAGCCCGGGGTTAATATAATATTGGCTCCAAAAATAGCAAGGATTTTTCGTCTTTCCATGGACATCGTATCTGGCATTGTGACATGGAGTTTATACCCCCTCGCCGAAGCTACAAAAGCCAAAGCAATCCCAGTATTACCACTTGTAGGCTCAATAATCTCCATGCCTGGCTTTAGTAAACCCTTCTTCTCAGCATCCCAAATCATACTGGCACCTATTCGACACTTAACAGAATAAGAAGGGTTACGACCTTCTATCTTACCGAGGATAGTGGCTTTAAGTCCTTGCGTCATTTTGTTGATCTTCACCATAGGTGTGTTACCAATTGAGAGCGAATTGTCATCAAAATACTTTGTCATAAAGTCCTCCTTTGTAAATGTATTTTTATTTTTAATAAAAGAATTTTAAATTAGAATTCAATCTTTAGCGCCGATTACTTAATCTCATAATATATCCCAGCCGTTCTCTTTTGTTCCCTATATTTAAAAAGGAGCATGATCTGATACCTGCCTTTTCCAGAAAGGTTGAAATAGGCATCATAACTTTTCATATCTTTCTCATATTTTAGGTTCTTGATCTGGTCTTTCCCTTTGGGATCTACTACCTTCATCATTACTTGCGCATCCGTAATCTCCTTCTGGGTTTTCTCATCCTTAAGAGTGACCGTTATATTATGTGTCGTTCCAGGTTCGATATCTTCTTTCATCTTCATCTCCTTGAGCATCTCCCTATGCTCAGCATTGGACATAATCTGAAAAATGATTTTGAATCCTTCAACCAGAACCTCCCGCGTCTCCATCTTGGAGCCTGCTCCATGGCCGTGACTATGCTGTGCCAGGGAGACGGAAGAACAAACTAACAAACCCACCACCATGATTCCTAAAACGGATAAAGACTTTTGTCGAGTAGACATCTTTTATAACCTCCTCTCTTGGTTATTTAATGCCCCTCACGGAACCGAACGTCCAGATTTCCTGGATTCGGCTCTTCGGTAATACCTCCTCAATACGAGGACAGAGTATAGGTCAGGTGATATATCTTCGGCTCAGGCAAAGGATTATATTTCTTAAACTCACAATATTGGGCATAAGTAAAACTCTTCTTCTGACTCCGCCTGTTGATCCATTTGTATGCAAGTTTCACCGTCTCTTTAAAGAACTTTCTCAATGCCCGCATGTTTCCACTTATCCCATAATAACGGTAGTGACCAACCAGTTTTAACCTGAACACCTTCCACCACTCCGCTAACGTCACTTGGTTTCGTACTCTCTTTAACCACTGATTCACTACCTTCATCTTTTGCCTGAATTTCGTGCTGCTTGTCTTTCGCCCTAATTTGAACTTGCCCCTCCTGGTCTTATCGCAATAGTGCGTAAATCCCAAAAAATCAAAGGCCGCCACCCTTTTGCCTTCTCGCCGTGCCTTCTCCCACTCATATCGACCAAACCCGATAACTCTCGATTTGCCCTCGGCTACCCTTAACCCAAACTTACTCAATCTCTGCCTCAACATCTCCTCAAAGGCTCTGGCTTCATCGCCTTTCTGAAAGCAAACAATGAAATCGTCACCATATCGGATCAGTTGTCCATACCCTGTTAGTTGTCTCTTGACGACCTTCTCAAACCACAAATCCAAAACGTAATGAAGATAGATGTTTGCAAGTATCGGACTGATAACGCCTCCCTGGGGCGTTCCTCGATCCACCTCAAAATACCTGCCCCCCTCCATTACCCCAGCCTTCAAGAAACGCACAATCAACCGCAGTAAGCTTGTGTCAACAATCCTCTCCCTCAAACATCTCATCAACCACCCATGGTCTATGGTATCAAAGAATTTCTCAATATCCATATCCACAATGTAATTGATAGGCCTGGTCATGATTGTTTTGTCCAGCACGTCTAAAGCATCGTGACAGCTTCGGTTAGGACGAAATCCAAACGATACATCCATGAAATCAACCTCGAAGATCGCCTCAAGTATCCTCTTAATCCCCATCTGAACGATCTTATCCTCCACCGTCGGTATCCCTAACCCTCGCTTGCTCCCATCAGGCTTGGGAATGTAAACCCGCCTTACCGATTGTGGCCGATATCGCTTCGCTCTCAGCCTTTCCACAAGACCCTTAAGATTCTCCTCTAAATTGACTTCATACTGCTGAACCGTTACCCCATCAATCCCAGAAGCCTTATCCCTTTTCAGCTCCCAGAAACACTCCTTGAGAAAATCCTCTGAAAGTAAATGTGCCAAAGACGTAAACTTGCACTTTGGATCTCTTCTGGCTCGTAGAGTTAGAGACTCAAGTTTCGTTACCATCTGTCCCCCAGTTCTGTATGCCCAGCAGATGTCTCCCTTGAACCCCTCCGCATTACCGCTACCCCCTTCTCTCCATCCGCTTTCACGGACTTCTCCGATACTATGAGGTAGTCCGACGGCCAATGTATAATATCTTGCCGATCCTTACCTTCTATAGGCTTGTCACAGCATTCTCTTAGGGAATACATCGGCCCTCCCGAGTTCATATAAGTTCCATTTGATATCTCGCCATCCTCTCAGACCCCGTCGGGTTTCCATGACCTCGCCTCTAATGGCCATAGAAATACTGCCTGCTCCTACATGAACAGTATCGGCCTCCGACACGTTGGTTGATTTCGGGGCTCAATCGGTTCGCTTCCGCTATGGCTCGATACCTCCCGCCTCCCGCACCATCCAACCAGTTGCCCGATTGTATGTGGGATTAAGTGTTGGGCTGGCGGCTAACCTTTACCCAAATAGGACTTGCACCTACAAGAACTCATACGCTTTGCTCGGCACACTCATATCTTCACCTCCTTCATCAATAGATTAAAAAATAGGCCTCCCCATGTCAACTCATCAAAATAGTGTAAACCTAAAAAGATTCTAAACGAGGCGACAAAGAAAGCTCCTTGAAAAATGGAGAGGTTTATCTCAAGTGGGTGGTTTAAACCTCCTTAGCCTGAGCGCATTTGAAACCACGGTCACAGAGGAAAAGGCCATCGCCCCTGCGGCCAAAATTGGATTGAGAAGAATTCCAAAAAATGGATAAAGAACACCTGCGGCAACAGGTATAAGAATGGTG
>CAZFDM010000104.1:0-24598 GCA_964517975.1 uncultured Syntrophaceae bacterium
GACCCTCATAATGATCAAATAGAATTCCTGATTCCTATACTTCTGGTTCTCTCATTAAAAAGACACAAGAATTGTTTATAGCCCATAATTTATTATTCTCTGTTTTCTTATTAACAAAATTTGTCACCAAATGGACAAAAAGTGTAATTATATATATAAAATTTAATTGGAAAAATTTTTACGGGAATTTTTTAAGAAGGCTGAAGAATAAAAATTATAATAATAATAAATAGTTAAGGTTATTAAGAAAATTTTTTAAAAAATTAGTTATTTGGCATATATTATGCTAAATAATTTCAAAAACCATAAAAAGGAGGTGATTTTAACAAACGGGTTTTAACGAAAAGTGGTTTTAAGTTTCGGACACGAGACACGGACACGAATCACGTTAATTTTAAAAAGGAGGTTAAATTATGTTAAGGAAAAAAGAACAGAAAGGTTTTACATTGATTGAGTTGTTAATCGTTATTGCCATCATTGGTATCCTGGCTGCCATTGCCATCCCTATGTACAGGGCTCAGACTGTGAAGGCAAGACTTTCCGAAATGACAAATGCTATGAGCAATGTCGCCTCAGCAGTTGGGGCCTATTATCAGGATAATGCTGCATGGCCTAATGCGTTAGGTAGTTTAGGAGCCATTCAGAACACATTAGGGGTTGCCATTGCCAGTGGAGAGAATACTTATATACAGAGGGGACAGGTGCTTGCTAATGGAGTAATTGAGTTCCAGGCAACGAGAACAGGAAACACGTATGTTGATACCAATGCATTGCAATTGATTCCATCAACAACAACGGTTGGCGGAGACGTAGCAATTACCTGGGCATGGAGTGGAGTAGGTAATTTTCCACCTGCTTACGTTCCGAAGAAGTAATCAATTTAATTTAATTAATAAGGCAACTCTTTCAATAAAGGTGTTTAGAGAAAGGGTTGCCTTATACTATCTATTTAAGGTAAAATGAATGTGCCTCCTTAGAATGGAGGTTTAAAATGGTCCTAAAAGGGGAAGACTGTAAATGTTCAACTCCCTCCCATTTAAGTTTTTTATTTATTAGATGGGGAGTTGGTTTTACATTAATTGAGCTTCTAATAGTTATCGCAATTATTGGAATTTTGGCGGCAATCGCTGTCCCGATTTACCGTATTCAGGTGGTAAAGGCAAGACTTTCAGAAGTTACTCAAAGTATGAGTCATGTGGCCACAGCCCTTGCCCACTACCGCCAAGATAATGATGCATGGCCTTCAAACGATTTGACTACTGCTTCGGCCATTCAGACTACATTAAATTTGGCTTTACCTGTTGGAACAGGTTATATTTCTACTGTAACAATTCATGGAGGGACAGGAATAATTCAGTTTACTCCCCAAAATACGGGAGACCCAGCATTAAATTCTGAGAGTCTGATTCTGATCCCTTCTATTGGACAACAAGGTGCTATTACTTGGAGTTGGAGCGCTACTGCAGGATTCCCTGCTATATATATACCCAAAAAGTAATTTTTTTACTAAAACCCAAATGGGGTATTAATAATGGCAATAAATAAAATTAAATGGGTTAAATCAAAAAAGGGGCTTACTCTAATTGAACTTCTTATTGTAGTGATCATTGTTGGAATCCTTGCTGCCATTGCCATTCCTGGATACAATGCCTATATGCAGAGAGCCCGTAGGGCTGATGCCAAGACTGCCCTCGAACAGGTGAGGGCGTCTCAAGAGGCGTTTAGAGCGGAAAGGGGAAGATATGCTAATGACGGAGACGATGGAAATGCACTGCTTCTTCTCCAGAATAGCTGGGGAGTCCCAACCAATCCAGTTGGAGACTATGTGATAAATTTTACATTGACAAACCGGAATTCTTTTACCGCCGAAGCCACCCCAAATACCGCAAGGCAATTAAGTGATGGCAGTTTATTTATCAATAATAGTGGAACAAAATGGCCTGCTGAGAAATGGGCAAAGTGATAGTCATGATAAGAAATTGGAATGGTGGAAGAATGGAATGATTTGATAAAAAATTCAATGTTTTTAGAGAAAATTTAAAGCAAGATAATGATTTATCTTGCTTTTTTTGTTTAAAGGGTATAATAAATTGCAATGGTAAAAATAAATGGCTGTGTTGAAATTTAAAACATTTGAGGCCTTGGAACAGTTTGAAAAAGAGGGGAAAGGTATAAACTGGAATTTTAGACCCGATCAGGCTTATTTTAGAAAGGCTCTACGCTTTAAATTAAAAATTCCATTTCCCCCTGGAGTTTACAAATTTAGAACTTTTGAAGAAGCTGAAATTTGGGAAAGGGAATGGTGGATCAAAGGTGGAGTTACAAAAAGAGATCATAAGGGTGTGTGAGGCCCTTAATAAAGAAGACGCAAAATATGTTGTAGTCGGAGGATGCGCTCTCATCCTTCATGGGTATTATAGGACAACCCATGATATTGACCTTCTCGTTGATCCTTCCGTAGAAAACATAAAGAAATTGAAGAAGGCATTGAAGACGATTTTTAAATCTGAAGAAATATCCGAAATTCGGGATGTTGATATAGAAGAATACGCTGTTGTCAGGGTCGCCCCTGAATCCGAAGAAATAGTAATTGATTTGATAGGAAAGATAGGAAAGATCGATTTCCAAATTGCTTCCCAAGATATTGAAGAGATTGAACTTGAAGGAATAAAAATTCCTATTTGTGGACTCAACACACTTATTGAAACAAAAAAGGGGGTAAGACCGAAAGATAAAGAAGACTTACTCTTTCTACTTGGCAAAAAGGAATATCTTGGAAAATAATTAAACAGATTATTTGATAAGGAAACTCGAACAAAACCAATAAGATGAAAGAGATATGGACCTTTCAATTGTCATTCCGATGTTTAATGAGGCAGAAAATGTGAGGGCAACTCTGAGCAGGGTTGAAGAGGCCATGACTTCCTTTAACGGAACTCATGAAATCATTGCAGTCAATGATGGGAGCCTCGATCGAACTCTTGAGATTTTAAAAGAGGTGGCCAAACAGAACGAAAACTTAAGAATAGTTTCCTACACGAAGAATATGGGCAGGGGGATGGCTCTTAGAAGGGGTTTTAAAGAATCAAAAGGGGATATTATTGTATCGATTGATGCGGATTTGAGTTACGATCCTAAATACATAATCGATTTTGTTGAAGTATTAAGACAAGAGGCCGATATCGATTTAGTTCTCGCATCTCCCTATATGCCTGGGGGTGGGGTCAAGGGTGTTCCCTTTCTACGATTGTGGATCAGTAAATTAGGAAATAAAATCCTCCGATTTGCAATGCCCAATCGAATTTATACCTCCACAAGCATCTTTCGTGCCTATAGAAAAAAGGTTCTCGATTCTCTTGAACTTGAATCCGATGGTAAGGAGATCCATCTTGAAATCCTCTCAAAAGCAATTGCCTTAGGATTCCGGGGTAAGGAAATCCCGCTGATCTTACAGGGTAGAGAGAAAGGAAAGTCGAAATTTAAGTTTAAAAAAACCGCTATCTCGCATTTGGTATTTTCAGTTTTTGAAAAACCAATGATGATTTTTGGGGGAATTGGTCTTTTGACCCTCGGGATTGGCATTCTGATTGGACTCTATATCGCTTACTTAAGGGTGTCTGGATCCCTAACCCCTGGAAGGCCCCTGATTACTTTCGCCCTTTTATTAATCTTAGGAGGAATTCAGATTCTTTCTTTTGGATTTATTGCTCTTCAGATTGTTTCCCTTCGAAGAGAAATCCTTCGTATCCAGAAAGAGAATCTTGAATTGAGAAAAGGAATTTTAAGCATAGGGCAAAGAGCAAAGGGTATGGAGTCTGATGACCGCTAAAGTTTAGATTTCAAGACCTCAGAATTTGTTCATTAGAAGTTGAGATTGCTGATGAACTTTAAGTTATCCGTCCTGTTTTTGACAAATGCTTATCCTGATTTTGAATCCTCCTATCGGGGGATCTTTATCAAACAAATGGCAACTCTTCTAAGAAATGAGGGATATCAAATTGATGTAGTAACACCGAGGATTTACCGTAGAAGCCGACTTTTCGAAAACCAGGAGGGGATCAAGGTCTACCGATTTCCATTCTTTTCAGGAAACAAGCCCTTAATTCAATACAAAACGATTCCCTACTTTCGTCTTCTTCTCTATTTCATCTCTGGATCCCTTCTAACAATCTTTGTCGTTCTCAAATCTCGTTGTAGAATAATCCATATCCACTGGGCAATTCCAACAGGGTTGATAGGAGTTTTTGTAGGGAGATTGTTAATGAAACCAGTCATTGTCACTATTCATGGATCTGATTTAAGAATGGCTGTGGATAGGCCTGGGCTGATTCAGAAACTGTTCCTTTATGTATGTAATAGGGCGATTCAACTCACCTGCGTTTCAGAAATCCAGAGAAGAGAGATGGGAGATTTAGCACTTCGTGGAAAAGAGATATCCGTATTCCCTATGGGGGTAGATAATAGATTTTTAGAGATAGGTAAAAATAGAAAGGGGGAAGTAAAAGATAAGGTACTTACCATTGTGAGCAATCGAAACTTATTGCCAATTTATAATGTCTCTCTTCTAATCCGGGCAATTCCTTTAGTTATTCAAGAAGAACCAGGGGTGAGGTTTCTTATTGCTGGAGATGGACCCGAGAAGGAGAATTTGGAGAAAGAAGCGAAGGATTTAAATGTAAATTCATTTGTCCAGTTCTTGGGTCTAATCCCCCATGATCAAATGCCCGAATTCCTTGGTAACTCAGATATATATGTGTCTACTTCTTTATATGATGGGACCTCTGTATCATTGCTTGAAGCAATGGCTACAGGTCTCTTCCCAGTGGTGACCAACATTTCGTCAAATCAGGAATGGATCGAAGATGGTAAAAATGGATTCTTAATCCCTCCCCAAAACGAGGTATTTCTTGCAAAAAGAATTATCGATGCCATCCGCAATAAAGAATTAATGGCCAGTGCGATTGAAAAAAATTTAAGTATTATAGAGAAAAAAGCCTTTTGGCAGAATCAGATTCAAGAGTTAAAGAAGGTTTATGAAAAGGTTTTATGATGAAAGTCCCATTGATTGATCTTAAAGCGCAGTATGAAACCATCCGCAAAGAAATTGATCAGGCTATTAAAAGCGTAATCCTTGATTCAGCATTTGTTGGAGGGAAATATCTAAAAAAATTCGAGAGAGAGTTTGCCAGATTCTGTAGGACGAGGTATTGCATTGGGGTTGGGAATGGAACAGATGCCTTATATATTGCCCTTCGATCTTTGGGAATAGGGAAGGGTGACGAAGTCATCACAGTTGCTAACTCTTTTATTGGCACTTCAGAAGCAATCACAATGACAGGAGCAAAAGTTGTTTTTGTCGACTGCGACCCAGAAACTTACACCATTGATGTCGAAAAGGTCAAATCAGTCATCAGTCCACATACAAAGGCGATTATACCTGTCCATCTCTATGGTCATCCTGCAGATATGATAGCCCTGAAGAAGTTAGCCCAAGAGAAAGGTCTCTATCTAATCGAAGACGCCTGTCAGGCTCATGGTGCGGAGATCAAGGGGAAAAGTGTTGGAAGTTTAGGGGATCTTGCTTGTTTTAGTTTTTATCCTGCTAAAAACCTTGGAGCCTACGGAGACGGGGGAGCCATTGTGACAAATAATAAAGATTTAGCCATAAAATGTAGAAAGATTTCAGACCATGGTCGGCTAAAAAAGTATGAACATGAATTTGAAGGAATAAACAGCAGGCTCGATGGAATACAATCAGCCATTCTCAGCGTTAAACTTAAATATCTTGAAAAATGGACAGAAAAACGACGGTCCATTGCTCACCTTTATAATGGGCTTTTGAAAGATTCCGGAGTAATTACTCCAAAAGAGAAGAACGGGATAAGACATGTCTATCATCTCTATGTGGTAAGGGTGAAGAATCGTGATGCTGTTCAAGCCCGATTGACAAAGAAAGGAATTACAACAGGAATCCATTATCCCACTGCCTTACCCAACCTTCCTGCTTATAGATACTTGGGGTATTCATCGAGAGACTTTCCCATTGCTACCGCATTATCTAAGGAAATTCTGAGTTTACCCATCTATCCTGAAATGAGAAAGGAAAAGGTGGAATACGTTTGTCATCATTTAAAGAAGGCAGTTAGAACATAAGGAATTAGTTGTAATTATTAATGATTTCAAAGATTGGGATATATAGAATTTCGTGGTTGGAGCCTTTAATCTGATATGTAACTTTTGAACAAAGTCAAAAATTCTTTAAGAGTATGGAATTAGATTATTTAGAAATCTTTAGAGAATTTAATAAACTTGAAATAGATTATTTGGTGGTGGGAGGCCTGGCAGTAAATTTATTTGGCATCCCGAGATTAACCTATGATATTGACCTTATGATCCATCTTGACCCTAAAAATATTGAGAAATTGATTTCAAAACTAACACAATGGGGTTACAGGCCAAAGATTCCAGTCGATCCTATGGAGCTTGCGGATCCATCGAAAAGGCATTTATGGATTTACGAAAAGGGAATGAAGGCATTTAATTTCTTTAGCGAAAGCCAGCCCGTGGGAGAAATTGATATCATCATTAATTTCCCGATTTCTTATGAGAAGTTGAAAGAAAGGGCCGTAAGGATTCATTTAAAGGAAATTACGATTCCTGTTGTCTCGATACATGACCTTATCGAATTAAAACTTCATGCAGGGAGAAAGCAGGATCTCTCAGATGTTGAGTATCTCAAAATCATCATAGAAAAATAATGGAAGAAAAAAAAGGCTTCTCTTATATCTTAACAAAAGAACAAATAGAGGAATATCGTTTTTGGCCGATTGAACGGCGCCTGAAATGGCTCTTTTTTGCCAACAAGATGAGAAAGTATCTTCCCCAAAATACAATCGAAATCCAGGAAGCCTTCAGACAAGGGAAGATATGAAAAGATGGCAAAGTTGTGAGGCTATAAAGCCGGTTTGAATAAATGAAAATGTATGAAGTTGTGGCAGTTGAGTGAAAACCATCACTGGACCTGTAGACGAAACCGGCCTTCTCGCCTACTGACTTATTACTTTTCTATATTCTTGGCCTCCTTGTGGCATAAAGATTGCTAATTTAAATAAAAATTGAGGTGTATTTTGAACATAATTAATAGGAAAATCGTTTATAGTCTTTAAATTCAACTATTTATCTCGTTTTTTATTTTTTTTCAATTTTACGTTCAAAGCATGAACGATGATCAAAAATTGTCCTTTGATTTACAAAAGTTGTCTTTCAATTCCTTTCTTCCTTTGAAAAGGGAGAGAAGACCAGAACCGTGAATTCGGAAGAGTCTGGGTTGATTCTGAGATGGATCGGATAACCGGTGATTCAAACGTCTTCAAGCCTTCGGAAGAGATGAGGGACCTTCACCTTCTCGAAGAGCTTGAAAAGAATCCTGCCGTGTCGCAGCGCGAGCTAAGCCACCGGTTTGGAATTGCTCTCGGGGTGACGAATGCTTGTTTAAAAAGAATGGCTCGAAAGGGATGGATCCGGATCAGGGACCTCAATCGTCGCAAGATCGAGTATTGCCTGACACCGAAAGGATTCGAGGAGAAAGCGAGATTGACCTTTCGCCTGATCTCTTCGACGGTGCAGCATTATGCCTCTCTTAAAAAGATGATTGGCGAAAGATTTTTGGAGATGGAACGAAACGGGCTAAACCGGGTGGTCTTCTATGGTCTCAGCGACGAGATGGAAGTCGCCTTCGTCACTCTCCAGGGGGTGAATCTAAGATTGGTAGGCATTGTGGAGGATGACGGGAAATTCAAACCCCAAATTCTATTCGGATTTGAAGTTGAGCCGGTGAGCCGTGTCAAAGAACTTAAACCCGACTGCGTATTAATTACCTCGTTAACGGAAAATGGAAAGAAAAGGGAAAGGCTTCAGGAGATCTTTGGACCCAACTCGATTTGCATCAAGGACATTTGTTTATGAGGAAGTCAGGAATACAGGAAAAAGAACTAACCCATAACCTCCTGGATTCTTGCCTTCCTTATTAGGAACGAAGGTTTTGAGTTTAGGAATTCTTCCTGAGTTCCTGGATTCCTTATTATGAGAGTTTTAACAGCCATGTACACCATGAGAAAAGGCGGAGCCTACGATAGGTTCATCATGATGGTTGAAGCCTTGCTCGAACGAGGGGTGGAGGTCCATTGTCTTTCTCTTTCGCCCATGCCAATAGACCACCCATGTTTTCATTCGCATAGGGTGTTTTTCCCGGGGACAAGACCTGATGGCGCTATGGCGAAGGGAGCGGTGTTTTTGTTTTTTCCGTGGGTCTCTCTTCTCCTTGGATGGCGTCAAAAGATCGATGTTTTCATTGCCTTTGGGATTCTTTATGCCTTCCTCTTTGCGATGGCGAAATGCACACTCCGAAGTCCCATGGTCACCTTCGTTCGAGGCGATTTCATCACTTCGTTTCGGGAAATCCCCATACTGCCTCTTTCTAAAAGGATAATTCGGGTAATGAGTTATGTTGGACTTTTAGCTTCCGATCGAGTTGCCGTGGTAAACGAAGGCTTGGGAAGAGCCGTTCGAGACATCCTCGGGACAAAAAAAGAGGGCCGAGTGATCTTACTCCCGAACAATGTGCTATCCTTGAGTGGCGAAGTGTTGGACCGAGGGGCGATCCGGAGGCGATATGGCATCCCAGAGACTGCAAAGGTATTGATAACAGCAGGGATACTGAACCGAGGAAAGAACGTCGAAATTTTACTGAAAGCGCTTCGAATACTTGATAGTAACGAACTCCTACTCATCGTCGCTGGCGATGGTCCAAGCAAGGCAACCCTTGAAGAGATGGCAAGAAAATGGGAACTGGGGAACCGGGTCTTTTTTCTTGGTTGGCTTTCCCAAAGGGAATTATGGTCCCTTTTTTCTGCCTCCGACCTTTATGTACATCCTTCAGAAGGCGAAGGCATGCCGAATGCAATGCTTGAAGCATTGGGTTCAGGCTTGCCTTGCATCGGCAGTAAGGTGCCTGGGGTTGTCGATATTCTTAGGGACGAGGAACTCTTGTTCAAGCCATCAGATGAACAAGCATTGGCCGAAAGAATAGCTCACATTTTGTCAACCTCCGATTCTTATGTTGATGTCAAGAATCAGTGTGAGGAGAGGGCGAAAAGGTTCGCTTTCGATTGGAAGGATAAGGTTTCTCAAATTGTAACTGAAGGGTTTTCTCTGGAAGGAGTGACTTGATATGCCGGAATGGATAACAACGTATGAACCCGATAATTGCCTTCGCAAGGGGTACCGAACTATTCTCAGTGATATCCTCGCTGAAATCTATAAGAATAAATGGTTGACATACCAATTGCTCAAGAGGGATTTTTTATCGACGTATAAGCAATCCTTTTTGGGGATTCTCTGGGCCATCATTATGCCGCTCGCCACCATAGCCATTTTTGTTGTGTTAAATCGATCGGGCATACTCAACATAGGCGACATTGGGGTACCCTACACAATTTACGCCTTGTTAGGTATTGCATTTTGGCAATTGTTTGCCAATGGCCTGGTGGCTTGCTCCAATTCGTTGATCAACGCAGGCTCCATGATCTTGAAGATTAATTTCTCAAAGAAATCCCTTGTCATTGCTGCTATTGGCAAAGCCCTCGTGCCATTTATCGTTCACATGGTGATGATTTGTATACTGTTTATCGGCTACGGAAGAACTCCGAGCATTTTAGGGCTACTGGCCCCTGTTTTGGTTGTGCCTTTGATTCTATTTACAATCGGATTAGGGTTTTTTACATCCCTTTTGAACGGGGTCGTGAGAGATGTCGGAAACATGATTTCAATCCTTTTGATGTTCTTAATGTTTTTCACTCCCGTGCTATACGCAAAGCCTCGAAGTGGTCTTTTAGCCGTCTTAACAGAATATAACCCCCTTTACTATTTGGTTGCCATTCCTCGGGATCTTGTATTGAACGGAAGCTTTTCCGAATGGCAAGGGTATGCCATCGTATCCTTTGGCTCGATTCTCTTATTTTTGGTATGTTTGCTTGGATTTCATCTCACTGAAACCCGAGTCGCTGAGCGAATTTGATATGAATAATGACGTGGTTATCAGCGTTGAGCACGTTTCAAAAAAATACTGTAAGTCTCTCAAACGATCGATGTTTTACGGCATGATGGATATCGGCCGAAACCTCCTTGGCAGAAGCTCCAGACCCGACGTATTACGAAAGGACGAGTTTTGGGCACTCGACGATATCTCCCTTGAGGTGAAGAAAGGCGAAACGATTGGAATTATAGGCCCCAATGGATCAGGCAAGACAACCCTGCTCAAACTTCTTAATGGTATTTTTTGGCCCGACAAGGGCAAGATCACAATCAAAGGCAAAGTCGGTGCACTTATTGAATTAGGTGCCGGATTTCATCCAATGCTCACGGGCAGAGAAAATATTTATATTAATGCGGCCATATTAGGAATGACAAAAATAGAAGTAGACAAAAGGTTCGATGAAATAGTTGAATTTGCTGATATTGGTGATTTTTTAGATACTCCAGTGAAATTTTATTCTTCAGGAATGTTTGTCAGATTAGGTTTCGCTATTGCAGTGCATTGTGAACCTGACATTCTACTGGTTGATGAAGTGCTGGCGGTAGGAGATACTTCTTTCAAAAGAAGTTGTTTTGAAAAATTGAACGCTCTTAGAAATAAGGGGATACCATGGGTTCTTGTTTCGCATGATCTTGGGACCATCCGGAACCAGGCTCACCGGGCTATTTTTTTAAAGAACGGGAGGATCGAAAAAATAGGTAACACCAACGACGTAATATCAAGTTATCTTTATTCAATTTCTGAGGACAAATATCACAGGATAAACGAAGATCGGCAGGGAATAAAAGGGGGGGCGGGAGACCTTACTGGAGTGAATATTACAAAAGTGACCTTATTAGATGAATACTTAACAGAAAAAGAGGAGTTTCAGACTGGTCAGCCATTGGTCATCAAAATTGATTATTTTGCACATGTCCGGGCGGAGCAGCCTGTTTTCGGTGTAGCAATCCATGGCTATGACAATATTTGTTATTCAGGCACAAATACAAGAATAAGTGGATATGAAATTGAAAGCATAGAGGGACCGGGAAGTATTTTTTTTAAACTCCAGAGCTTATCATTATATCCCGGTCTTTACAGTATTAGGGTCGCGATCCACGACAAGAATATGGGCATATACGACGACCGCAGGAATATTGCTTGTTTGAAGGTTAAGGAAGGGAACTTTGGCGCTGGTATGTTTTATATGCCTCACTGTTGGAGTCTGATTAGTGCAGATAGAAGATGTGGACTTTGATTTACTTTGTTTGACGCCTGATAGCCGCATTCTTGATGTTGGGTGTGGGCGTGGATCCATCCTTTTACCCTTATGGAAGTGTAGGCTCTTCGCAGTGGGAATTGATAAAGATAAGAATTGTCTGGTGCAGATGAAGGCTCGTCATCCCTTCGGGTCGGAAGGCTTGCTTTTGCAATGTTCTGCAGAACAACTATCTTTTAAAAATAAGTCGTTCGAAGTAATCATATGCAGAGAAGTCATGGAACATTTATTAAATCCGCTCGAAGCCTTGCGTGAGTTCCGAAAGGTTCTGAAACCCCACGGCCGTTTGTGTATAACGATACCCTATTATATAACCGAATACCTTTTTAGTAAATTAAATCCGTCCTGGTTGTCGATGTCTCAGCATCGAAGTGTATTTTCACTAAACGAGATAAAAGCAATGATTAGGCAATCGGGTTTCGACGTTATTCAAATTAAAAGGGAGCGTTTTTTCTATACCTATTTTTGGTTTTTTCATTGCTTATTCAGGACACCCCATGATGGAACTGGACGCCCCTCTCACAATTTCTGGTTAACCAAGATACTGTTTGCATTTTGGGATCTCTTTAAGTCGTATAGGATTTGTCAAACTGTCATAAGGGTGTGTAACCAGGTTTTACCGAAGAGTATATATATTTACTGTGAGGCGTCGAACAGGCTAGGTAACCAAGACCATGAATAAAAGGCTTAGGGTATTGCTCATTCCGGATCGGATGCAGTGGGTCTTAGGAACCATTGCGAAAAATATTGTCAAGTATCATCCGCAATTCGATTTTACAGTATTATCACAAGGAGTTATAGAAAAATACCCAAGCCAATTCAACGGTATTTCTGCAGGCTATGATCTTATCCATTATTTGAGTCCTCATGCATATCTGTCCGTTTCAAGAATTGTTGGAAATGAGGCTTGCGTTGTTACCTCAATTCATCATGTCGTTGATTGGAGTAAAATCGAGATAAATACTCAAAGTGATGCGATCATGGTGGTCTCTAACGAATGGAAGAAATACCTTATAAGTAAGGGTGTCGTTGAGTCAAAAATCACCATTGTTTCCTCTGGTGTGGACACCGATCTCTTTAAACCCGTTGAGGGAAGAGAGAGGATACGAATAAGAAATAAGTTGAATATAGCTCCCCATTTATTTCTGATAGGTTTTTTTGCCAAGTCAACCAGCAACGATTCAGATAGGAAAGGGGTTGATATTTTTTTATCTGCCATTGTATCGCTCAAGGGAGTTTATAATAACATAGCTGTTTTGATCGTCGGGCCTGGATGGGATAGTCTAATGAAAGAGTTCCGTAATTTTAGAATCCAAACAGCCTACATACAATTTGCACCTGAGAGAGATATGCCAAAGCTTTTTGGTTCACTTGATTGCTATTGGATCACCTCAAGGATTGAGGGAGGGCCAATTACACTTTTGGAAGCAATGAGTTGTGGGATTCCTGTTATCACGACCTCAGTCGGTATTGTAAAAGATATTGTCCGCCATGGGGAAAATGCATTTGTCGTTCCCCACAATGATCCTGATGCATTTGTGAGAAGAAGTTTAGATCTTGTATTTTCAAGATCGCTGAGAAGCCAGATTGGGTTAGAAGCAAGAACCACAATATTAAATGGTTATCAATGGCACCAATCCTTAAGACAAATCCCTTCACTTTATTATACGGCTTTAAAAGGGTTTCAAAAACGGGAGGGTAAATCGAATCTATTGCCAGAGAGGCCAGATAAATACGGGAGCATGATTAGGAATCTGAAAATAGAAGAGGAATTGGTCTGGGCAGATGAGATAGCAAAAATGGGGGCCAAAGGCTCGGCCTTAAAAATTATCCTCTTCTTGTGTTTTTCCCATCCTATATATGTGAATGTTTGGAAAGCATTGATCAAGATTTTGTTAAAACGGTAAGCCCAACCAGTAGGAATAGGGCAGTGTAATGAATATATTCCTTTTAATACCACTCAAATCCCTTTTGAAAGTTCTTCTCCCGCAAACGGAAAAAGCCGAGGTGCACGGTTAGGGCCCCCGATGTCGTTCGTCGGGTCTGCCCACCATGAGAAGGATGGAGGAAAGGATCGTAGGAAAGTTATATATCTGCCAAGCTTTCAACTCAATTCCAGAATTATAATGCATCTTGCAATATCCGTTTTGCCTGACGGGATCAAAAGGAATTTAGGGAAAGCAACGGTGTCTCATGGGAAATAGTCCCTCACTCAAGGTTTCAATTGTTATGCCTGTTTACAACCGGGAGAAATATTTGCCGAAAGCGATCGAGAGTATCTTAACCCAAACCTTTGAAGATTTTGAATTCCTGATTATCAACGATGGATCAACAGATGGAACGTCGGAGATCCTAAGCCGATACCGGGATCCCAGGATGAGAATTATCGAAAACAGAGAAAATATAGGCCTAACGAAATCATTAAATAGGGGGTTGGAAGAATCAAGAGGCAGATACGTCGCGCGGCAAGATGCGGACGACATTTCAAATGCATCCCGCATCGAGAAACAAGTCCGTGCGTTTGAGGAAGATCCCGCGTTGGGTTTAGTGGGTAGTTTTTTCAACATCATTGACGAGTGGGATCGAACCCTCAGAACAGTCATCGTGCCTATTGAAGATAAAGAGATTCGCGGGTCCATTTTGGATCACAACCCTTTCTGCCATGGGTCAACTATGTTTCGAAAGGAAGCGATCCAAAAGGTGGGTGGCTATAGAGAATTTTTCAAGTATGCTCAGGATTACGACCTGTGGTTAAGGGTTTCGGAGCACTATCGCGTCGGAAATATCGGTGAGGTATTGTATGGTTGGAGAAAAGATAAGGATTCCATCTCCGACAGAAAGCGTATCGAACAGTATCAGTATGCAATGGTCGCCATTACGCAGGCGGCCATAAGAAGAAAAGGCCTCCAGGATGACATTGACCGAGGTTTCCTTCCTGTCCCCCCAAGAATAAGGGACTTGCCGAAAGGCTTAAAGCATCAATTAATCAATTACCATCTGATGAATATGGTGGATTCAATCAAAACATTTAAGATTGCGGAAGCATTGGTGGAATCTGGATATTATATCAAGACAAGACTCATGTTAATATGACAGAAATAAGGCTTATCGATTAATGCGTCTTAACCAATGAACCCGAGCGTAAGCATCATCATTGCCACATACAACTTTGAGAAGTTTCTTAAAGAGACGATTGAATCTGTTTTCCAGCAGACGTTTCAGGATTGGGAGTTGATCATTGTGGACGATGGATCAACCGATAAAACCTCTGAGATTGTGAAACCTTATCTTTTGGATAAGCGGGTACGTTACATTTTTCAGCCGAACAGGGGATTGCCTGCTGCAAGGAATGTGGGATTGGGTGCGTCTTCGGGAAAATACATTCAGTTTCTGGACGCGGACGACTTAATTCATCCAGAAAAA
Source organism: uncultured Syntrophaceae bacterium (assembly GCA_964517975.1). Taxonomy (GTDB): domain Bacteria; phylum Desulfobacterota; class BSN033; order BSN033; family UBA1163; genus JBBIRM01. Next base: position 14,775 of record CAZFDM010000104.1, read on the forward strand.
TTGAAGAAACAAGCTCAGTTCCTTGATTCCCACCCAGAGATAGACGGCGTCATTTGCCAACACCGATTTTTTAAGACAAATGTTTCTAACAGCACGATGTCACACGGGTTTTCCAAGGTGAGAAACGACATTAAAAGAGAGCTACTCAAAGGCAATTTCATTGTGGTCAATGCTCCGCTTGTGAGAAAGAGTGCAGTTGAGCGTGTGGGGAGTTTTGATGAAAGCCTGACCTCAACAGAGGATTGGGACTTATGGTTAAGACTCTCTTTGTCCGGGAGTGTTTTCGAACCTTTGGAAGAAGAACTGGCTTATGTGAGGCTCCATGAGAGTCGAATGACTTGCGATACCGCAAACCTTTACGTTGGAAGATATAAGGTGATTCAGAGAACGTTGAAACTAATCCCTAAAACATCTCCGTATTGGAAACAGGCAAGAGATTGCTATGTAAGAAGCAAGCTCGCTTTGGCCAGAATCTATGCAGCGCGAGGCGAGATGAAGAAGGCAGGAATTGTGTTAGGAGAAGAACCCCGGTGCTTCAGCCTAAGGGGCGTCATGGAATTCCTGATGGAGAGCATCTCTGATCTTAGATCGAGAATGCGGCCCTTTTCTTCCCCTCGTGAATAGGAAAGTGAAATGGCCATGCTAAGGAGAAGATCGATGCCTTTTTCACGGATTGGAATGACGTATTGTTCGGAATGAATTCATGTCAGATCGAGAACATTCTCTTAAAGTCTTTTTGTGTTTTGCGGGAATATCCGGGATTGGCTTTCACAGCTACGGCAAAGGCATGGATCAGTCCTGGATCAGCCATGGACTCTGTAGCATCAGTGCCTATGCTAAAAAAGAGGGGTATCCTGTCGAGCTGATTGATCTGCGGTGCTTGAAAAACTGGGCAGAATTTAAGGAGATCATTTCAGGAACCAAACCGGATGTCGTGGGGGTAGGGATGATGAGCGTTGACTACAATCCTGCCATGGAGGCCATCAGGCTCATCAAGAAGACTTCACCCAAGACGATCACAGTCGTCGGGGGCCCCCATCCAAGCCTTATGCTTTCAGAGGTGGAGAAAGAGAGAAATATCGATCACATCATCACAGGCGAGGGCGAGATCTCCTTTGTGGAATTATTGAAAGATATTGAGAAAGGGCGACGCCCTCCGAGGGTCATCCGAGGAATTGTCCCGGAGGATCTCGATCAGCTCCCCTTCATCGACCGGGAGCTTTTCAGGGATCTCGAATATCCGCTCATGGTCGAGGGGTTTGATCGTCCTTTCGTCAGTCTCATTGCAGGGCGAGGCTGCAAATTCAACTGCAGTTTTTGCCAGCCTGCAGAGAGAATCCTTTTCGGAAGGCGGGTGAGGCGGCGAACCCCAGGCAATGTAATTGGAGAATTAAGGCAGCTGAGAAAGCGATACCATTTCAAGAGCATGATGATCCACGACGACTGTATTACTGAAGATCAACCCTGGGTGGTGGAGTTTTGTCGGCAATACAAAGCAAATGGTTTCAAGCAGCCATTTGCCTGCCAGAGCCGAGCCGATATTATTTGCCGGAACGAGGAGATGGTGGCACTCATGAAAGAGGCTGGTCTCAGCCTCTTGTTTATCGGATTCGAAAGTGGCAATCAGCGAGTCCTCAATTTTCTCAGAAAAGGAACGAAGGTTGAAGATAATTATCGAGCAGCGGAAATATGTCGGAAATACGGCATAAAAATATGGGCGAACTATATGATGGGAATCCCAACCGAGACCAAGGAAGAAGTGATGGACACGGTGAGGATGATCCAGGCGATCAAACCAGACCATTACAGCCCTGCTTTTTTCACGCCTCACCCGGGGAGCGATCTGTTTTCTTATTGCGAGAAACATGGGCTTTCCCTCATTCAGAGCCACGACAGTTATAGGAGAAACCCGAAAGAGAGGAAAATTAAGGGGATTGACTATGAGTTTCTGCGAAAGGCACTTTGGAAGTCCATGGGGATAGAGGAATCGGTTCTGAGCCAGGGCTTGATCTGGAGACTGAAAGCCCGGCTGGCCCCCTTTTTTATAAGACATCCCAGAATGCTGAAAATGGTCAGGAGGCTGATGACTCGTTGTGGGCTTGGAGGACTATTGGTGAAACACTAAAAGCATGTTCTCAAGAGTGAATAGGATCTTCGGGACTATGGAGCCATTGATTTCAGTTCTGACACCAACGTTTAATCAGGAGAAATACATTCGGACTTGTATCCAGAGTATGCTGTACCAGACCCATCCCTATTGGGAAATGATCATCATTGATGATGGATCGACAGACGAGACGCCGGATATCGTAGCTGGATATAAAGATCCAAGAATCCGCTATCTTCGAATGGAACATCAAGGTATCGATCACCTCGGAGAAATTTATAACTTTGCCCTACAAGAATCAAGAGGGGAGTTAATAGTTATCCTGGAAGGTGATGATTACATTCCTGCCTACCGGCTTGAGGTCCAGAAATCGGCTTTTACGGATGATCAGGTAGTGCTCAGTCACGGTCGATATGCGTATGTTTTTGATGATCGGGTGGTGGTCTACCCTAATCATTTTCAGATAGATGAATTGAGGAATAGACCGATCGGATCAGCACTCAGAATATTTCTACAAGGATTTAATCCGATCGGGTCTCAAAGCGTCATGATTAGAAAATCGGCTCTTCTTGAAATTGGCGGTTTTACACAGCCAAAATATTTGCCCTTAGTAGATTATCCAACATGGATGAAATTGGCCCTGAAGGGGACGTTTGATTATATTCCAGAAGTGTTAGGTTATTGGAGAAGGCATCCTCAATCGATCACCATCAATCGAAATGAAGAAATCTTTAATGCCTTTCTTAAATACTGTGACGATTTTATTGAAATTTATGGTAAAGATTTGGCCCGACTTGGTTTATCTGAGTTTATACGTAACCGTGGAGCCATTGCATACCTTTCGCTCTCCTGGATTAAACTTGCTTCGGGAGATTGGACGAAGGCAGTTGATTATGGGAAAAGGAGTTGGGCTTCAAGAAAAGGAGTGGACGGGTCTTTTAAGATGAAAATGATTATTGGCTTAATCGGCGCATATCTTCATGTCGATCTCGCAAGCTATTTAAAAAAAATGAACCAATGGCTCTATCAAAAACACTCATGGAAGCCTTGAAGAGATAAGGGGTTTTAATTGATGTGTGGGATTTGTGGAGAGATAAACTTAAATAGAAAAAAAATAAAGCCAGGAGTCATTCGTCAGATGTGTGATGTTTTAGCCCACCGGGGGCCGGATGATGAGGGGATGGTGTTTCTACGAGGCGATAAGGTTTCTGAAGCTAAAAGCCATTTCCCGGCCGATCTGGTCGAAAGCGGCTTCGAGGTGGGATTAGGTCATCGAAGGTTATCGATTATCGATCTTTCCAAGGCAGGTCATCAGCCCATGACCAATGAAGATAGAACTTTATGGATTGTCTATAATGGGGAAATCTACAATTTCCAGGAGATTAGAAGTCACTTAGAGAAGAGAGGTCACCTTTTTAAATCAAGATCAGATACAGAGGTTATTCTACATGCTTATGAAGAGTGGGGGGTTGACTGTCTTCGATATTTTCGGGGAATGTTTGCCTTTGGTTTATGGGATAACCGCCAAAAGAGACTTTTTCTGGCCCGTGACCGTTTAGGAAAAAAGCCTTTAGTTTATTCTTGTCAAAATGGTCGATTTGCCTTTGCTTCAGAAATAAAGGCGCTCCTCCAAATTCCATGGGTTGAGAGAACCCTCAACCCCTCTGCTATCCATTACTATCTGACTTATCAATATATTCCTTCTCCGGAATCTATTTTCAGAGGGATAATGAAACTTCCCCCTGCCCATTATCTTCTTTACGATTCCAATGGTAACCTTAAGATAGAGTGCTATTGGAGGCTCAATTGCAATTTTCAGGAGAAAAGAAAGATAGATGGTGAGACGGTCTGCGAAATTATACGGGAAAAGCTCGAGGAATCGGTGAAGCTTCGATTGATCAGTGATGTCCCTCTGGGTGCTTTTTTAAGCGGGGGCATAGATTCGGGTCTCGTCGTTGGGCTTATGGCAAAAAATGGAGGGTCTCCTGTTAAAACCTTTTCAATAGGTTTTGAAGAAAAAGAATTTAACGAACTCAATTTCGCAAGAATTCTCTCGAATCACTTCGGCACAGATCATCATGAGTTTATAGTCAAGCCTTGCGTCATTGAGATTCTCCCCAAATTAGTCTGGCATTATAATGAGCCTTTTGCTGACTCATCGTCTATACCTACCTATTATATTTCTCAGTTGACAAAAGAATATGTAAAAGTAGTTCTCACAGGTGATGCAGGAGACGAAAACTTTGCTGGTTATCCCAGGTATCGCCGGAGTAAATATGTTTTGTGGTTCACAAAGTTACCAAATGTCATTAGGAAAGACTTAATGGTGAAAACCCTGCAGGTGTTATCCCGTTCCCCCTGGAAGCGAAAAACCATCCATCGCCTGAGAGATTTTGTCGAGATGTTATCCCCTCACCAAGGGCAGAACTACTTTGAACAGATTAGGATTTTCAGCGAAAAAGAAAAAAGAGAACTTTATTCAAATGAATTTTTTAACCAAATTGTTAATACTAATGCAATAGATTACTTAATAAAAAAATATGAGGAAGCAGGTTTAGAAAACCCATTAGAGAGGCTACTTTACCTTGATATGGTAACCTACCTCCCAGAAGACTTACTGGTAAAAGTGGATATTGCCACCATGGCCAATTCCGTCGAAGCCAGAATCCCTTTTCTTGATCATCAATTTATCGAAACGATTGCCGAAATACCCTTTGAGTTTAAACTAAGAGGGTTAAAATTAAAATTTATTTTAAAAAAGGCCTTTTCTGACTTTTTACCAGATTCCATTCTAAAAAGGAGGAAAATGGGGTTTGGTGTTCCCATTCAAAGATGGTTCAGAAAGGAACTAAAAAAATACACCCATGAAATTCTTCTCGATGGTAAAACAATCGGCCGAGGTTATTTTAAGCGAGAGGCGATTGAAAGATTATTAAATGATCATATTTTTTTGCGATATGACAACTCTGCAAAGATATGGGCTCTCCTTTTTTTAGAAATATGGTTCAGGGTCTTTGTAGATAATGAAGGAATTTAGATAGATTCCAATGAAAAATAACTCTCAAACATCATCCGGACATTTTACCGATAGAACCTCTTGGACTATTCTCATTGTTTTTACTTTAGGGGTTTTAATTTTTTTAATTTATTTCAATTCTCTTGGAAATCATTTTACCAACTGGGATGATGGAATGATTTATCAGAATTCCACAATTAGAAATTTAAATTGGATGGGAATAAAGAGGATATTCAAATATGAAAAAGGGAACACTTATCAACCCATTCGAATGCTTAGCTATGCTGTGGACTATCATTTCTGGAAATTAAATCCAATGGGTTATCGAATAACAAATATTATTTTTTATATGCTGACTTGTTTTATGATATTCCTCACAACTAAACTGCTTTCAAAATATTTAAGAGAAGGTCCTGATGAGGCCTCTCATTTTAGGGTTGCCCTGTTTGGCTCATTTCTTTTTGCAGCCCATCCGGTCCATGTAGAGGCCGTAACCTGGCTCGCAGCCCGTAAAGAAGTGCTTCAAGGTTTCTTCTTCTTTCTGGCTTTCTATCTCTATCTGAGAGGAAGGGAAGAAGGAGGTCGGCGAAAGATTTTCTACCTCGGTCTGGTTCTCTTCTCAATCCTTCTTGCCTCTCTCTCAAAACCCTCTGCAGTTGTCTTTCCAGGGATTATTCTATTTTTTGAAATTGCCTATCGAAAAAACGAGTGGGTGGATTTTATCAAGAGACACTGGCTCTTTTTTCTTATTTCTTCTTTTATCTCTGCAATATTTATTTTTATCCTAATCAAAGTGATGTTTGAAGCAGGTGGGTTTAAACCTTATCGTGGGGGAAACTTCTTCAACAATTTTTTGATCAGTTTTTATGCCTTTCTCTACAACATCAAACTCCTCGCCTTAACAATCAATTATTCAGCTTCCTACACCATACCAATACCCAACCCCATTATGGGCCTTAGAACCATTGTCTCCATTGGAGCCTTCTGCTTAATGGCTGGACTAAGCCTCTGGTCTCTTAGGAGAACGAAGGTCTTCTTTTTCTCTTTCTTTTTCTTTCTCGTTACGTTGCTTCCCTATCTTAATATCCTTCCTATCAGCACCCTTCTTGCAGACCGATACGTCTTTATTGCCTCATTCTCATACTGTTTTCTATTGGGAATTGCCTTCAACAGACTTTATGAGTTAAGAGATCAGAGATTTTCTAAAGATTTCCCAAGGCTTCTTGCCACTGCCCTCTTTTTCTGCCTGCTGATAGGATATTCCTTTATGACCTATAAACAGAATAGGGTTTGGGAAAATAGTTACACGCTCTGGGCAGATGCTGTGGAGAAAGCCCCTGAGAGCAATACAGCCAATGCCATGATGGGGGTCGTCTATATGGAATTGGGGATGGATGAAGAGGCGGTTGGATATCTTGAGAAGGCAGTCCAAATTCTTCCTTATGATTATTTATCAAGAAACAATCTTGGAATCGTTTATGAACGATTAAATCAACCTCAAAGGGCGTTGGAAGAGTTTCTGAAGGCTATCTGGCTAAGGCCTGATGATGAGACCATTCAACTTAACCTTTCCCTCTTTTATCAGAGGCAGAAGGCCTATGAGAAGGCAGAGGAGATCTTAAAGACGATATTATTGAGAAGAGAAAAGGATGCTATCCTCCACTTTCGCTTGGGAGTGCTTTATAAAGAGGCAGGTCGATATCAAGAGGCCATTTCAGAGATAGAAAGGTCGATGAATTTGGCCCCTAATGTAGTCAATCCCTATGAGGAGCTTGGGGATATTTACCTGAGCAGGCTGAACGACAAGGAAAAGGCGAAGTACTATTATTCAAAAGGGGTTGAAGCGGGTAAAAAATCGTCACCAAGGTTGGAGGGCCTGAGATGGATGATCCAGGATTTGGAATGCTATTAATAAACAATGAACGAAGGTTGATGACGGTCATCTCAATAAAAAAATTTGGAGAGTTATTGAGAGAGACTAATAAAATGGAATCACCATTGATCGCATTTGGAGGGATAGTCCATAAACAAGGGATTCGCCTCTAAGATTCCATTATTTATCATTCATTTTTCATCGTTTGAGGTTTAATCAATGTGGTACATTGCATCAATCCTATTTGGGGCCATCGTGGGGAGTTTCCTGAATGTCTGTATCCTTCGACTGCCGAAGGAGGAGTCGATCATCACCCCAGGTTCTCATTGCCCCCATTGTAAAAAACCCATTGCCTTTTATGACAATATCCCCCTGATTAGTTACTTTATATTAAGGGGAAAATGTCGGCATTGTAAGAAAAGAATCTCCCTTCAATACCCGATTGTGGAAGGGATCACAGCCTTAAGTTCCCTTTTATTATTTATTAAATTTGGACCCTCAATTCCTTACCTCCTCTATTTCGCTTTTGTATCTTCATTGATCGTCATCACCGGGATCGATCTCTATCACCAGATCATTCCGGATTTAATCAGTCTTCCTGGAATAGGGGTAGGATTATTGGGTTCTCTACTTTTCCTCCCCCTGACTTTTTTGAATTCTTTATTTGGAATCCTGTTAGGAGGGGGGAGTCTCTTTCTCGTTGCCACACTCTATCAATGGCTTTTCAAACGGGAAGGAATGGGTGGGGGCGATGTAAAACTACTTGCCATGATCGGTGCCTTTTTAGGCTGGAAAGCAGTAATCCTCACTATTCTTCTCGGATCACTTATTGGGTCCATCACAGGAATTGCCATCATCCTCCTCAGGGGGAAAGATTTCAAATATGCCATTCCCTTCGGACCCTTCCTCTCCCTGGGTGCTGTGATTTCACTTTTCTATCAGAATGAGATCATCTCATGGTATTTACAATTTAAAGGATGATCATGAAAAAGGGATTTGGGCTTTTTAAAAAATTGGATATAAGTCTCCGAACCGAGGTCATTATCAATATTTCGCTCCTCATGCTTGCAGCGATTCTGTTGATCGGTTTTACGATCTCAAAGATCAATGAGAAAAGCATCCTTCAGGAAAAGATAAGAAGCGGGGAAGGGATGGTTCAGGATGTTCAGGCAATCGTTGATTTTATATCCAGGGACAGAAAGGAATTTTCTTTAAACCATCCAACATTTAGAGAGGAGATTCAGGAATTTATTCAAATCTATCTAAGGGAGAAGGGTTATTATGACCTTCTCATCACTGACCAAGAACTTAGGGTCATTGCCAGTAAGAGGATGGAAAGATTAGGGCAAACCCATTCCAATGACTATTTGAGAAGGTCCATCCAAACAGGTCAACTCCAGCCACAGATTGAACATACAGGAGGGTTCCTGACCACCACTTATAAAAAGATCATCTTTTACTCTCCCCTCTGGAACCAAGGTAAGGTGGTAGGGGGGATTCAGTTAGAGGTACCCATAGGAGATGTGATGGTTCATCTCCTGGAATCCCAAAGGCTCATTCTTATCTTTATCATCCTCGATTCCCTCGTTCTTATTGTATTTGGAACCTTTTTACTCTCCCGTGTTCTTGTAAAGCCTCTAAAAGAACTTGTCCGCCTCACCCAGAAGATCAGCGATGGAGATTTCAGTCAGAAAATTGAGGTGACTTCAAAGAACGAGATTGGGCAACTGATATCTTCTTTTAATAAGATGATCGATCGGCTAAGGGAAAACCAGGAGGATTTAGAGAAGTATTTGGATTCTCTGGAATCCACCAATAAGAAGTTAAAACAGGCACAGGAGGAGTTGATTCGATCAGAGAAATTAGCCTCCATTGGAAGGTTTGCAGCAGGCGTTGCCCATGAAGTGGGTAACCCCCTTGGGGCTATCTTAGGGTATACCAGTATTTTGGAGGGGGGGGAAGTAAGTCCTGAGGAATCGAGAGATTATTTAAAGAGAATTGAGAAAGAGATTGAGAGGATCAACCGAATCGTTCGTGAACTCCTAAACTTTGCAAGACCCTCCAGGATGGAGGCACAGGAGATAGATGTTAATAAGGTGATTGAACAGACCCTTTCCCTTCTCTCTTATCAAAAAAATTTTAAAAATATTCAAACCCATCTCGAACTTCAACCCGACCTGCCAAAGATTCGAGGTGATGATTCCCAACTTTCACAGGTCTTTATTAATATTATTCTCAATGCAGTCGATGCCATGCCAGATGGAGGTCAATTGACCATTCAAACGAATCAGTTTATTGTAGAGGATCAATTCCCCAGCCGTTATAAGGCCCTTTACCCCCCCAGAAGGAAAAGCGATCCCGAGGAGTCTGATTATTCCCATTTAAGAAAACCCGATCCTTTATCAGCCCTTTGGACAAAATTTTCAAAAGGAGATCAACTGGTTAGCATCCGAATTTCTGATACGGGAATAGGAATTGGAAGGGAGGATATTGAGAAGATCTTTGATCCCTTTTTTACAACCAAATCCCCTGATAAAGGGACTGGTCTTGGGTTGTCGGTCTCACTAAGGATAATCGAATCCATGGGAGGTGATATTAGGGTAGAAAGCCAGGTTGGAAAAGGAACAACATTTGAGATATATTTTCCTGTTTTTCAATAGAAGGGAATAATGGAATAGTGGAATAATGGGTAAAGAAAAAAATGTAATGATGGGTGATGAGAAATAGGAGTTTTGGATTATTTAACTGTAGTTTAGCAAAAATTTATAACTTATTGAAATAAAAATAAAATTTTCAAAGCCTTTTTGTCACCCTGAACTTGTTTCAGG
>CAZFDM010000105.1:0-11702 GCA_964517975.1 uncultured Syntrophaceae bacterium
GGGTTTCTATCGGAAGAAAAGGTTTCAGAAATCAGGGACCGAGCCAATATCTTAGAAGTGGTCTCGGATTATGTTTCCCTCAAAAAGGCAGGGAAAAACTATAGAGGCCTTTGTCCCTTCCATTCTGAAAAGACCCCCTCCTTTATGGTCAACGAGGCCAAGCAGATGTTTCATTGCTTTGGGTGTGGAGAGGGAGGAGATGTCTTTGCCTTTTTGATGAAAGTGGAACACTATTCCTTTCCACAAGCCATTGAACAGCTGGCTAAGCGCTACGGGGTTTCTCTTCCTTCTCGTGAGATGACGCCTGGCCAGAAAAAAGAGATGGCCAAGAAGAACCTCCTCTTCCAAATCAACCAGATTGCCTCTGAATACTATCATCGTCTTCTGACCCAGGGCAGAGACGGTGAAGAAGCACGGAGGTATCTTGCACAGAGAGGGATAGGGAAAGAGATGATTGAAGACCACCGATTAGGATATTCCCTCGATCGGTGGGATGGATTAGTTCAACATCTTCGGGATAAAAAAGTCTCTCTGGAATTGGCCTGGGAGTTAGGCCTAATCCTTCCCAAGAGGAGCGAGGGTTGGTATGATGTATTCCGGGGAAGGGTTATCTTTCCCATCTTCGATCTCCATCGCCAGGTGGTTGGATTTGGAGGAAGGATCATTCAAACAGGCCAACCCAAATATCTTAACTCCCCTGAATCGGCTATCTATCATAAAGGGGAAACCCTCTATGGTCTTCAGGTGGCGAAGGGTTATCTTTCCGAGAGGGAATGTGCTATAATTTGTGAAGGATATTTTGACCTGTTGACCCTCCACCGTTATGGCTTTAAAAACAGTGTGGCCACGTTAGGAACGGCCCTGACGACTCAGCATATACGTCTTCTCAAGCGATATACGAAAAATCTGATTACGGTTTTTGATTCAGATCAGGCAGGGGTTCAAGCCACCCTGCGGACGCTTCCCCTTTTTCTTGAAGAGGATGTTTTTGGAAAGATGGTCCTTCTTCCAAAGGGCGAAGATCCTGATACCTTCCTGAGAAAAGGGGGTGTGAAAGATTTTGAAAAAAGGGTCCAGGAGGCCATTCCTCTTATCGATTTCTTTTTCGATCAATTGATGAGACGTTATGACCCAAAATCAATTGAGGGGAAAGTTAAAATGGCTCAGGAAGGGGTCCAATTGATCGCCAAGGTCGGAGACCCAATTCGGAGGGATTTCTATCTGAAATCCCTCGCCGAAAGGATGGAGGTGAAAGAGTCGATCCTTTATGACCTGCTTCGCTCTTCGCCTAAGCAACGGGTTAAGGTGCAAGAGGAATTCAAGAGACAATCAATGGGAGAGAAGAATTTTCCCAGGTCAGAGGAGTTGTTGGTCCGTCTGATGATCCATCACCCAAGATTTATTGCCTTGATTTCAGGGGAAGGGGTCATCATGGAGTTTGAAAGTCCGCTCCTACGAAAGATCGCCGAGACTTTGGAACACCTCTATCAGAGGAAGGGAAGGGTTGACCCCAAAGAGGCTTTAGGGTTTTTTGAAGAAGATATTCAAAAGAGGTTCTGTCAGCTCGTCTTTCAGGACGAGGCCTTTGAGGAAGATCAAATAGAGAAAATGGTCAGAGACTGTATTCAGAAGATTCAGGAGAGAAGGTTCAAGAAGGATAGACTTGAACTCCTCAAGAAAATTAAAGAGGCCGAAAAGAAGGAAGGGCGGGGGCTTGAGGCCCTTTTAGCCGAACACCAAAACCTCTTGAGGAGGGCGAGGCCTTCTTAAAAAAAGTAAAGGGGTAAAGGGATCGTTTCATGGGAAAAGAAGGCAAGATGAGAGAGGTTGAACAATTGATCTCCATGGAGGGTGAAAAGGGTTTCCTTTCATTTGATGAAGGCAATGAGATTCCTCCCAATGACATCGTCTCCTCTGATCAAATTGACGATGTGCTGATGATGTTTGATGAGATGGATATCGATGTGATGGATGACCTTCAGGGGTTGAAGGTCGATGAGGAGAGATTTCTGGAGAAAGAGGAAGAGGAAGGCGATGACCTCGAGATGGAGGCTTTTATCAAAGCCACTGACCCCGTTCGAATGTATCTCAGAGAGATGGGATCTGTGTCGCTTCTGACTCGTGAAGGGGAGGTGGAGATTGCCAAAAGAATTGAGAGCGGGAAAAGGGAGGTTTTAAGTGTCGTACTGAATTGTCCGATGGCCGTCAAAGAGGTGATCAATTTGGGGCAAGCCCTCAAGGCTGGAAAGGTAGAGATTCAGGATGTAACCAATGAGATTGATGAGGAGGAGACTAGCCGTGAAGAGGAAGAGGCCCAAAAGAAGAGGGTTCTGGAATTGATTGAGAAGATTCGTCGAAACGATGAAGGGGTCCGACGTCTTTTGAGAAAGAGGGCTATTTCAAAGGCTAAACTCCATGCCCAATTGAAAAAGAAACAGGAAGAGATTTTAGAATGTTTCAGGCAGATGAATCTAAGAGATAGTCAGATTAATCGAATTGTTCAGAAGATGAAGCAGATGCTTTCACGAATTGAAAAGGGGGAGAGTGAACTCAGAAGGCTGGAGGAGAAGGCAGGAATCAGTCTGAAAGAGAGTAAGGCCCTCTTAAAAAAGTTGAAGGCAAAAAAGATTAAGGAAACATCGATTCAGAGGACTCGAAGGCTGAATAAGGCCATCCTTCAAGGACTGCTGCGGGCTGCTATGCCTATCCAGAGGAAGATCAATCGAGTCGAAATGGAGTGCGGTCTTACCGCCGAGAAACTCAGGGATGCGGTCAGAGCCATCGTGGAGGGAGAGAAAAAGGCCAGGGAAGCCAAGTGCGAGTTGGTGAAGGCCAACCTGAGGTTGGTCGTCTCCATTGCCAAAAAATATACCAATCGAGGGCTCCAATTCTTGGATCTCATCCAAGAGGGGAATATTGGGTTGATGAAGGCGGTGGATAAATTTGAGTACCAACGGGGATATAAATTCAGCACCTATGCAACCTGGTGGATCCGGCAGGCCATCACCCGGGCCATTGCAGATCAGGCAAGGACTATTCGGATTCCTGTCCATATGATTGAAACCATTAATAAACTGATTCGAACTTCCCGATATCTCGTTCAAGAAATTGGGAGAGAGCCTACTCCAGAGGAGATTGCAGAAAGGATGGAGATGCCTCTGGATAAAGTGAGGAAGGTTTTAAAGATCGCCAAAGAACCTATTTCCCTTGAGACGCCGATTGGTGAAGAGGAAGACAGCCATTTGGGGGATTTCATTGAAGACAAAACGATCGTCTCCCCTCAGGATGCGGTCATCACTGCAAGCTTGATGGAACAGACTCGAAAGGTTCTGGCCACCCTTACCCCCAGGGAGGAGAAGGTTTTGAGGAAGCGGTTTGGGATAGATGAGAAATACGATCATACCCTGGAAGAGGTGGGCCAAGATTTCGATGTCACGCGGGAACGAATCCGACAGATTGAAGCAAAGGCTTTGAGGAAATTACGCCATCCAAGTCGTGCTAAAAAATTAAAGGCCTTTTTAGAAGCCTAACTTTTCACATTTGGATTTCAGAATATAGGAGAGGGGGAATTTAATTTTAGATTGGAAGTGCTGGTTTGGGAATTTAATTCCAGGATCCGCGATGAGAGGGGTTGACACTCTTCCGAGATTGACTAAAATAGAAACAGGGGGCCCATAGCTCAGCTGGAAGAGCCACCGGCTCATAACCGGTAGGTCCCTGGTTCGAACCCAGGTGGGCCCACCAAAGAGGGTGCATGGGTTGATGAAGCCAACAGGGAAAATGAAAAGGTGTTGGGAGAGCCTTGATGGGAAAAAGAGTGCACCCCGAAGGAGTGCACTCTTTTTATATATGCTCAAACACGCCCTGAACAAAACTTAGGAGGTTACCGTTGAGGGAACAATTGGAATTGCTTTGGGAGTTACAGAAGATCGACCTCTCCCTTAAGAGCATTCAAGAGGAACGAGATCGATTTCCTAAAGAGATCAAGAAGTTGGACGAAAGAAAGAATACCGAGAAGGAGAGGGTTCAAAAAGAGAAGGAAAGGATAGAGTTACTGGAGAAGGAGAGAAGGCAGAAGGAGAGGCAGCTCAACGTGGAGCAAGAGAAGATTAAGAAGGCTGAAGGAAGGATGTCCGAAGTGAAAACCAATAAGGAGTATCAAGCCCTGCTCACGGAGATCGAGAACATCAAAGAGACTAACAGCCGGATCGAAGAAGAGATTCTGATGGTCATGGACGAGATTGATGAACTTAAAAAGGATGTTCAAAAACGGGAAAAGGAGATGGCCATCAACCTTGAAAAGATTGAGGCAGAGAGTAAAAGGATCCAGGAAAGGATGGCCGAAGACGATTTATTATGGAAACAACAATTGGAACGAAGAGAAGTCCTTGCGAAACAGATTGAGTCCAAACTCTATCGACTCTACCTCACGTTGAAGGAGAAAAGACAGGGAGTCAGTGTGGTGAGTGTCAAAAATGAGATCTGTCAGGGATGTTTTGTGAATATTCCTCCCCAGATGTATATTGAGGTTCAACGGAACAACGACCTCATTCGGTGTCCAAATTGTAATCGAATTCTCTATTGGGATGGGGATTCAAAGAAGAAATGAGCGCTCGTCAACCTCTGACCGAGGATGCCTCTCACCTTAGGATTTATATTGATGGGGCATCCAAGGGGAATCCTGGAGAAGCAGGAGCAGGGATTCTCATTATCGATCGCCAGGGAAGGAGATTGGCTGAATTTGGTCGTTATCTCGGCCATCAGACGAATAACCAGGCGGAATACTGGGCCCTTCTTCTGGGGTTGAGAGAGGCGAAACGTTTAGGGGGGAAATCCATAGAGATTTTTACGGATTCTGAATTGCTGGAGAGACAGGTGAGGGGTCTTTACCGTGTAAAGGCACTTAATCTAAAGAGACTCCATAGGGCAGTGGTTGAAGATCTGGGGGGATTCCAATCTGTTAAGATTGCTTTTGTTCCAAGAGAGCAGAACCAGGAGGCCGATCGCTTAGCCAATCGAGCCATCCAGAGAAGGTTCAGAAAGGAGAAGGAGGGGATTCAGAAAAGGGGAACAGATGGTCGCTCCTCATGAACTCTCATTGGGAGTGATGAGGGGAGGAAAGTCCGAGCTCCACAGGGCAGGGTGGTCCGTAACACGGACGGTTCCGTCTCCTAAGAGTCGGAATACGGAAAGTGCCACAGAAAAGATACCGTTTCGACGAAAGTTGGAATAAGGGTGAAAAGGCGAGGTAAGAGCTCACCATTATCCTGAGCGATCAGGGTAGATGGGTAAACCCCACCCGGAGCAAGACCAAATAGGTTCCGCTCCCCGTTTCAAGCGGGGTGAGAATGGCCCATTCAAATTTCTTTTCGATTGAGTCAAATCAGAAAGAAAGGCGGGACGGGTAAGGTCGCTTGAGACCCTGAGCAATCAGGGTCCTAGATAAATGACCATCATTCCCAAGTTAAATCTTGGGAAACAGAACTCGGCTTATGGTCCCCTTTTATGATCCCCTTCCGTTATTTGAGCAGAAGATGGTAGGGAGATGAAAAAGGAACTTACCCCAGACCAAAGAAGGCGCCGAAATGAACTCATCCTGATTGGTATCATCTCCATTCTGATCCTTGTCCTCACCACCCTGGAGATGAAGCTTCCCCAGGTGAGTTCAAAGATTCCTGTGGCGGACAACATTATCATCTTCACCCTGATCAATATCAACATCATCCTGATCCTCCTCTTGATATTTTTGGTCATCCGCAATCTCGTAAAACTCCTCTTTGAGAGAAAGCGAAAGGTCTTAGGTTCAAAACTGAGGACGAAGTTGGTGGTCGCCTTTGTTAGCCTTTCCCTCATTCCGACCATCCTTCTGTTTTTTGTTGCAGTGGGCTTTATCACCAACAGTGTCGAACATTGGTTTAGTGCTCAGGTTGAAAGGTCTCTCCAGGGTTCGTTGGAAGTGGCTCAAACTTACTATCGTGATTTTGCCAACCAGATGGTCTCTTCTGCTCGGCAGGTCAGTCGAGACGTTTCCCGTCAGGGGAATTTTAAGGGTGAAAAAGAGAAGTCTCTCTTGAAAGAGACCCTTGAAGTAAAACGGAAGGAGTATCATCTGAGTATCCTTGGAATCATTTTCAAGAATGAAGGAACGTTGATGAGCGTGGAGGACCCCAAACTCCAAGACTTTATCTTTGATCCTCCTCAAGACCTGATTCAAGCAGGATTTTCAGGAAAAGAACTCTCCAGAAACTTATCGGCAGGGGAGGGGGAGATGATCACAGGAGTGGCCCCCATTTTTAACCCTTCCAACGAGGGAGAGGTGATAGGAGTCGTGACCGCTATCTACTTTATTCCCAAGAGCCTTTCGGCCAAGATGCGAGAGATCTCGCAAGGATTTTTAGAGTATAAGCAGCTTAAGATTTTAAAAAAACCTATCAAGTTCAGTTATATGTTGGCCCTGCTGATGGTTACCCTGCTGATCATCTTCTCGGCGATCTGGTTTGGGTTTCGCCTCTCTAAAGAGATTACTACCCCTATTAAAGATTTGGCAGAGGCCACGCATCGGATTGCCTCAGGAGATTTGAATTTCCGAATCCAGATGAAGGCATCCGATGAGATTGGAATGTTCATCCAATCCTTCAACCAGATGACGGAGGATCTTCAGGTGAGTCGGTTTGAGCTGGAACAGAGAAGGAAATATATGGAGATCGTTCTTAAAAATGTGGCTGCAGGGGTGATCTCCATTGATGAGAGAGGAGTGGTAACCACGATTAACACCTCTGCTGAACAGATGCTCGAAGTCAAGGGGAATGGGGTCAGGGAGAAGAATTTTTCAGAGGCATTACCCCCTGAGTTTGTAGAAGAGATGAATGGGTTATTAAATGAACTTAAATCTTCCAAGAAAGATTCACTGGAGAAACAGATCACCCTTCACCTTCAGGGTAAATCTCTTTCCCTGATGTTAAACCTCACCGCTTTGAAGGATGAGGAGGGTAAACCCCTTGGGTTTTTGGCTGTTTTTGACGACCTCACGCAATTGATCAAAGCCCAGCGAATGGCAGCCTGGAGAGAGGTTGCCCGCCGGATTGCCCATGAGATCAAAAACCCCTTAACCCCGATCCAGCTTTCGGCCCAACGATTGAGGAAGAGGTACATGGAGAAACTTCAACACGATGGGACGGTCTTTGACGAGTGTACCCAGACGATTGTCAAACAGGTGGAGGAACTTAAGGAGATGGTCAATGAGTTTTCAAACTTTGCTCGAATGCCTGCCTCCAATCCGACCCCCAATCACCTTAATGAGATCATTCAGGAGAGTTTGCTCCTGTTTAAAGAGGCCCATAAGGATGTTCGATTCGAATTCATTCCGTGCGAACTTCCTATCCTTAACCTTGATCGAGATCAGATGAAGAGAGTGATGATCAATCTGATTAAAAACAGCCTCGCTGCTATTGACCAAGATGGGGAGATCAAAATCCAGACCAGTTATGACCCAAAACTCCAGATCGTTCAGTTAGAAGTGAGCGATAATGGCATCGGCATTCCAGATGAAGATAAGGGGAGGCTCTTTGAACCCTATTTCTCAACCAAAAAGAGTGGGACAGGGTTGGGCCTGACCATTGTCAATGCCATCATCACCGACCACAATGGATATATCCGAGTTCGGGACAACAAACCCAAGGGAACAACCTTTCTGATCGAACTTCCTGTCGGAGTTTAAAAACATAAAGACCAAGGAGATGGGGTGACGGGGGAGACGAGGGTTTGCCATTTTATTTCCCATCACCGTTTGTTGATTTCATCTCACCAGTTGGGTAAAATTATCTTAGTGGTGGTTTTTGCTTTACGCTATGCTCTATGCATGGATTTAAGGGATGGCTGAGAAGTTAATCTGTCAGAACAAAAAGGCCAGGCATAACTATTTTATTGAAGACACCTATGAGGCAGGGCTTTGCCTTTTAGGAACAGAGGTGAAGTCACTTCGGGAGGGAAGGGCCAGTCTTGGAGAGAGTTATGCGAAGATTAAAAATGGGGAGGTCTTTCTGGTCGACGCACATATCAGCCCATATAGCCATGCCAATCGATTTAATCATGACCCACTGAGGACAAGAAAACTTCTCCTCCATAAAAGGGAGATTAAGCGCCTCATTGGTAAAGTCCAGGAGAAGGGTTTTACCCTGATTCCCCTTCGTCTCTACTTTTCAAATGGAAAGGCAAAGGTGGAATTGGGGTTGGCCAGAGGAAAGAAATTATACGATAAACGAGAAACACTGAAACGGAAAACGATTCAAAGAGAGATGGAAAGGGGGCGAAAAGGGTTCGACGGGGATCATTGACGTCAGAGTCGCATACCGAGGTCCCATTGGCTCGTTAAACAAATGGGGTTTAAACATAATCGCAGCCAACTACGATTATGCCCTGGCTGCCTAAGAGCGGCCAGCGTCCCTTCCGTTTTCTCCTGTAGGGCGGAATGCCTGCCCGCTGGCAGGCGGGGGATGTCAGACATACAGGATAGTTCCTCTCTGATGCTTATAGGAGAGGGGCGAAACCCTATAAGCTAATCCTTCATGGGATCCTGCCTGTGGGAGACTGGAAGGATGAACCTAAAAACACAGGCTAAGTATGTAGAAGCTCTGTCGGAAGGTTCTCGGACGCGGGTTCGATTCCCGCCGCCTCCACCAATAAAATATATTAAATTCAATATGTTATAAAATTTTAGGGGTCAAAAATACCATCACCAAAATGTCACCAAAACTAAAAATCAGTCATTTTTTACTTGGTGAAAATTTTTATTGGTTGAAAAGGATTGACCTGATGAAAAAGGGATTGCGGCTGTCTTTAATGGTAATAAATAACAGGAAACATTAAATTTAGAATTCTTGAATTGAGTAGTTTTCAGAAATTAAACAAATTCCATATAATATTTTTTATTAAAATTTTTTGTGGAAAAATATTATGAAATTCGTTCCCTACAGGAGAATTAAATGCAAAAATTGACGGTTGAACTTCTTAAAGCAGAAGCAAAAGCTTTCGCTGAAAAAGAATCAAAGCATAAAGAAGGATCGCTATATGGAATTACTGATGGAAAAGCGGTCGGCACTTATTTGGAGCATAAGTTTCAAGAAGTGCTACAGAGGAAGTACGAATACACGCGGGGTTCTTCAGCTAAAGGTATAGACTTCCCGAAACTTGGCGTTGATGTGAAGGTGACGAGTATGCGGCAACCACAGTCGTCTTGCCCTTTCAAGTCAGCACGTCAGAAAATATATGGCCTTGGCTATTCTTTGCTGGTATTCGTCTATGACAAAAAGGACGATCGAAATACGCGGACTGCTACCCTGAACATCAAGCATGTCATATATATCGAAAGCAAACAAACTGGAGATTTTCAGACCACGACAGGAATTCTAAAGATCCTTGACAATAAAGGCAACGTGGATGATCTCATCGCATTTATGACCGAGCGTTTTTTGCCAGTGGATGATATTCAGGCTCAAAAATTAGCAGAAGAGATACTCAGGACTCGACCACAAGTTGGTTATTTGACAATTTCAAATGCACTTCAATGGCGACTTCAGTACTCCCGTGTTATTGCCGAGGCAGGCAAAGTCAATGGCGTTGAACGTATAATTTTGATATGGCAAAGGTAAAGGGTAAAATTGAATACGGGGATTTCCAGACTCCACGGGAGCTTGCGGATTCCATTGTAACCTTCTTACGCGACTCAGGGATTTCGCCATATGTTATTGTTGAACCAACATGTGGGTTAGGCAATTTTGTTTTGGCGGCGGCTGAAGGTTTTCCTGAAACCTACCAAATATTCGCATACGACATCAATGCTGATTACGTTGCCGCCTTACGGAGGACACTTAAGTATATAAAAGGGATTCACTACCAAGTAGCCCAACAGGATTTTTTCGCCTTTGATTGGAAGAAATTCTTCTCTACATTTCGGGGGGAGATCCTTGTTATCGGAAATCCCCCATGGGTAACAAATGCCGTCCTTGGAGCGCTTGGAAGCAACAATCTTCCTCAAAAATCTAACTTCCAAAACCAATCCGGTTTTTCGGCTAAAACGGGAAAAGCTAACTTTGATATTTCGGAATGGATGTTGATCAAACTCATCGAATCCCTCGATGGTCAACGGGGTTGTGTTGCTATGCTCTGCAAAACAGCAACAGCAAGGAAAGTACTGAAGCATGGGTGGGTCAACCGCTTCAACATTGGCAGGTCAAGCATCCATCTGATTGATGCGGCTTCATATTTTGGTGTTTCAGTTGACGCATGTCTGCTTATCGTTCACACGGGCATCCCTGATTTATCTCCAACAGCGGGAATTTACTCGGACCTTACTTTTAACCACAAAGTAACTACGTTTGGTCTTATAGGTAAGGAACTTGTGGCAGACGTTGATGAATACTATCGCCTCGAAGACCTCGACGGATTAGCCTATTATACATGGCGATCCGGTGTGAAGCATGATGCAGCTTCTGTGATGGAGTTTAAAAAAGAAGGCTCATTTTTTGTCAATGGGTCTGGTGAACGTGTCGAACTTGAACAGACCTACCTATACCCTTTGCTGAAATCATCCGACCTTGCTAACGGCAGACTTACGCCACAACGCTATGTCCTTGTCACTCAACGAACGCCTGGCGATGACACAAAGACTATCTCCATGACCGCTCCGAAGACATGGTCTTATCTACTACGCCATGCAGACGTTCTTGATCGTCGCCAGAGCATCATCTATCAAAAACGACCGAGGTTCTCAGTATTCGGTGTGGGGGACTACACGTTCTCCCCGTGGAAGGTCGCAATCTCTGGCCTTTATAAGAACTGCAGGTTTGAAGTCATTGGCAAATATCAAAACAAACCCATAGTCTTAGATGACACATGCTACTTCATCCCTTGTAACTCCGAACAAGAAGCATCTTTCGCGAGCCTCCTTTTAAATTCAGACATTGCCAAGCGGTTTCTTAATGCTCTCGTCTTCTTTGATGCAAAGAGACCGATTACCGTCGACGTGCTTAATCGAATTGATCTAAAAAGAATTGCGGAGAGACTTGGCTTAGAGAGTAATGCCCGCAAGTATTTTCGTGACGCTGCCTTTTTTGAGGGACGTCAAGGTCTATTTGTATTTGAAAAACAAGAAAAGTATCGAACAAGTCGCCCAACCGGACGCCCGAAAAAGCTGCGCGCCGGTTAGCTCAGTCGTTCCATTTCCTCTTAAAACTACTTTTTCCCCTCTGACACCTCGAAAAAGAGCTCCATATCCTCCCCGCCAAACCACAATTTATGCGGTGGGTCTAAAGACTCCAAAATAAATTTACCATTTATAATAGTCTTCACATTATAAAGTTGACCTGTTATCCTATGCTTGAACGTGTCACCTTCTTGAACTTTCATTGAGTATTACCTCCCTTCAATCTTTTCATAATAAAGGCCAAGGTCCTTCTCACATAGCGAAATCCATACAGACCCATTTCCATTCTCCAAGATCACCCTTTCATCTTCAATTTTTTTAACCACATATAAATCCTCAGTGAATTTGCTCTTCAAAATTTCCCCTTTCACAGCTTCCATAAGGTATCACCTCCTTCATCACTCTTCAAAGAATATGGTTCACTTATAACCCTGATAGAAAACTATTTTTATGCCTTGACTTTAGGGCATGGATTTGGTTCATTTTTATTCCTATCCCAAGG
>CAZFDM010000106.1:0-4974 GCA_964517975.1 uncultured Syntrophaceae bacterium
GTCTCTTAAGTTGGGGACCTATGTTTTAACTTACAGCCAATCGGATGAAACAAAAACCGGAAAACCAACAAGTATTAATTTCTTGAATTCCAATAGTCTCAATATCTCTATGGATAAACCCTCTTATAAAATCGGAGAGACAGCAAATATAACTGTCTCTACTACTAACACAGGAAGATTTGTTCAAGAGGCGTCGGTAATAATGAATATTCCCTTTCTTGGGTTTTCTGAGACAAAACCCATAACAATCAATCCCTCTCTGGCAGAAAGTATACTATTCAGTTTTTCATTGCCTCTCACATTAAACCAGGGAGGGACTGGGAAGGTGACCCTGGCTCTTTCATCAGGAGATAGGATAGAAAGGGAAATTTACCTTCCCATAAAACCTGTGAGAATTGAGCAGGATATCCTCTTCGATAAGCCTCTATATCGAATCAGAGAGAATTTGGGCTTTAGTTATACAATTACAAGTGATAGCAATTTTACCTCTCCGCTCAATGCCAGTTTCACCCTTTCCATCCCGGACATTAATTACACCTATGGAGGATCTTTGACCCTTGAGCCTGGCCAGAAGAAAGAAGTGCCTTTTATTATCCCAATTTCAGAAACTCTGTTGCCTGGTATACATCATGTAAAAGTCACTCTAACCTTACCCTGGGAGATGTCATTAACCAAGGAGGTGGGGTTTGTTGTTCCTGAATCCTCCCTCCTCATTAGTTATTCTGGAGCAACCTCTCTCAAAGCAGGAGATACGATCAGTCTATCGATAGAAAACACAGGCGGTGTGGATACGACTTATACCATTGAGAGGCTTTCGATTAAAGATAGCATGAATGTAGAGATTTATCGGACCAGTGGCTCAGGCACCCTACTTGCCAGTGAGAAAAAATCTCTTAATCTTCAGATTCCTCTTCAAACTGTAAAAGGTTTGGTCTATTTAGGAGTTAGGATAGGGGATGATAAAACTGGAAGATCGGCCTTTATGGATAAAATTTTTGATATTCAGGGCCTTAGTGCCTTTTTAGAGACACGAACAGATAAAAGGGCCTATTTAAATACAGAGCCTATTGCAATCACATCATCGGTGGCAAATGGGCCAATTGGGATTATTGAGGGTAATTTAAAGGTTACCGTGAAGGGTATAAAAACAGGGTCGAATGATGAATTGAAGCATTTTCTTCCACGGGAGGGATGGAAACCCTTCAACTATCCTGGAGGGATGGCAGTGGGTTTTGATGAATCCCTTTCTCCAGTAATGGCTCTTTATGTGGCTGATACAGGTAACCATCGGGTGCTAAAGTTTACAGATTATGGTGATTTTGTGATGGAATGGGGAGGCTATGGAAGTGAAGAAGGGAAGTTTGATTCTCCTTCTGGTATTGCTGTTGGGTTCGATGGTTCTGTTTATGTGGCAGATACAAATAATCATCGTATTCAGAAGTTTGATAGCAATGGTAGATTCGTTGCCCAATGGGGAGGTTATGGTGAAGGAGATGGGCAGTTCAAATCTCCAATTGGGATTGCTGTAGATGATAACTCGATCTATGTACTCGATTCAGATAATTACCGTATTCAGAAGTTTGATAGAGATGGAAACTTCATCCTCAAATGGGGAAGATATGGTAGTAGTGAGGATGAATTTGATTCACCTTCAGGAATCGCTGTGAGTAATGATTGGGGGTATACTATAATTTATGTAGCGGACTCAGGAAGTGACAGTATTAAAATGTTTAACAGCAGTGGTTATTTCTTAAAACAATGGTACTGTTATTATACTGAATACTATGATGATTATAATCACATAGGGTCTATTACTCCCCGCGGTATTGCTGTGGGAGGAAGTGGACTTTACGGGTCTGTGGTCGTTACAGATGGGTTATACCGTATTGTAAGATATGATGGCTGGGGTGATTTTTTAGCTCAATGGCAGTTTTGGGGGTATGGAAATGATGGTTATCAAAGGTCTTACGGGATTACAGCAACCCCTTGGATCTACTCTACCCCTAATTGTGAGGCGTGTTTTTATATCTATGTAGCGGATGGCAGTAATCATATTCAAATGTTTGATAGTGAAGGCAATTATTCCTATGCTTGGGCAAGCGGGGCAGGAAATGGGGATGGAAGATTTAGCTATCCTACAGACATTGCTGTTGGACCAGAAGGCTATATCTACGTTGTCGATATGGCAAACCATCGTATCCAGAAGTTTGATGATGCTGGAAACTTCATCACGAAATGGGGAGGATATGGCAATGGAATGGGGCAATTTAAGTGGCCAAATGGGATCGCTATAGATTCTGACGGCTCAGTCTATATTGCAGATACATGGAACCATCGAGTGCAGAAATTTACAAGTAATGGGGACTTTTTTTCTCAATGGGGAACCAAAGGCGAAGAAGGTGGACAGTTTTTCACCCCAAGAGGTCTTGCCATTGATCTTGACGGTTATATCTATGTGGTAGATAGCAACAACCATCGTATTCAGAAATTTGATCGAAGTGGTAATTTCCTCACCAAATGGGGAGGCTACGGTGATGGGGATGGAGAGTTCAATGATCCCCAGGGAATCACTGTCGGATCAGATGGTTCTGTCTATGTGGTGGACACTGGGAATCACCGTATTCAAAAGTTTAATAGCGACGGGAATTTTATTGCAAAGTGGGGAAGTTTTGGTTGGGGAGATGGCCAATTTATATCTCCTCAAGGTATTGCTGCCACACCTGATGGTTTCCTTTATGTAACAGGTTGGGGGAGTCGCATACAGAAATTTGATCTCAATGGAGGTTTTATTCATAAATGGGGAGGTTATGGGACGGGTGACGGAGAGTTCTGGGGACCAGCAGGAATTGCTATAGAACCAGGCGGGCCAATTTATATAGTCGACTATGGGAATCATCGCATCCAAAGAATGATCCCAAAAGGGATTTCTCAAACAATTTTTGAAACCTCTATCCCTGTCAATCAGTCTGCTAACTCAAATCAAAATTATATGACTAATATTGGAACACTGGAGGTAAAAGGGAAACTTTATTTACAGGGGATACTTTCAAATAAACTCGGTCAGACCATTTCGCACTATGATAGTTCTTTCTATATATTTGATGGAAATACCTTCCTTCTCTTCGCTACTGACAAAAAAATTTATAAATCAGGGGAGACTGTTACAATCACAGGGAGGGTTGAAAACCTGGCTCCTATTGAGGCCACCGGTCTGGTCTTCATCCTTAACTCGAAATATCTTGGTCAGACTTCTCAGATTCTCAGAGAGGGGCCTTTTGATATCCCTGCAGGTGGAAACCATTCTTTTACCTTTAGTATTCCGGCAGATAAAGAAGGGGAGATAACATTAATTGGAGAAGTCCAACAGAGTGGTTCCAAACTCGTGGAGGTTGTAGAGGGATATGAGGTGACCAGAAGTAAAGTGGCTGTGACTGTTTCCGTGCCTGAGGTTGTAGGGAATCAGCCATTCGATATCAATGTTGAGATAAAGAACACAGGCAAAGTGGATGCCTTAATACAGTTTGGAATTCAGGATTCGGAGTTTAAAGACTCACAAACCTTTAAAATTTCGGCAGGAGAGATAAAAATTATTCAATACACCCAGCAAATATTAAGCGATACCACCTATACCTTTACATTTATGGGTGACCTGGAACAAACGATTCAAAGACAAGTTCGTTTTGGAGAGAAGGCAGAAATAAAATTAACCCTTCAACCTTCCTACAAAGAGGGAGATATCATCATCCCCTATCAGCTCAGGAATATTGGAGAACTGGAAACCACTTTTCCAGTTACCTTCACTTTGTTTGGTGATGGTGAGGAACTATCTAAAACCATAAAGATATTTACGCTCCCTGTAAATGGAAGCATTTTAGACTCATTAAAATATAGGTTAGGTGTGGGGTCATACCTATTAAGATGTGAGAGCAGGGGATTTCAGGCAGAGTCAAGGATCGATGTTGTAAAGGCAAGGCAGGGTGAAATCACTTTAGCAGTCAATGATTTCTACCCTGAGGGAATGGTTATCCTCCCCTATAAAGTCAAAAACACGGGGACCTTTGATGAAGAGTTTGCATTTGAATTTGAACTTGGTCCGTCTATTATCTCGAATGCCGTCTTTATCCCTGCAGGAGGGGAATATTCGGATTATCTTCATTTCAACTTACCTTCTGGCAATTATACAATAAAGGCAATCCTCATCGCTGAGCCTTCCAGCCTATTCAGCAAGAGTTTCAGGGTGTTAAAAGAGAATATCGCAGAGATGGTTGTTTCCTTAGGGGCACAGGCCGATGGGTTGATTCCAGTCAATATCCATCTAACCAATCTGGGATACAATGATATCAGTGGCAGTGTAAGTCTCAGTGTTATGGGAAGTTCGGGGCAGAGGGTATGGAATGCTGAGAAGTCAATTTCTCAACTCTTAGCTCAAGATTCGCAACTTGTAACTCTAAATATCAATCCTTCTGCCATTGAACCCGGTGACTACACCCTCCAAGTACAACTCCTCAGCAATAGCAATCAACTGATAGCGCTTAAGAATCTGGAGTTCTTGGTTCAGAGTCCTAACTTTCAGATTACAAAACTGCCCTCCTATCAGACCTTCGTAGCGGGCCAGGAGGCTTTGTTTGAATTCAGGGTTAAAAATACTGGAACTCAAGAGGGGTCATTTGATCTCCTATTCAAATCCTATGACTTGATTGATTCCGTTAAGAGGGATTGGCTTAAACCAGGGGAGGAGAGGATCATTACATTTAGCTTTATTCTCCCTGAGGATCTGGAGGAGAAGGATTATTTTGCGAGTTACGAACTCAAGGATTCAAGAGGTCAAGATGTAGAAGGTACAAAAGGCCAGATTAAGTATCATCTCGCCGGGATAAGACTCAATGTCAATGCCTCCCTTGATAAAGCAAACTACAATGAAGGGGAGACAGCCCACTTGACCATTAACATCCAGACCACAAATCCAAATCCTCA
>CAZFDM010000107.1:0-1864 GCA_964517975.1 uncultured Syntrophaceae bacterium
AACTAGAACTATCAGAATACTAGAAAAATGTAACTTGCCTTTAACTACTAACACCATGAAGTCAGAATTTAAAATTAATCCCACTCCCGAACCCTTGGTACATCGATTAAGGTAATAAAATTTTGGAATTAAAACTCTGCAGTACCCGATAATTTTTCGGGTTCCATCAATTATGGAAGCTTATAATTTCATTTTAATCCACTTCAAATGTTTTCTGGCTCAAAACGCAGTTGGATTGTAGGAGGGTTGATTACCTGAGGGTAAGGTTTTTGAGGTCTGCTCGTGAGGACGAGGTTAGGGTTGTTGATCCTAATTAGTATGGGTGTTTATTATCCTGAGTCTGGTTTGTTTTTTCGCATGACTTTCCTAGTTGGAAAATCTGAGATGGGGGGGTAATTTATATCCGCAGGCCTTCATTGATTGCCTTTAAAACATCTTTTATTTCTATCATAATTAATTTTCTGCGCGTAGTGCCTACTTAAATCTTCTCGGGAAGTGTTTTTATTTTAAACTTCTGAGCATCCTCCCTAAGCCTTCTATCAAATGTTGCTAACGGTGCTTTCTCAATTATTGCAAGTGACAGGATTACTACATCGTTAAATCTTGCTAAAGGGAGCTTTTTAGAAGTAATTATTTCTAGGGCTTTTTTCAGAGGCGTTCCATTGTCTGCAAGAATCCTGCATAGGGGGTCTGTGAGGTACCCATCAACTAGCTCTTCTACCTCGTTGCCTTCAAGTCCCTGCGTCTTAAAGAACCATATTTACTCATAAAAACTAGAGGTGGGATAAGCAATCTATCTTAGGAGTCTAAGAGATTTTCAGCTTGAACGTGTTTCTCAGAATCTTAAACTGTGTCAAAAATCAAAATGTTGGTGTCAATTACTGCATGCAATCCCTAAATCCTTCCTCGATTTCCTTTTCGATCTCATCAATTGTAATTCTCTTTCCAAGCTTGATCCTTTTCCTCTTTTTCTCCAGCTTCCTTAATATGATTCCATCCCTTTCTATTTCTACCTTCAGGTATTCTCCCTCCCTAATGTCGAGCGCTCTTCTAACCTCAGCAGGGAGCGTTATTTGATAGTTACGGGTGACCTTCGTTATTGGCATAGTAGATTATCCCCTACAGTTAAATCCTTTTCATAGTATTTAACCCATCTCATTGATAGTCGACCTTATCCTCATTACAATATAAGATAACGTGCCTTGGGGAGTGGTTGTTTCGCTTTTTCCTCTCTTACCCTCTCTAGTGAACCAGTCTGCGTGGCGGTGCTGGAGTGTGATTCCTGTCCTTAGAGATGTAGACTTACTCGGTTCCTTTTTCCCTCAACTAATGCTTTAAATTGCGAAAGAAACTTAATCCCCCTCTTTGACACATGGCCGAACAATTTTACATCGACCCTTCTTCTTCTGGGAAAATCTGAAATAGGGGGAATGTTTGACTCTCTCCTTGGCTAAAGTTGGGAGATTCCTGCACACAGCCTTCTTCCACTGCTCTGGAACACGTCTGTGGCAGCATTTGCCCGCTTCATCACTTGGAGGCTATCTGCAGGGGGCGTGCCACCGCCCCGTTGGTGGCTTCTTTTGGAATTTTTCCAGAACAAGCCCTATATTTTGCTTGAGCCCCGGTTTTCCCAGTTTTGGATGGGAGACCTATTCCAGCTTTTTGAGCATCCCATCAACATCATAACTCTTTATCCAGAAATTCTTATTTAAACCCATTCGGCAAATTCATTCCACGGTTTAAACCGCAGGCTTTCCTGTCGAGCATTATGTAATCTACAAAACATAATTACTGAGGCTTTTGCACTCTTTAATTTTTGATTAAAGTGTTGTTATTTGTAGTTTTCTTTTTGTTGTTTGTATTT
>CAZFDM010000108.1:0-4502 GCA_964517975.1 uncultured Syntrophaceae bacterium
CTTTTAGCACCTAACTATCTCGTCCAGAAAGGGCCTTATTTGCACAAGGTTTATGTCTGGGCCATAGGAATGATCATTACAGGAATCTATGCTTTTAAAGTAAAGTCTTTTGAAGAGATTCGCAACTGGATGAGTGAAACCTGGTGGTTTGTTCGCATCATCCTCCCTCTGCTTTTAGGTGGAGTCTTCATTGTGGGAATCATTGGAAAGCTTCTTCCTCAACAGTGGGTTGAAAGTTGGTTGGGTGGAACAGGGGTTTTTGCCTCTTTCCTTGCAACTGTAATTGGACAGACAATGTATTTCGCAACGATGACCGAGGCCCCTTTTATTCACAAGATGTTAGGCTTGGGGATGGGAAAAGGTCCAGCCTTGGCTCTCCTCCTGACAGGACCCGGAATGAGCCTTCCCAATATTTTAGCCATTATGAAAGTTTTTGGCTTCAAAAGAGGGATGGTTTACGTTATACTTATTTGTATTTTGGGAACCTTTGTAGGCTGGTTTACAGGAAACTTCATCTTTTCTTAAATATAGTTTAGTTAAGCAGAGGCCAAAAGAGGTAACCGATGTTTATCATAACCATTCAGGGTGGAATTACTGCATTTCTTGATTATCTCTCTGCCCATGTCTTAACTTGTTTAATTCCTGCCTTTTTTATTGCAGGGGCTATTAATGTTTTCATCTCCCAGGCTTCTGTGATGAGGTATTTTGGAGGAGAGACCAAGAAGGTCTTCTCGTATGGAGTTGCCTCAGCTTCGGGAACAGTCCTCGCTGTGTGTTCATGTACCGTCCTCCCAATCTTTACTGGAATATATAAAAGAGGAGTAGGAGTGGGTCCTGCTACCACCTTCCTTTTTGCTGGTCCGGCAATCAATGTCCTTGCAATTGTCTATTCTGCCCGACTCTTAGGGCTTGATCTCGGTGTAGCAAGAGCAGTCAGTGCTATTTTATTATCTACTCTTATTGGTCTTACCATGTCATTCCTCTTTAGGGAGGAGAGGAAAAGTTATGATCAGAACATCGCCTTACCCAAAAGTAGTAAAAAGGGATATGCTCTCCTCATCTATTTTATATCCTTGGTTGGGATTCTTGTCTTTGCGTCAATGAAGCAATGGGGACTCACGGTCCTTTCCTTCCTTCTCCTATCTATCGCCCTGAAAAAATGGTATGACATGGAAGACATAAAGATGTGGCTTTTTGCTACCTGGAAATTCTTCAGGCTGATTACCCCGTGGCTTCTTCTTGGAGTGTTTGTCGCAGGAATGCTTAAAACCCTTATTCCAGAGTCTCTTATCCGAGGTTTCTTGGGCGGGGATTCCATTCGATCAAACTTCATCGCCTCCGGATTTGGTGCGCTGATGTATTTTGCAACCCTTACAGAAGTCCCCATTACCCGGGCTTTTCTCGATATAGGGATGGGACGAGGGCCTGCACTGGCTCTTCTTCTCGCTGGCCCTGCGTTGAGCCTTCCCAGTATGATCGTTATTATAAGGATTATGGGATTGAAAAAAGGAATAACCTATTTTGGCTTAGTCATTATCATTGCAACCCTTACAGGGATAGCCTTTGGACGTGTTTCCCTATAATTCAATTAGGAGGTGAAAAAATGAAAAAAATCGAAATCTTAGGAATGGGTTGACCGAAGTGCAATGAGCTCGAGGCGCGAGCGAAAGAGGCTGTTAAGACGTTGGGAATTGAGGCTGAAGTACTCAAAGTCTCCGATGTTAAAACGATTTCGAATTATGGAGTACTGGTGACACCCGCCCTTGTCGTAGATGGAGTGGTCAAGGTCGCTGGAAAAGTCCCTAAGGTCGAAGAGATTAAAGAATGGATTAAATAAGGAGGATAAGATGGAAGAGAAATGTTTGTGTGAACCAAGTGAAATCTTAATCTTCCCATGTTCGGGGGGTTCCAATGTGGGGCAGATTGCTAATCAAGCGGGGGTAAAATTAACCCAAGATGGTACGGGGAGATTTTTTTGCCTCGCAGGTATTGGGGGCCATGTCAGTGGGATGATTGAATCGACCAAGGCAGGTAAAGTCATTGTAGCCATTGATGGGTGCCCGGTGCAATGTGCCAAAAAGACGCTTGAACATGCTGGATTTAAGATCGATGAATATGTAGAGATTACGAGCATGGGCATTGAGAAAAATCATGACTTGAATCCCATCGCCGCTGACGTGGAGAAGGTAACCCGATATCTTTCAAATCAGATTTCCAAAAGGAGAGGCCTATTATAGTCAGGACGGGTGTATGGGGGAAAAAGATTATAGCCTCGTTTTCGTTGGAAACACCCGGGTGGGTTTGATCGGGCTGAAGGAAATCTTCGAAGAGCTAAAAAGTAAAAGAGGTGAGCCCGAGTCTGTCCTGAAGGAGATACTAGTCGAAAAGACAGGGAGGAAGAACTATATTCCCAATTCTGTTAAGGAGGAATATAAAAAGGCTCTCTTCCGGGAATTTAAAAAATTCCTTGGCGAAAAAGTCGAAGAAGAGAAAAGCGGATTTCTTGAGGTGATCATCTTGGGGCCAGGATGTTATGCTTGTGATAAATTGGAGGAGGATGTCATGGCGGTTCTTTCTGAAACAGGCATCCAGGCTGGATTGGCCCATATTACTGATCCGGACTTGATGGCCCAATATGGAATCCTCCCTACCCCTGCCCTCATCATTAATGGAAGGGTTAAATCTGTGGGAATTAATCCAAGTAAGTCCAACATTAAAAAATGGCTGGAGGAGGAAAAGGGAAAATGACCCAAAAGATATTCATTGGCCTTGATGCAGGGGAGATTTCTCGAATGGTAAGGGCGATCCTTGATGGGGATAAAGAAGAGGCTCTTCTCTTTCTTAAAGAAATCGTGAAACCTCAAGTGGATCAAGCGACCCGAGATCAGTGAGACCCATTTCCTTCAAAGCTTCGTGTAAGCTAAATCTCTGAAGGATTTCAATAAGAATTTTAAGAGAAAAAAGATGAAAAAATGGGTAACCTCCTTACTTCTTTCTTTTCTTCTCCTTTCCTTTCCCCATTCTTCCTTAACTCAACCCCCTTCCATCCCTATCTATATCTTCTATGCTGAGGACTGTCCAAGTTGTCAGGCCATCCTCCAAAGTTATGTCCCAACTCTCAAAGCGATGTACCCTTTTCTCGAGATCAAAACCTTTGATCTCGCTCATCCTTCCCATTATGAGGCTTTATTAAAACTTGAAGAGAAATTTCATCGTAAGGCTGATGAGCTTCCTGCTCTATTTATTGGAGATCGGATGCTCTTTGGGGAGCAAGAAATTATAGAAAAATTAGATCCCATCATCCTTGAATATCAGATGAGCGGATCTTTGATCCCAAGTCTTCCTCCCCTTGAAATTCCCTCTAAAATGGAAGTCTCTGAAAAGACCTTTAAAGCCGAATTAATCTATTTTTATCAGAAGGGTTGCCCGAAATGTGATCGAGCAAGCTACCTACTAAAATATCTTCAGCAAAAATATCCTCAGCTTCATATTACACAGATTGATTTGAACTCAATCGATGGTAAACGACTAAATGAAACCCTATCCAATCGTTTAAGCCTTCCTCAGGAGAAACGTTTGATTGCTCCAAGCCTCTTTATTGGTGATGCCTTTCTCGCTCCCGAAGAGATTTCAGAGACTAAAGTGGAAGGATTGATTCAAAAATATAGTGTCCAAACAGGGCAAGGTGTGACTTCAAGGAAGCCCACTCCTTTGTTTTCTAAGGATGAGATTAAAAAAGCAGAGGAATCCATTATTGAACGGTTTAAATCTTTTGGAACATTGGCTATTTTGCTTGCGGGGTTAATCGAAGGACTTAATCCATGTGCCCTGGCAACCCTCGTCTTCTTTATCTCTTATCTTACAATGGTAGGACGGACACGGAAAGAAATCCTCTGGGTGGGAATTGGCTTTACTGGAGCAGGATTTCTCACCCATTTATTACTCGGTTTCGGAATCCTTGGTTTTGTCCAACAGTTTTCTTTATTCCCTCTCTTCTCTAAGATTATCTATTTAATTACTTTTTTCTTATCCCTCTTTCTTGGAATATTCAGCCTCTATGATTATCTCCAGGTCAAACGAGGTCGTCCTTCCAAAATGACCCTCCAGGTTCCAAACTCTTTAAAGAAAAGGATCCATCGGATCATTCGAACAAAAGAAGGAGACTTCGAAAGAGGAGAAGAGAGTAAATCCCCTCGCCTTCTTTTCGCAGCGATCGTTATTGGTTTCATTGTTACCCTATTACAATCGACCTGTACCAGTCAGGTCTATCTCCCAACCATCCTTTTTGTCACCAACATTCCATCCCTTCGAGACAGTGCTATGCTTTACCTTATTTTATACAATATCGTCTATATTCTGCCCTTGGTGGCTATTTTCGGTATTGTCTATTGGGGAACCACTTCACAACAATTATCCTTCTTTCTCCAGAGGAGGACTTCAACCATTAAACTAATAACTGCCCTGTTCTTCTTTGTACTGGCAGGAATATTGATAACCCTCTT
>CAZFDM010000109.1:0-1945 GCA_964517975.1 uncultured Syntrophaceae bacterium
TCTATTATAGCAACTAATTTGGAGATGAACCATTTTTTTTTAATTTTTTCAAATGAAGATAAATTTATTCAATCATCCTATCTATTATTTTCCAAACCGGCATAGAATTAGAATTAAAACCAATCTTTATGAATTAGTTAAAGCAATAGAAGAAGAGATTAGGGACGAGGAGGAAGAACTAACTACTTTGGTAATTCTTGATTTAATAAAAAGAAATAAACTCAAGTATCTAAAAAAACCAAAATCAAAAAAATTATCCTTTTAAATCTGGAGAAATAATTATGGCACATATTGTAACAACAAAAGAATTAAGCCAATATCTTAAACTTTCCGAATCGACGATCTACAAATTGGCTTCTCAGGGAGAGCTTCCCGGATTTAAGATTGGTGATTCATGGCGTTTTGATATGGAAGAAGTGATAAAGGTGATTAAAGAAGCAAAGAAAAATAAGGGGGTAAAAAAATAATGGAAGAGTCGATGAAACAGGTGAGTCAGATGGTAAGAAACATGACGGATCGGGAAGGTAAATATTTAACTTTCTGTTTAGCTGGGGAGGAGTATGGGATAGGAATTTTGAAGATTAAAGAGATCATTGGGATGATGCCGATTACTCCGGTTCCTCGGACACCGACCTATGTGAAGGGGGTGATCAATTTACGTGGGAAGGTTATACCGGTAATTGACTTGCGGCTTAAGTTTGGGATGGAGGAGATGGGTTATACGGAGCGAACCTGTATTATTGTGGTGGAGACGAGGGGTCAGATGGGGTCGGTGTTGGTGGGGATTGTGGTCGATTCGGTCTCAGAGGTCTTGAACATCAGGGGTTCGGAGATTGAGGAGGCGCCTTCGTTTGGAGCGAGGCTGGATACGGATTATATCCTGGGAATGGCGAAGGTGAATGGAGGAATAAAGATTTTGCTCGATATTGATAAAGTGCTTGAAGTTGATGAGATCCAGATGCTTGAAAAAGCCGCATAACATCCGGAGCCCTAATCATTGAGAGATGTAGGATTTACTTAAAATAATTGCAATCACATACTTATTTCATTTGAGGGGGTAAAATAGATGTTGAAGAAAATGAAGCTTTCAACAAGGATTATGTTATTAGGTGTGCTCATTGTTATTTCTTTCTCTCTGACTTTTGCATGGATCATTCCACGGTTAAAAAAGGACCTCTACGATGAGAAGTATTCAAAAACAAAGCATCTTGTGGAAACAGCATGGGGTATTTTGGATTATTATTCAAAACAGACCAAGGTAGCCAAAGGGATCTCCGTTGAAGAGGCCAAAGCCAAGGCAAAAGAAGCCATCAAAAACCTTCGATATGATCAGGATGATTACTTCTGGATTAACGATCTTGGTCCCAGGATGGTGATGCATCCCATTAAATCTGAGATGGATGGAAAAGATCTTTCTGATTATAAGGATCCGAATGGAAAAAGACTTTTTGTGGAAATGGTGGAGATTTGTAAGAAATCAGGGGCCGGTTTTGTAGATTATATGTGGCCCAAACCAGGTGTTACAAAGCCTGTGCCCAAGATATCCTATGTTAAATTATTTCCGGAATGGGGATGGATCATTGGAAGCGGGATCTACGTCGATGATGTTGAGAGCGAATTAGCCAAAATTCTTTATGTAATCCTTGCGGCGGGAGGCATTGTATTTGCGGGTGGGTTATTACTTTCATACTTCATGGCACGATCCATATCCAGACCACTCACCAGTGCTATTGAGGGTTTAACGGAGGGTGCTGAGCAGGTGGCATCGGCATCGGCCCAGGTTTCATCTGCCAGTCAGACATTGGCTGAGGGGGCCTCGGAGCAGGCGGCGGGGATTGAGGAGACGTCCTCATCGATTGAGGAGATGGCGTCGATGACTCGGAAGAATGCGGACAATGCGAATCAGGCTAATCTTTTGATGGTTGAGACGGCGAAGGTGGTGG
Source organism: uncultured Syntrophaceae bacterium (assembly GCA_964517975.1). Lineage (GTDB taxonomy): Bacteria > Desulfobacterota > BSN033 > BSN033 > UBA1163 > JBBIRM01. The sequence continues at coordinate 1,944 of CAZFDM010000109.1, forward strand.
AG
>CAZFDM010000110.1:0-7791 GCA_964517975.1 uncultured Syntrophaceae bacterium
TTAGGCCTGACGTCACAGAAGAAAACATTCAGGCTCGTATCAGGGGAAATATCTTGATGGCCCTCTCCAATAAATTTGGCTGGCTGGTTTTAACCACAGGTAATAAAAGCGAAATGAGCGTCGGTTACTGCACCCTCTATGGAGATATGGCAGGAGGATATGCTGTGCTCAAGGATGTTCCAAAGACACTGGTTTACGAATTGGCCAAATACAAAAATAAAAAGGAAGGAAAAGAGGTTATTCCCAAAAGTGTCTTTACCAAAGCACCCTCTGCAGAGTTGAGGCCAAATCAAAAGGATGAGGACTCCCTTCCGCCATACCCTATTCTTGACTCCATTCTCAAGGCCTATGTGGAAGAAGATAAAGACCTCGAAGAGATCGTCAAAATGGGATTTAAAAAGGAAATGGTCAAAGAGGTAATTCAGATGGTTGACCGAAATGAGTATAAACGAAGGCAGAGCCCACCAGGAGTCAAGATCACCCACCGTGCCCTGGGAAAGGACAGAAGGCTTCCGGTCACCAACAAATATCGAAATTTTTAGGGATGGATACTGGATAGGCTCTTGATCAAATCCGCAATCCCCTTGTCTCGAACTCTCCTCACCATTTCACTTCATCGGCAATTCTAAAAAATTAAGAACGGTAGGAAGCATTGATTTTGACGTAATCGATGGAAAGATCGGTGGTGAGGATTGAAAACTCTCCCTTTCCTTGATGGAGATCCACAATGACCTTAAAGGAATCTCTCTGAATGACTTTTTTAGCCTTTTTTTCTAACGGTGGCCCCACACCCATCCCGTTTCTCACAATCGGGGCCTTATCAAAGAAAATGTCCACCCGATCTGGATTGATCGAAACTCCTGAATGCCCAAGGGCACATAGGATCCTTCCCCAATTCGCATCCTCCCCAAAGAAGGCGGTTTTTACTAAGGGTGAGTGGGCAATGGCGTAGGCGGCCTTCTTCCCCTCTTCTTGGGTTCTTGCCCCTCGAACAACCACTTCTATTAACTTTGTCGCTCCCTCACCATCCCTCACAAGGCTTTGGGCTAATCTCTGGCATACATCCATAAGCATAGAGTTGAATCTTTCCACATCTCGATCCCTATGATCCAAAACAGGATGGCCTGCTTTTCCATTGGCTAAAAGCAATACGGTATCGTTAGTACTCATCTCACCATCAATCGTGATCCGATTAAACGAATGCTCCGAGGCCTCCTTTAACATTTTTTGCAGAAGAGTCGCCTCAATATTTCCATCGGTGACAAGAAAGGAGAGCATGGTTGCCAGATTGGGACGAATCATCCCTGCCCCTTTGATCATTCCGCAGAGTTTGACTCGTTGACCTTTAATCTTACAGGTGGCCCACTCCATCTTGGGACAGGTATCGGTAGTCATCATCGCTTCAACCACGTCCCCCAACCCGTCAGGAGAGAGATTTTTCACCAATTGGGGGATTTTTTTTATAATCTTTTCAATGGGCAAAGGAGTCCCGATCACCCCTGTCGAGGCCAAAAAGATATGTTTTGGAGGGATTTTCAACTCTTTAGATAGAAAGGAAGATAAGGTATAACAATCCTCTAACCCCTGCGGCCCTGTGCAGGCATTGGCATTCCCACTATTGATGAGAACGGCCTGACAGAGGCCTTGCCTTATTCTCTTTTGATCGATCAAAACAGGGGCAGCCTTCACTCGATTCGTCGTAAAGAGCCCTGCGACCTGAGCAGGCACCTCCGAATAGATCAGGGCCAAGTCCTTCTTGGGTTCCTTTTTAATTCCTGCTGAGATTGCGGAAAAAAGAAAACCCTTTACCTTAAATCGTGAATCGTGAGATGGGAATCGTGATTTGTGAGGTGACAATTTTCTCATTTAGGCTCTGGCCTCTTCTTTCAACAAACAGCACTTTTTATACTTCTTACCACTTCCGCAGGGACAGGGATCATTTCGGCCAACCTTTCTCCCCTCGCGGCGAACCGTTACGGGTCTACCCTCTTCTCTCTCATTTGCCCTGCTGGATGCAACCTCCCCACGGCTCATGATGAAGGTCTGCTTCCGAGGAGCTTGTATTTCCTTTACCTCCTCCCTGGCTATCTGGATGGCAAAGAGTTTCTGGAGTGTATCCTTCTTGATTCGATCAAGCATTTCGAGAAACATCTGATAGGCTTCTCGTTGATATTCAATTTTGGGGTCTTTTTGACCATACCCTCTTAGTCCTATGCCCTCCTTCAACTGGTCAATACCAAGGAGATGGTCCTTCCAGTGGTGGTCGATGGACTGAAGCATGATCACCTTCTCAAGATAACGAAGCATATCCACCCCAAAGGCTTCTTCCTTCTTTTGATAAACCTCCTTTGAACTCGAAAGAAGCGTTTCTTTTAATTTCTCTCGATTAAAACCATCTTGACTTTCAGAAGGGAGAGGCCAACGGAAGGAGAATTGTTGATAGATGGCATCTTGGAGCCCCTTTAAATCCCAATCCTCAGGATGGACCTTTTCATCGGTATAAAGATCTACGATACTGTCCACCTGCTCCTCCAGCATCTCCATCACGGTCTCTTTTAGATTTTCACTGGCCAAGACCTCCCTTCGCTGGGTGTAGATCACCTCCCTCTGTTTATTCATCACATCATCGTATTCCAATAGATGTTTTCTTATCTCGAAGTGTTGGGCTTCAACCCTCCGCTGGGCATTCTCAATCGCTCGGGTGACCAGACGATGCTCAATCGGTTGATCCTCTTCCATCCCCAAACGATCCATCATGTGTGAAATTCGATCCGACCCAAAAATCCTTAAAAGATCATCCTCCAGAGAGAGGTAAAAACGGGAAGAACCAGGATCGCCCTGTCTTCCGGCCCTTCCCCTTAACTGATTATCAATCCTTCGGGCTTCGTGTCGCTCAGTTCCTAACACGTGGAGTCCGCCCAATTGGATAACCTTCTCCTTCTCCTTTTGACAAATGCTCAAGGCCTTCTCATAAGCCTTCTCCAATTCCTCCTGGCTTGTTCCTTCTTCTACCATTGTCTTGGCCAGAAATTTTGGATTCCCCCCAAGGAGAATGTCGGTTCCTCTTCCAGCCATATTGGTCGAGATGGTCACTGCTCCAACCCTTCCTGCTTGAGCGATAATCTCCGCCTCCCTCTCATGGTGTTTTGCATTGAGGACATTATGAGGGATCCCACGTCTTTTCAGCATCTGGCTCAGTCTCTCTGACTTTTCGATGGAGATGGTCCCGACAAGAACAGGTCGGCCAGATTTATGGAGTTCTTCGATCTCTCTGACCACTGCCCTAAATTTCTCTTGTTCGGTCTTGTAAATGACATCAGAATAATTGGTTCGGATGAGGGGCATATTCGTTGGAATGACAACGACGTCCAGATTATAAATTTTTCTAAACTCCGCAGCCTCCGTATCCGCTGTTCCAGTCATCCCTGCCAACTTTTTAAACATCCGAAAATAATTTTGGAACGTGATGGTCGCTAAGGTTTGATTTTCATTTTCGATCCTCACATTCTCCTTGGCCTCCACAGCCTGATGGAGCCCGTCGCTCCACCTCCGGCCTGGCATGAGCCTACCGGTAAACTCATCCACAATGATCACCTGACCGTCTTTGACCACATAGTCCACGTCTCTTTTAAAAAGGGTATGGGCTCTTAAGGCCTGGTTCACATGATGGAGGATTTCAATGTTTCGAGGGTCATAGAGGTTTTCAATATGAAGAAGTTTCTCCACATGGGCCACACCTTCCTCGGTTAAGAAAGCGGTGTGGCTCTTCTCTTCAATCTGATAATCCCTCCCCTGCTTGAGGTTCGGGATGATGCGGTTGATCTTATAATACTTATCTGTCGATTCCTCTGCAGGTCCTGAGATGATGAGAGGGGTTCTTGCTTCATCGATCAGGATACTATCGACCTCGTCAACAATGGCGTAGTTTAACTCCCTCTGGACATAATCTTCAAGACTGAATTTCATATTATCCCTGAGGTAGTCAAACCCGAACTCATTGTTGGTTCCATAGGTGATGTCACAATCATAGGCCTGTTTCCGCTCCCGATCATTCATCTCATGGACAATCACTCCCACCGAAAGGCCAAGGAAGCGATAGATGACTCCCATCCAGTCCCGATCCCTTTTGGCCAGATAGTCATTGACTGTCACAATGTGGACGCCTTCACCTGTAAGGGCATTAAGGTAGGCAGGGAGTGTAGCCACCAGGGTCTTTCCTTCTCCAGTGGCCATCTCTGCAATCTTCCCCTCGTGTAGAACAATTCCCCCAATCAACTGAACATCGTAATGGCGTTCTCCTAAGGTTCGTCTTGCTGTCTCGCGAACCACGGCAAATGCCTCTGGGAGGATTTCATCGAGAGATTCCCCACGACCGATTCGCTCTTTGAATTCAAAGGTCTTGGCCCTGAGTTGATCGTTATGGAGAGGACGAACCTTCGCCTCCCATTGATTGATCCTCTGGACAATGGGTTGGATTCTCTTTAATTCCCTCTCATTCTTGCTCCCAACGATCTTCTTAATCAAGGTCCCTATCATAATAATTTATCCCATCTTAACGAAATGATGAAATGTTATGCAAAAGGACAAATCCTTTAAAAAAAATTATATAATTTATACGAATCCGTTTCAACTAATAAAAAAGCCCGATGAAGGTCTTCTTCATCGGGCTTTGAGTTTCTCTGAAAAAAGTCAGTTGAGAATATATCGCATTGGGTTGACAGGAATGCCATTTAATCTTACTTCATAATGAAGATGAGGACCGGTGGTCTTTCCACTCATTCCCACTTCCGCAATCTTATCCCCCCGTTTTACCTTTTGCCCTACCCTGACAAAAACTTTATTCAGATGGCTATAGCGTGTGGTCATTCCAAACCCATGGGAGATGACAAGGACCCTTCCATGGACCCAATCATTTCCGATATCCGAAATGATTCCATCGGCGGTTGCAACCACAGGGGTTCCCACTCGATTTGAAATATCGATACCTTCGTGCATTTGAGTCAATCCTGTAAAAGGGTTGGTCCGAAAACCAAACCCAGAAGTCACCCAACCCATCACCGGCCAGATCGATGGGGTATGGGAAAGGACATCCTTTTTTGTTTGTAGGAGTTTTTCGAGTTCAGAAAGGCTTTCTTCCCGATGAAGGGCTTCGGATTTGAGCCTTTCTACATCCCCTCTCATCTGCTCAATCAATCCCCTCTCATCTTGCTCCGCTTTTAACTTCTCTCGAATATCAGAAGGGGAAGGTCCCCCCATCCCTAAAAGAGAGGTGGTCTCCTGGCCTTTTTCTAAATTGGCAAGGATCCTTATCTTTCTATCAAACTCTTTCAGTTTGGATAACTGTCTTTCTAAGTCTTCAATCCGTGAAGAGAAAAAATGGATTTGAGACTTCTGGGCTTGAGTTTCCCGATGGAGTCGATCCAGTTCTAAGGCCTTCTTTTTAATCTGAATATAGTCACAGAAGAAGAAAGTGGTAGATAAAAAGGCAAAGGCAATGAGATAGAGAGCAATTTTAACTGTTTTTCTATGGATTTTTAAACTTCGGGCTTTGGAGGTTTTATGGCCGAAGATTAAAATATTAAAATACTCTTTTTCCAAATTAACCTCCTTGCCCCCCTCAGGATTAACCGGAGGCCCCCCTGAAAAGACCCCTATTTTTTACCAAACTTAAAATTATGTTGTCAAGACTTTTTTGGGAAACCTCTGGAAAAGTCCTTTTTATATGAGAGGGTAAATTGAAAATATCGGTAGGGGATAAGGCCTTCCCCCACGAGATTATTAATTTTTTCCGTAGGGTAAGCCTTTATGGCTTACCGAATATCGGTAATGATCGCCTTTTGAAAAGGGACAAGCCCCTACCCTACAATCATTTATAGGTATCCCCCTGAAGGTTTTTTCCTACCCTCAGTACCGGACAGGGGTTTATTATATTCCTTTTTAGGGATTTCTTTTGAATCAAAAATTCTTTTTAATCTCCACTGATGACCAATTCCCCGACCAGGAGGCTGGGAGATCCAACACTTCCAAAAAACCGTAGATCATTTCCTACCTTGACAATATCCTGAAAGAGTTTAAAAAGATTTCCTGCGATGGCAATCGATTTCGCGGGATGTAATTTTTCTCCCTTTTCGACCCAATCTCCTTCGCAGCCGAGGGAGAATTCTCCAGAAATTGGATCCACGGTGTGAAGACCCATCACCTCTTCAATGACAAGCCCCCTTTGTAATTCTTTAATCAGTTGATCCATTGAATCCTCTCCAGGCTCAATATATAAATTTGAAATTCCTAACCTTGGAGGAGAATGGATGCCTGATCGCCGGCTGTTTCCAGTTGAGGGGAGGGGAGGGTGGAGATTCTCTCGATTCGCCCAATATCGATCATACAGATATCCTACAATTTCACCTCGATTGACCAATAGAGTTTGTTGAGTGGGCGTTCCTTCTCCATCAATCGGTGAGGTGGAAATTCCCTTGGGGTGAAGCCCATCATCTATTATCGAAATACGAGGGGAAAAGTATCTTTCCCCTAATTTTCCTTTTAAGGGAGACTTTCCTTTTTGAATCTGCTCCGCCAGAAAAGAATGGGAAAGAAGTGATAACAATTCTGAGACCACATGATTGCGAAAAAGAACAGGATAGAGTCCGGAGGGAATCCTCCTCCCTCCTAATCTCTCAAGGGCCTTTCTGCCTGCTACCTTTCCAACTTTCTCTACATCGAGGTCACTAAAAAAATGGGAGAAATCAAACTCCCATCCCATTTCCGATTCTCCGGACTCCTCAGCCACAGCCATAACACTGGCTGAGACAAGGGTAAAGGGATAGGAAAACCGTAGCCCATTAGAATTGATCAATGTCCTTTGCGAGAGGGTATCTTGATAAGAGGCCTTTCTCACCTTTTGAATCCTCTTTGGATCCACAGCCCGGGCAGCCTCTTCCAAAAGCATTGCCTTTTCAATCTTAACCTTCTCTGAAATCCCCTTTAGCGTCCCATCATAGATGGGTAAAGAAGGGAGGGAAGATTTGAGATCAGGAGCAAAATCGTAACAAGGATCAGGGGAAACCTCTTCAGTGCTTGCCATCGCCTCATCAATGATTCGCTCCAAATCAATGGGAAACTCCTTTTCCCAAGAAAGGCTCGCTTTCGAAGAGGTGATATAAGAAAAACCCATGGACTTTCGGTTTAATACTCGAATGGCCATTCCCCAGGAACGAGAAGCCAGGAGGCTATCTACTCTTCCCTCCTTGGATTCGACACCAAAATGGGACGACTCCTCGAGGTAAATCTCATAGCCCTCCAATGGCTTCTTTTTGAGAATCGTTAGGGTTTGCTCAATAATTTGATCACTCACCGAACTCATAAGAGGCCTATCCGTAATTCGTGATTCGGGACTCGTGATACCGAATGATTTGACTACAAGGGAATCACACGGTTCCCCCGTCACCATCGGATCAGACTACTTGCCCAGGTCAGGCCACCTCCAAATCCATTAAGGATGACCAGGTCTCCCTTTTGGATGGAGCCATTGCGGACGGCTTCGTCTAAGGCAATGGGAACTGTGGCGGAGGAGATGTTTCCGTATTTTTCTATAGTGAGGTAGACTTTTTCAAAGGGAAAATCGAGCCGCCTGGCCATCTGCTGGAGGATACGGATATTGGCCTGATGAGGGATGATCCATTTTACGTCTGGCAGTGAAATGCCATTGTAGGAGGCTGCCTCCTCAGCAGCCTCAGCAAACCGTTTTACCGCCACGCGGACAGACTCATTTGCTTTAATCATCCTCAGGGTGTGGAG
>CAZFDM010000111.1:0-18610 GCA_964517975.1 uncultured Syntrophaceae bacterium
CAAGTTCGGCATGACAGTCTAGAAATTAAAATTTGATATAGTTATCTTATTTTTGGGTTGTGCAAAAAGTTGTGCAAAAAAAAACTTGACAAAATTTTTTATTTATGCTTAACTTTTCAAAAAAAGAAAGGAGGCGAAAAAAAATGAAGAAATTATTAACCTATTTCCTCTGCATCTCCTTTCTCCTTTCAGTCAATGGGTTTCACGTAATGATTGCAGAGGCAAAGTCAAAAGCACTTCCACTTGGTGAGATGGTATCCAGAGGGACAGTTAAATTCGAAACAAGGGAAAATGTTTGGAAAAGCGTTGAGTCTTCTCATTTCCCAATCTTTCAGGGAGTAAAGATTAAGACTGAAAATGGTATGGCATTTATCTCTCTTTCAAATGGAGGACTTATTGAGGTCAGGCAAAATAGTCACTTTTTCTTAACTGAGCAAGGTCATTTTAATCTCTTACAGGGAGGGATTGAGTTCCGGATTCCTTCAGGTTCAGAGTTGAATTTCAAGGTTGGAAAGGTATCCCTATCAAGCCCCAAGGTGATGCAAGCCTCTCGAGTCCCCTTATCGAATATTCCCACAAATGAAGAGACTATTGGCTCCCTTCAAATCCATTCCAATGGTGCACTGAATATAAAGATGGTTAAGGGGAAACTATCTGTTTTTGATGAAAACCAGGTAATCTTAGCAGGGCTTTCTTCTAATGAATCGATAACCCTTCCCTCCTCCCTCATAAGGAGTTCACCCAAGACAATGGTTGCGCAGGTGGGAGAGACAGCGGGTGGCACAGGTGCTACGGGAGGATTTTTGGGGCTTTCAACATGGACATGGGTGGGAATTGCTGCGGTAGCGGTTGCTGTAGGGGCAATAGCCGGAGTGGCTGCTTCTCAGGGTGATGATGACCATGATTGGATCCCCCTTTGCCCCTAATCCATAGTAAATTTTTTAAGTGAAAGCCCAGTAAGATAAATTAATTTTACTGGGCTTTTTTTATGTTAAGGGGGGAGGGATGAAGATGGGCATTAGAAGGAAGATTACCCTCCTATTATTTCATATTTTTTTATCCTTCCTTATCATTTCATGTTCATCTAACTTATCCTCTTCTAAAAGAGAGACTTCCGTCAAAGACCTTCAGATCAAAGAGATTGAATCTTCAAGACAGGTTAAGGAAATGAATGAGAGGATTTTGCTTAGCACCCTATCTTCGAAGAGGGACCTCTATCGGGACTATAAGATCGGGCCGGAAGATCTTCTTGAAATCTCTGTCTTTGAAGACGAGAAGATGAATAAGACCGTTCGGGTCAGTTCCCAGGGTAATATCAGCCTACCACTTCTTGGTATTTTGAAGGTGAAAGGCCTTACTCCCTATGAACTCGAAAAGGAGATCCAGGAACTTTTGGCCGAGAAATATTTTCAAAACCCCCATGTTAGTGTCTTTATCAAAGAATATCGAAGTCAGAGAATCTCTGTAATGGGAGCGGTCGAGAAACCTGGTGTCTTCGATGTCACCGGTCAAAAGACGGTTCTTGATGCATTGGGAATGGCAGGAGGTCTGAAAGAAGAGGCAGGCCAATTACTATTTTTGATTCGTCCTCCTTTGTTGGAGGAAGGGTCTCAAGCAGAAAAGGAGTCATTGGAAGATCATATTCGGACCTTTGTCATCAATCTTGAAGACCTGCTCACTCGGGGAGATCTAAGCCTCAACTTGCCTTTAAACCATGGTGATGTTCTCAACATCCCTGTCTCTGGGAAGGTATTTGTTGGGGGAGAAGTAGTGAGGCCTGGGGGGTTCCCACTTAAAGGCAAGAGGGTTACGGTCAGTCAGGCCATTGCCATGGCAGAGGGGTTAAAACCAGAGGCCAATGGTAGTGAGACAAAGATTTTTCGTTATTCGGGCAAAGGTAACGAGCGGGAAACAATCTCTGTAAATATCTATGCCATTCAGAAAGGGAAAATGGAGGACCCCTACCTTATGGAGAACGACATCGTCATTGTTCCCAAGAGCGGAATCAAAACCTTCTTATATGTCCTGCGTGACACAGTGAAAGGCCTGATTGGATTTGGTGTCTCTCTTGGGACACTATGAGGTTCAAGGAGACTAAGATGGACTATCTAAAACAGATCCCTTCAGAGGAGCGCTATCAACTCCCTCCACCGTGGTATATCTCCTCTCCTGATAGGGATGAGAAAGAGGTTAACCTTAGAGATTATTGGAAGGTGGTTCAGAAGAGAAGGTGGACGATCGTGGCTTTCTTCTCAATCGTTGTGATTGTGACTGCCATTGCCACCTTTACGATGAGGCCCATTTACCGTGCCACGACCACGATCCAGATCAATAAAGAGAATCCCCAGATTGTTGATTTCAAAGAGATCTTTGCGGTCAACACCATGGACATGGATTATTATCAGACCCAGTATAAGATCCTCGAGAGCCGTAGCCTTGCAAAAAGGGTCATCCAGAGCCTTAAACTGAGCGAGCATCCTGAATTTCTCTCACTCCCTGAGACCCCTTTTAGCAAGTGGAGGTCTGGGATGATAGATTCTATCTCTACCCTTTTTTCCAAGGGAGAATTTAAGTCTTCGGGCAAGGAACCCTCTGAAAGTGAAAAGGAGACTCTTCTTATAAACACGTTTCTTAAAAAACTGAAGGTTGAACCCCTCCGAAACTCCCGTCTGGTGAAGGTTCATTTTGACTCCTATTATCCGGAACTTTCCATGCAGGTCTCCAATGCCATTGCCACAACCTATATCCAGCAGAACTTAGAGAATCGATTTGTGACGACTGAGCAGGCCAGGCAGTGGCTGACAAAGCAACTTGAGGATTTAAAGGCGAGGGTGGAAAGGGCAGATGAAGAGTTACAGGCATTTGGATCCAAGCACGATATCATCTCTCTTGAAGAGAAAGAGAATGTCCATCTTCAGAGGCTCAAGGAGCTAAACGAAGCCCTCACCAAGGCTGAGTCTGAACGGATTGCCAAGGAGGCTCTCTATAAACAGGCCAAAGAGCGAGACTTTGATAGCCTTCCATCCATCCTTGAAAACAAATTGATTATGGATTTAAAGCAGGCCTACATTCAGATCGAGGCTCAGTATATGAAGCTTTCGGAGACATTTAAGCCCAATTATCCGGAGATGGTTCGTCTGAAAAGCCAGATGGAGACGATTCAAAAACGAATTGACTCCGAGATCAACCGGATCATCACAGGGATTAAGAACGATTACGAATCAAGCCTCCGCCGGGAATCCTTACTTCGCAAGGCCTTCGGACAGCAGAAGGCCAGGGTAATGGAAATGAACGAGAAGGCCATTCAATATAATATCCTCAAACGCGAGGCCGATACGAATAAAGAACTCTATCGGGGATTGCTCCAGAGGATGAAGGAGGCAGGGGTCTCTGCTGGCATTACTGCCAGCAATATCCAGATTGTAGATCAGGCAGAGTTTCCGACAAAACCCCATAAACCCAATAAGATGCTAAACCTTATTTTGGCAGTCGTCGTAGGGCTTTTTCTCGGTGTGGGATTGGCCTTCTTCTTTGAATACCTTGATAACACAGTAAAAGCCCCTGAAGATGTTGAGCAGTTGGTCCGGTTGCCCTCCTTTGGAATGGTTCCAAAACTCTCTATTGAGAGAAAGAGAAGGATGGAGAGGGGAGACTCTGCTCCTGTTGAACTCATTACCTACGCCCATCCCAAATCCATGCTCTCTGAGGCCTATCGGAATATACGGACATCTATCCTCCTTTCTTTCCCAGAAAAACCTCCAAAGAAGATGGCCATCACCAGTCCCAATCCTGCCGAGGGAAAGACCACTACAGTCATCAATACTGCCATCGCACTCTCTCAGACAGGTGCAAGGGTTTTGATCATCGATTCTGATTTAAGAAAACCAAGGGTTCACAAAATTTTTAATGGAGAGGATAATGGCTTAGGGCTTTCAAACTTCCTTTCAGGCCATACCAATTTAGAGGCGATCATCAGAGCCACAGAGGTTCCAAACCTCTTCTATATTTCCTCGGGTCCAATCCCTCCTAATCCCTCTGAATTGATTGGATCAAACCTTTTTAGGTCAATGATCGGTTCATTAGAGGAGAGATTTGATCATATTATTTTTGATTGCCCTCCTGTGCTGGGATTTGCTGACTCTCTGATTCTCTCTTCCTTTATGGATGGGGTTATCCTGGTGGTTGTGGGTGGACAGACTCCGAGAGAAACCCTTCAACGTGCAAAGGAGGTTCTCTTCCAGATCAATGCCAAGATTCTTGGGGTTGTGATCAATCAGGTCAACATCTATCGGAGCGACTACGGATATTATTACTATCGATATCACTATTATTATGGGAAAGAAGGGAAAAGGAAAGAACTCGGTTACACCTCTTCGTCAGAGGATAAGACCAATTCCACTTGAAAGGAAGAGGGCAATCCATTATGAAAAGGCTTTTTGGCCACCTTCTCATAGTGATCATCTCTCTGATTGTTGCTTACCAGATCGTTGCCATCTGGCGTGGCTTTACCCTTTATCAACTCAACCCATCCCGGGAGAATCTGTTTCAGGCGATTAAGATCTCTCCCTCAAATCCTGACCCCTATTACCGATTGGCACTATTTTATCAATGGGATCTTCAGAATTGTGATCTCAATAAGTCCATCCAATATTTCGAAAAGGCGATTGAGCGGAATCCTTTTGAACAACAGCACTGGATTAATCTTGCCAGGGCACTGCATCGGTCAGGACAAAAGGAAGCCTCTGAGAAGGCCATTGAGAATGCGGTCAAGGTCTTTCCCACAGGCTATCAGGGAAGATGGGTGGGTGGAAACCTGCTTCTTCAGCAGGGAGAGATTGAAAAAGCCATTTCCCATTTTACCTACCTCCTTCTTAACTACCCTGAGCAGACAGGGCTTATCTATGACCTTCTTACGAAGGCCATAGAAGATAAAGACATACTTTTTGACAAGGTTGTTCCTAAGGATCCTTCTTCCATTATGAGGTATCTTAATTTCCTTTATGAGGCCAGGGACAAGGAGTCAGCCAAAAGGGTATGGGCTAAGAAATCCTCCTATGGATTAAGACCTGATCAAAAGGAGACAGTAAGGTATATCGATTTTCTGATTGGCCAAGGTGGTCTTCAAGATGCCCATCAGGCCTGGATAGCAATGTTAAGAGAGATGGGATTTCCCACTCCAGAGGATGGAAACCTTATAACCAATGGGGGCTTTGAAAAGAAAGATACCCTTGGAACAGGATTTGACTGGAGGATAGGGAAGGTTGAAGGGGCTGAGGTTTCCATCGATTCGTCAACAGCATTTGAGGGAAAGGCATCCTTGAGGATTGATTTTAATGGAAAAGAGAATGTTGATTTTCATCACCTCTATCAATATGTGGCATGGCAACCCAATAAGGAGTATAGGCTGAAACTCCATATGAGAACCCAGGGAGTCACCACAAAAAGCGGGGTAAAGGTAGAGGTATTGGGATTGGGGGTAGGGTTTCATCAGACCTCAGAGTCTTTAACAGGAGACAACGATTGGAAGGAATTGGCCATCACCTTTCGAGCGCCAATAAACTCCCAGGGAGGAATAGTCAGGTTAAGGAGAGAGAAGACTCAGAAATTTGACCGCTTTATTGCAGGGAGAGTCTGGGTCGATAATGTTTCATTAACGGAGAAGAGATAAAATTTTCAGGTTGTTTACTAAGCCAATCCTACAAGAACTCACCATTCCCCTCTTTGATAAAGGGGGGAACGGGGGGTAAAGGGGGAGATATGAAAGACTACTACAAAATCCTTGGGCTCAAAAAAGATGCTTCAGAAGAGGAGATTCGGAATCAATGGGCTCACCTGGTAAAGAAGTATCATCCTGATCAGTTAAAAGACGGAGGGAGCGAAGATCGAAGGCTTAAGGAGATTAACGAGGCCTATCAAGTGCTAAAACATTCTTCCACAAGAACAGAGTACGATCTTAAAATGATTTACGATCAGAGAAAAAGAAGGTTAAATGGGGCAAGGACCTCGATTATTATTTCGGGTCTTATCGGTTTTATCCTTATAGGGGCCTCTTATTTCAGTGGGGATAAACCCTTAATCCCTGATCAGTCCTTCATTCCAACTAAGTTAGCCGCTACTATCCAAAACCCCTTTGATATAGGAATCCTATCCCCGTTTTTTAAGGATAGCCCTGATAGGACATCTCATGATAGGGCATCTCAAAAGAAATCTAAGACCCCTGATCTAAAGCTCCCCACTTCGGAAGAGGCTGTAGTAGAAAGAGTCGATTTGGAAGGACGTTCTACCTTGACCACCATCTCAAATAAGAATCTCTCCCTTGAAATAACGAATTTAAAACCAATCTTTACAATAACCATCCAACCCCCGCAATCCATTGAAAGACCTGCTTCCGAGCAAAAAGATTCAACCGTTCTTCAGATCATCCAAACCTCTACCCAGTCAATCTCTGATAAAAGCGATAAACGAATCGAATCCCCCGAGGTCGAACTGCAGATTGCCCAGGTCGCATCTCCATCCCTCTTAACCACAGAGGAGGAGGTGAGGAGGTTTTTTCTCCGTTATGCCGAGCAGTACAGCCAGAAGAACCTCGATGGCTTCCTCTCCCTTTTTTCCCAAAAGGCAATCCAGAATCAACGAGATGGAATGGAAAAACTTAGAGAGGTATATGGTAACTTCTTCAATCTTAGCAAGGAGATTCGATATCAAATCGACGCAATGAAAATAGAGATCTATCAAAATGCAGTTGAAGTTAAGGCCCGATATGAGATTGTTCAGGTCACAAAGAAAGATAAAGAAAGGTCTTGGAGTGGGGATATTCGCTGGGTGCTCATTAAAGAAGGTGGGGAGTTGAAGATTCTTTCCCTCGATTACCAGCATCGTAAATCCTCCTGAGGAAGGCAAGATGATTGATCTTCATTGTCATATTCTTCCAGGATTGGATGACGGGGCAAAAACCCTTGAGGAATCCCTTCAGATGTGTCTTCTCAGTTACAGGGATGGAGTGAGGGCTATCGTTGCTACCCCCCATATCTTAAAGGGAATTTATCAAAACGACCGAGGAATGATACTTAGCAAAGTCCTTGAACTCGAAAAAGCGATCAAGAAGTTTGGGGTTTTCAGTTCTGACTTTGAAATTAACCCAAAGAAGATGGGAACCAAAGACTCCGGAGAGGCTAAAGACCATACAGACCAAATAAACCAGATATACCAAAAAGACAGGGTCGAACTCAAAATTCTTCCTGGCGCAGATGTTCACTTCTCAGAAGACCTTTTGAGTGAACTTGAGTCTGGCCACCTCATAACAGTTGGGGATGGTGGAAAATTTATCTTCATTGAATTTCCCTTTCAGTCAATTCCCTATCGAGCAGAGGGGATTCTTTTTCAACTATTGGCAAGGGGGATTATTCCGATTATCACCCATCCAGAGAGAAACCTCGAGGTAGCCCAGAGGCCTAAACGTTACTATGAGATGATAAGGATGGGGTGTCTGGGCCAGGTGACAGCCATGAGCCTGACCGGGGAGTTCGGCCCCAGGGTGAGGGAGGTAGCAGAAAGACTCCTCCGTCATAAACTCCTCCATTTCATCGCCTCCGATGCCCATTCGGTCAATGGACGACCTCCTTTTCTCTCATCAGCAGTTAAATTAGCCTCAAGGATTGTGGGCAAAGAGGAGGCCTTAAGAATGGTAACAGAATACCCACAGGCCATTCTCAATGGTAAAAGACCTGATTTCCGAGAACCTTTAACCTTATAAAGGGTGAACTTTAAAACCCTTCGAATCTAAAATGGCACATTACGGTTTGACCCTTACCATTAACGTTATTTTAATTCTTCTCCTCATCTTTACTCCAGTGGCCTTTGGTTCAATGGAACTTTGGGCTTTTTCATTAATGGAACTGGGTATTCTTTTCATTCTCATTCTATTTTCAATCCAGACTATAATCTCAAAGTCCTCTTTCACCCTTCACCCTAAACCTTTGACCTTCTCTATCGTTCTTCTCTCCCTCTTCCTGCTCTTCGTCCTTTTTCAAATGCTTCCTCTTCCCTCAACCATCCTTAAGATTATTACTCCAAAAACCCATCAACTTCGGATGGAGCTTTCCATTTTTAACTCTCCTCCGACAAATTATTCCCTTAGTTTTGTTCCATTTCTTACAAGAATTGAGTTCTTCAAATGGCTTACCCTATCCGGTTTATTTATATTCCTTTTATCTTGGGGAGGCCTAAGTTCAAAAACCCGAAATAGGCTCATTCTGACAGTATTCTTTATGGGTGTCGTCGAATCCTTTTATGGCATGTTTGAGTTTTTTAGTGGTCACCGGCACATCCTCCATATCGATATGTCTGAAAGGATCTCCCATGTAACCGGAACCTTTCTCAACCGAAACTATTTTGCAGGGTATCTCCTGATGGTTATTCCTCTCACGATGGGATATCTTTTTCAAAGGGAGGCCAAGCGGTGGGGCGATTTTATGGGCTGGCGCCATCGTCTCTCCTCACTCGATGGAAAGACCCTTCTGATTGCCTTTGGGATCATCGTGATGATTCTTGCCCTTCTGTTTTCAGCCTCTCGAATGGGGATTGCAAGCCTCCTTCTCTCATTCACATTAATGAGTCTTATTTTTAGAAATTCCCAGAGAAGGGAGCGTTTATCAAAGGCTACGGTTTTGATTTTTGGGTTGGCCGTCCTCTGGGCCTTCTGGATTGGACTCGATGCGGTCATTAGCCGATTCTTCACGACCACTGAAAGTCTCAAAGAGAGATGGGTCTTCTGGTCCAACACCTTTCAGATAGTTAAAGACTATCCACTGTTTGGGTCAGGCCTGGGGACATTTTTTCAGGTCTTTCCAATGTATCGCTCCTTCCATGTAAGGGGGCTTGTAACCCATTCAGAAAATGACCTACTTCAGTTGCTCTCAGAAGTGGGAATTTTGGGAATAGGGATTTTGGTCCTACTTTTTATCTACCTTTTTTATAAAGCAGCCCCTAAGATTCGTTCCCTTTCTTATAGAGATGACGAAAGGTATATTGGAATAGGTGGGATGGTGGGGATTTTGGCTCTGATCTTTCATAGCCTTGTCGAAAGAAATATTCAGGTGCCTTCTAATGCCTTACTATTTGTCTTTCTATGGGCTTTTGTGATAAGAGTGGGTTTAAGTCAGAGAGAGAATTTGGTTGGGGCGTGAAAGCAATGAAGGTCTCCATAATTGGGGCATCCCTTGGTGGTCTTTTTACGGCCTATCATTTAGCCCGCGATGGGGTTGAGGTTGAACTCTATGAGAGGTCCTCTGTCCTTGGCTTTCCTCCTCGAACACTTATTGTGACAGACAAACTCAATGAGGTCCTTGGTTTTGTCCCGGAAGAGGCAATTATCAATCGAATAAGAAACATTGAGATTTTCTCACGATCCAAATGTGTGAGGATCGAGCTTTCTAATCCCGACCTGGTCATAGAAAGGGAAAGATTGGTTAAACTCCTTGGCTGTCTGGCAGAGGAGGCAGGGGCTCATATCCATTTAGGATATCAATTTGAGGGATGTTTTCGGATAGGGGAAAAGATTGCCATAAACCTTAGGGACCTAAAAACGGGCAAGACTTTTACCCTTCTTAGTGACATCCTTGTAGGTGCAGATGGGGCTTCAAGTGCTGTGGCCCGGGCTATCTCTTATGATGGTCATTATCCAACTACACTCCTTCAGGCAAGGGTTTCCTTCTCGGGAGAGAGGTCTTTGGATACCTGCCAGGTCTGGTTTGATCCGAATTACACGAAATACTTTTTCTGGTCCATTCCCGAGGGTGCGGAGTTTTCCACCATAGGATTGATTGCTGACAATGATCACCAGGCCAGAGTGGGATTAGAGGTTTTTTTGAACGAGAGGGGGCTTAAGCCCTTAGAGTTTCAGGGAGCGAACGTCCCCCTTTATCGATTTAATAGGCTTTATGGAGGGGAGGGTTTAGGTCGAGGGATTTTTCTTGTGGGGGATGCTGCTTCTCATGTGAAGGTAACAACGGTTGGAGGTGTTGTGACAGGACTTTATGGAGCAAAAACCTTGGCCAAAGCAATTCTTAATGGAGAAGGCTATCAGAGGCAACTCCGAGGGCTTAAACTTGAGTTAGACCTTCATCTTCTTATACGAAGGATTTTGAATCGATTCGACAATGAGGATTATGATGAATTACTTGAAAGGGTAAATGGAAGGCTAAAGGGTGTTTTTGAGAGGTGGACCAGAGACGAATTGAGGGCTTTCTTTTTAAGAATAATTCTGACAGAGCCCCGATTAATTCAATTGGGTCTAAAAACAATATTGAGATCCATAATCCATAGGATATCATTTTAGGGTGTTATGAGAGAACCTTCTACCCAGAGATTATCCGACAGAGTCGAATCCGCATTTGGCGGAAAAGATATAAGGCCGATATTACCCTCTTTTGATTCAAGGCTTCCCACAGAATCGGTTCCTCCTTCGGCGGATTGGTATGTGATTCAGACAAAAGCAGGAGATGAAGGACGAGCAGAGTTAAACCTTTCTAATCAAGGAATCGAGACATTTCTTCCCCTCTATAAGGTGCATCAGTTTAACTTTGGGAGGGTTATAGAAAAGAAAAAGCCTCTCTTTCCCAATTATCTCTTTGCCAGATTTGACCTTTCCATCCATTATTACAAAGTCAAATGGACAAGAGGGGTAAGTAGAATTGTGGGATTTGGAGATAGCCCTGCCCCTGTTTCCCAAGAGGTGATTAAGGCAATTAAGAACCGAATCGGAAAGGATAATCTTATCGAGTTAGATGACCATTGGCAAGAAGGTGATAGGGTACAGGTGATCTCAGGACCATTAAAGGGATTGCAGGGATTATTTCAGAAGAGGCTTTCAGATAGGGAGAGGGTTAGGATTCTTCTTGATATGTTGGGGATTGGGGTGATGGTGCAGATACCCCGGTGGCAACTTAAGAAGGGCCTTGATTGAGTTAATCGATTCCGCCAAAGGCGGATCTGCTTAAGGCAGATAGGTTCACACTGTTGCCTCCTTTTTTAAAATTATTCCGACGGAGTCGAATCCGCCTCTGTCGGATAGGAACTATCCTGACGAATTTGCATAAAATTCGTAATGGCGGAAGCCTATCAAAAAAATCCTATTTCTAAAAGCATTTAAACTCTTTTTTAAATTAATAAACCAAACAAACGATATAAACGAAACAAACGAGATCAACGAGATCAACGAGATCAACGAGACAAACGAAATAAACGAAATAAACGAAACAAACGAGATAAACGAGATCAACGAAATCAACGAGATAAACGAAACAGACCAGATAAACCATATGTCCCGACTTCTTTTCTCTCTTCTTTCTATTCTTTATATTGCAGGAATATTTCTTTTTTCTGACTCCCCCGTGGTCTCCAAATTATCAGCCTATAACCCGCTGAGTCTCCTCCATATTCCTCTTTATGGGATTCTAACTATTCTGCTCATATTCTCTTTCTTACCCTTCAAAATTAAATTTAACCCGACAAACCCTAACCGATTTTTATTTGTTGGTTTGATTGCCATCTCAGTTGCCATTTCCGATGAAATTTACCAGACCCATATCCCAGACCGTAATGGTTCACTGATTGATATCCTTATAGACTCAATCGGCATTATTACGGCGCTATTTATTTTCCACCGAATTACCCAAAACCCCCATAAGCGAAATTAACAGAATAGACGAAATAAACGTAACCAACGAAATAAACGAGATAGACTATATCAACGGAATAGACGAAATCAACCAGATAAACGGAATTAACGAAACCAACGAGATCAACGAAATCAACGAAAACTTCGAACGTTGAACGTTGAACGTTGAACATTGAACGTCGAACATTGAACATAGAACGTTGAACATTGAACTTTGAACGTAAAACATCTGCAGACGAGATCAACGAGATAGACGAGATCAACGAAATTCAGCGGGGTATTGGAAAAATCAAAATAGATATGATATAGTTAACCATAATTTTGGGAGGCAATAATGGCAGAGATTACAAGAAAGGATCTATTTGATATACTGAATGAATTTTACGGAAAGATCCTTGAGCCAAGGTTTGATCGTATCGAAAAAACACTTGACGATCACAATAAGAAGTTTCAGGATATCCTTCATCATTTTGATCAGATTTATCAAAGACTTGAGACCCTTGAGGCAGAATATTATTCCATAAAAGAGGGCGTGAATAGAATTGAGCAGCGTCTGGATCGTGTGGAGCAACGTCTTGACGGGGTGGAGCAGCGTCTTGATCGTGTGGAGCAACGTCTTGACGGGGTGGAGCAGCGTCTGGATGGCCTTGAGCAGGGTCAACGTGAAATTGTAGAGAAACTTGATAAAGAGATCTCTATAAGAGAGATTCTTGAAAAAGAGATAAAGGATCTTAAGCAGCGATTATCCATACTTCAAGAAAGAATTGATGATCTCGAGAAACGTCTTAAAGCCTTTTCGTAATCTTTAATTTAAAGCCTGCTTTTAACGACCGAAAAGACCAAAGAAATATTCTCTCATGTTGATGGTAGATCAACTCCTACAGCAACTCATCCCTCCCTTTACTCTTAGTTCTACATCACAGACTAAATAGACCAAAAAGACTCGAATGATTCTTATCGTTGGTGGTGCAGGCTATATTGGATCCCATGTCAATAAGCTTCTCAGCCTCAGGGGATTTGAGACCGTTACCTTTGACAATTTGAGCCGTGGGCATAGGGAATTTGTCAAGTGGGGGAAATTTTTTGAAGGTGACCTCCTGGATATTGACCGAATTCGATCCTGCTTTGAAAGGTATCCAATTGAGGCGGTAATGCATTTCAGTGCGTTAGCCATCGTGGAAGAATCGATCACCCATCCCGAAAAGTATTATAGGAATAATGTCATCGGCACCCTAAACCTCCTACAGGTGATGCGAGAGTTTGGAGTGCGCAATTTCATCTTCTCCTCCACCTGCGCAATCTATGGCCAACCAGAGAAGATTCCCATTAAAGAGGACCATCCACGAAGGCCCATCAATCCCTATGGCAAAACCAAACTGATTATTGAGGAGGCCCTGAAGGATTACGACCGATCTTATGGCCTCAGGCATATCAATCTGCGCTACTTCAATGCTGCAGGTGCTGACCCGGAGGCCGAGATTGGGGAGCTCCACTTTCCTGAAACCCATCTCATTCCCCTTGTCCTCTATTCAGCCCAAGGTCTAAAGGAAGAGGTAAAGATTTTTGGAACCGATTATCCGACAAGGGATGGCACATGTATCAGGGATTACATCCATGTGATGGACCTGGCAGATGCCCATATCAAGGCATTGCAATATCTTATGGATCACGAAAGAAGCGACTCCTTTAATCTTGGCAGTGGCTCGGGCTATTCTGTGAGAGAGGTGATCGAATCCGTCAAAAGAGTGACCCGAATGGAGCTCAGGGTAGTGGAGGCCGAAAGAAGGGAGGGCGATCCACCGGTTTTGATCAGTAACAGTCAAAAGGCCTTAGAAGTACTGGGATGGAAACCCCGCTATGGCGACATAGAGACGATAATTGAAACGGCATGGAAATGGTATCAAAAGGCATTGCCATTACAAAATCCCTTTTCTACCTCAAATAAACCGAATGAGAATGACCGGAAGTTCAATGATAGGGTAAACCAGAGATGAAAGGTCTCGTCCTTGCAGGTGGATCTGGCACAAGGCTTTGGCCTCTGAGTAGGAGGAACTTCCCAAAGCAGTTTTTAAAGATTAATGGAAAAAAGTCCCTTCTTAGGGAGACTGTCGATAGGTTATTGAGGGATGTGTTTTCTAAAAATGATATTATTGTGATAACGAATAAAGAATATAAATTCCATGTCAAATCTGATCTGAGAGAGATCAGTCACATCATTTGCGAACCTGAAATCAGAAATACTGCTCCTGCCATCGCCCTTGGGGTAAAGTATTGTATGGAAAGACTTGGGTGTGATCAGGATGAGGTTCTCTTTGTTTTTCCATCCGATCATATAATCAAACCCTTTGATCAGTTTCTGGAGTATATGAGATTTGCAGAGGAGATGGCCAATAAGGGATACCTTATTACCTTTGGCATCAGGCCACAGAGGCCAGAGACTGGATATGGATACATAAAAGCCAGTGGTCAGTTGTCAATTAGCAGTAATCCGTTAAACCAGATAAACGAAAAAAACGAGACAAACCAGAGAGACGGGAGTCTCAGCCCCACTTTCCTCCCGGTTGAAAAATTCGTGGAAAAACCCGATGTTCCTACGGCGAAGCGATACCTGGAAGAAGACGGATACTACTGGAACTCTGGGATGTTCGCTTTCAGCATCCGGACCATAATAGAGGAGTTTGAGAAATATGTCCCTCCGATCCGCAAGATGCTCGAATTGAGTTTCGATGAAATGGCTCATCAGTTTGACAGGATGCCGGAAGTCTCCATCGACCATGCTATCATGGAGAGGTCTAAACGAATAGGGGTAATTCCCCTTCAACTTTACTGGAATGACATAGGGTCATGGGATTCCATTGAGGATATCCTACCCCAGGACAGCGATGGGAACACATGCTTGGGTGATACGATGAGCATAGACACCAGAAACTGTCTGATCTATGGCAGTAAAAGGCTAATATCAACGATTGGGCTTGAGGATTGCCTCATTGTTGAAACGGATGATGTGGTTTTGGTTTCAAAGAAAGGAGAGGCCTGGAAGGTAAGAGAGATGGTGAATAGATTGAAGAGGGGCGGGAGAAGAGAGGTGGAAGAACCCACAACCACCCATCGTCCCTGGGGGTTCTATACCATCCTTGATCACGGACCTGGTTATAAGGTAAAGCGTGTTGTAGTGAATCCAGGAGAGAGGCTCAGCCTCCAGACTCACTCACACCGCTCCGAGCACTGGGTGGTTCTAAAGGGGATTGCAAAGGTTTCCATTGGAGATCAAGAGATGATCATCCACGAGAACGAATCAACCTATGTTCCCAAATCAGTCCTGCACCGCCTTGAGAATGCAGGAGAGATTCCAGTGGAGATTATCGAAGTTCAAAATGGTGAATACTTGGAAGAGGATGACATAGAACGGTTCGAAGATGACTATGGCCGTTAGTTTACCAATGCCTTCAGTTTTTATCTTTCCTGTAATCGAAACCAACGGAATAAACGAAAACTTCGAACGTTGAACGTTGAACCTCGAACAGTTTTTCGTTTCGAACCTTGAACTTTGAACGTTGAACATAGAACGTTGAACATAGAACTTTGAACGTTGAACCTTGAACTTTGAACGTTGAACCTTGAACACAGAACGTTGAACGGTTTTTCGTTTCGAACTTTGAACCTCGAACATAGAACATTGAACTTTTTGTTTTTACCCTTTCTCGCTCGTCTCGCATGTCTCGAATTGTGTTAGTCGAGATAGTCGAAATCAACCAGATCAACGAAATAGACGAAACCAACCAAATCAACGAAATAAACCCGAAAGAGACTCTTTCTTGACATTCCCAATTCAATTTTATAGAGTATGGACTATTCAGATTCAGGCGACCAAATGAACACCAAAATTAAAGACTATTTTAGAGATAAGAAGGAAGTTATTGCGGTTTACCTTTTTGGTTCGTTGGCTCACGGAAAAGAGAGGAAACTAAGCGATGTCGATATCGGTATTATTTTCGACCAAATGGACGAAGACAATCTTATAGAAAAGAGAAACGTTTATATGACAGAATTAGGGAGAATAATAAGAAAAGATATCCATCCTGTCATATTAAACCAAGCAAGCGAGGCGTTATTAAAGCAGGTATTTTCAAAAGGGGAATGCCTAATTGTTAACAATAAATTCAAACATGCCGAATTTAAAATGGTCGCCTTTTCGAGAATAATGGAGTTCAACTTTTATAGGGAACAGATGGCGAAAGGTTTTTTGAGTAAATTAAAGGAGATTGCTATTGATTGATAGAGATATCCTCCTGTCGAAAGCAGAAGCGATAAGGAGACACATAAAGCGGGTTATTGATAAAAGAAATGTCGATATAGAGGCATTTATAAAGGATATCGATCGCCAGGAAAGTATACTTTTTAATCTGCAAATGGCCATTCAAAACTGTATTGATATGGCGGCTCATATAATAAGTGAAGAAGGGCTTGGTATCCCAAGTAGTGCCGGTGAGATGTTTTACCTCCTTGAGGAAAATGGATACTTAGATCATGATATTACAGAGAAAATGATAAAGGCAGTAGGATTCAGGAATATTATGGTGCATGAATATGGAAGAATTGACCTAAAACAGGTATTCCAGTTTGCTCAAAGAGACGTAGAAGACCTTAATCAGTACATTACTTCAATCTTTGAAAGATTAGGATTTGCTTTTTCATAAAACGATTAGAAATAATTTTATTATCCAATTTGGTCGCTTTTAATGAAAGCCCCAGCAAGAAGAGGGGCTAAGAGGCCTAAATGGCTTTCCCCTTTCTCGCCTTTCTCGCTTTGTTTTATACGAAATCAACGAAATAGACGAAACCAACGAAATAGACGAAATCAACGAGATAAACGAGAAAAACGAGATCAACGAAACAAACCAGAATGTCAACATTCAAGACTTAACCCCTTGACATTGCCAGAATGCTTCTCTTATGATAAATTAACCTGAATCATGCGTGAAAATTCTTATCAAACGAGACCATTAATGTTAGAAAACATTGATAAAATGCCCGAAAGAAGTTATATAGAACCCCTAAAAAGGGTTCCGCCAAAAACCTACTTTTTAGTTAATTCACACTGAAAAATGTGCCATAAAACCCTTGAAAATAGTAGGTTGTAGGATTATTTTTATGGAAAATTTTTCTCGATCAAGTTTTAGAGAGGGACTCATCCTATGGCCTACGAGAGACACCAACAAATTAGCCTCTTTGATTTTATGATTCAGAACAGACAAAATGATTCAAAAATAGAAGGAAACCTCTGACTTAATTTTTCAGTCAAAAAAGAATAAAAAATAATTAATTAAAAGCGATACGTATCCTGAAAACTGATCAAATCGGGCCAGAGACAAGGTGTTTAAGGTCTATCATGGGTAGGTGAAGGGCAAAAGCACGGAGCGTCCCCTCATCTCCCCTCTCTCCATGCGTGGGGAGAGGGTTAGCCTGCCTACCGCAGGAAGGGGTGAGGGGTTAAGTATTCCATCTTGTTTCCATGGCCAGGAGGTTTATCGGCGATAGGGCCACAGAAGTCATGCGACTCCACAGGCTCGATGGCTGGCTCATGAGGAAATTCCCTTCACTCAAGAAGTTTTGGCGTTTGGTTGTCGTTGACCTTCGCAAAGGACATACCCCACAAAATTCCACTTCGTAGGTGGAATTGGTAATCCTGACTTAATTTTTCAGTCATATAACTGGCGTCCAAAGGTACATGTTAGAACTAGCCCAGACGCAATAGAATCAGCGAAATGGAGGAAATATTGAGGAGATACTTGCTCATCATGGGTACCAAATGTATAATTAAAAAAAGGGGAGTTACATCGCTTGTGAGATAGAATGGGGCGGAGGAGCATATGGAAATAGAAAGATACTTCGAATTCATAGATGAGAATGCTATACGCATCGCAGGCACACGGGTAGGTATTGAGACTGTGTTGCGTGATTACCAGGAGGGAGCAAGTCCTGAAGAGATAGTTTTGCGCTATCCCACTCTCTCTCTTGAACAAGTACATGCTACCATCACTTATTATCTGGCAAACCGAGAGCAGGTAGAGTCCTATCTCGAGCGGGTGAAACGCCAACAGGAAGAAGCATGGCAGGAACAACGTCGTCATCCTTCTGAGTTTGTGCGTTCTTTACGCGACCGATTGGAGCGATTTCGAGATGTTCTGCGTGAAGGAAAGGCGCTCTCATCCCCCATGGTGAGGGGATGAAGCCTCGCTTCCTGTTAGACGAACACGTCAATAGAGCCATTCAACGCCAATTACGGCGGATGAACTCCCAGATAGAAGTGCTGGCCATTGGCGACCCAGGGGCTCCGCCTGCAGGAACTTCGGATCCAAATATTCTTGGCTGGATAGAAGAGAATGGTTATATCCTGGTGACCCAGAATCGGAGCACAATACCAAAGTATCTCTCTGATCATTTTGTAACTGGTCGGCATGTTCCTGGCGTCTTTTGGATTCGCCCCGGTGTTGGCATTGGGCTTATTACAGAGGAGTTATACTTGATTTGGTCTACCTCAACAGCCGAGGAATTTAAAGACCGTTCGCTGTTTATCCCCTTATAAGGCATGCTCCTTCAAGGCGCCTGAATTATTACTGGTTCATAACGCCGCCCGTATCAGCAACGTAATTTGGTTAAAGTTAAAGGACGAAAGACATAGATGTTATGCGCGGACAACAAAGCCGTGACCCGATGACGATAATATACTCTGAATGAATTTTTCAGTTACAAAAGGCACGATAATTTTTTAGTTAGAGATCCCTGAAAATCGACTTTTCGGTTACTTCTCTGAAAGCGGGAGTCTTGAAATGCTCTGAAAATACTGGATTCCTGCCTGCTTCATGCCTGCTTCATGCTTTTGCAGGAATGACGTTATTACATCCCAAGGTACTTTTTAAGAGACCTCAATTA
>CAZFDM010000112.1:0-3452 GCA_964517975.1 uncultured Syntrophaceae bacterium
CTCATGTCACAACTTGCTGAGTTCCTGGACAAGGAGAATTTCGATCTTGAGCCGTTCAACCCTTATCTAACAGGCAAGCAGCTTGAGTGGCTACGTCAAAACAGAGGTGAAATAATTCAACATCTGCAAGGGGTGGCGCTCTAAGAAGATGTTCATCTAAACAGGCTCACTTCGCGAAGGGGACATCATACGTCGTGTAGGGGACGTTGTTGGCTGAGTTGAATTATTCTGGAAATGAAAATAGGGACAGCGACTATTTAATCCTGAATCATGCGTGAAAATTCTTATCAAACGAGACCATTAATGTTAGAAAATATTGATAAAATGCCCGAAAGAAGTTATATAGAACCCTTAAAAAGGGCTCCGCCAAAAACCTACCTTTTAGTTAGGTTTTTTTTAACCTTCTAATTTGTCATTCCTGCGGAGGCAGGAATCCAGGTTTTTCAAAATATATCTGGATTCCCGTTTTCACGGGAATGACATTTTCACGCAGGTTTCAGGATTATAATTCCCTAATTGGCTTTGAGGTTCCTTTAAAACAAGTGTCTTCAAAACATGATTGGAGATTAAAATGATGATCTTTGCGCTAAGATTGCATTTTAAGAACGGGACGGTAAACGATGTTGCCTATTATAGATCAGAGGATCACGCAATAGAACACCGGGATAAAATCCGGCAGATTTTAAATCATCCGCTTTCTGAAATAATTAGAGCGGAGGTTATCCCCATTGACGTTATTCCTAAGCCTGCTAATAAACTACTCCTTCCTGAGGAGATTGGCGAATTAGTTGAACGGTGTAGGGCACTGCAGTCTAAAATAACAAAACTGCCAGAAGGAGTACCACTGTTCAACTCAACCCAGGGAATTTTAGAGGAAGAGTATCACTCTCTCATGTCACAACTTGCTGAGTTCCTGGACAAGGAGAATTTCGATCTTGAGCCGTTCAACCCTTATCTAACAGGCAAGCAGCTTGAGTGGCTACGTCAAAACAGAGGTGAAATAATTCAACATCTGCAAGGGGTGGCACTCTAAGAAGATGTACATCTAAACAGACTCAGGAGTCTCAACATTCAACTCAGAGAAGGGGACGTTGTTGACTGAGTTGAATTATTCTGAAAATAGGGACAGTGACCATTTAATTTGTTTTCCGAGGTTTCCCCTTAGCAATGCTTTCGATTTCCTTCTAAACAGATTTTCTATCTCCATGACAGGCCTGTCATAATCAGTGAAATTAGGGGCAACCCTTCAGAATTCAAATTTTGGTCGAGTTTTAAGAAAATTTGTAGGGTAACCCTTTATGGGTTACCTTTATTTAGGTAAGGGACAAGCCCTTACCCTACAATCATTCATCAGTATCCGCTTGCCCGTAACGGGCAAAAAGGCTAATTAATCAAGCCTATCCTCCCAAACTGGAGATTGGTTTATTATATTCCTTCTCAGAAGTTTCGACCTTGATTCTTGACATTTCAAAAATGGCCCAAATCTCCCTGGTGAAACTTTCTCGGTTCCTAAAGGGGAAAAAACTTGCCCATTCGCCAAACACCCAACCCTCGCCTCGTTTTGGGTCGTGGGAGGTTCTAATAGATCAAAGTTGATGCTTTGGAATAATTTTAATAAATTTCTTGTTCTCTTCGAAATCTTTCGGCCTGCCTTTTGCAACGGTTAAACCACGCCTGACAATCATTTCGTATTAAATTTACGATAAAAAGACCCTTACCCATTTAAGGAAAATCTTAAGATAAATCAACTGGATATGATGGTTTTAGTTTAAATTTTGAGGAAAGAGACCAAAACTTTGGGAAGAGGATAATAAATTCTCCTTTGGATAAAGAATTAATTGGCCATGAACCCAGGGGGAAAACTATCTTTCTAAAGGCGGTCAATAAGAAATTGATCATTCAGGACAGGAGGGGATAAAGATGTATCCAGAAAATTTGGAAATTTCACAATATCATTACAGTTCCGCCCTTATCCTTCAGAGTAAAGGTTGCCTTGACGAAGCAATTAAAGAGTATAAAGAGGCGTTGAAGGTCAATCCAGGTTCAGCGGAGATTCACTTAGAATTGGGAAATGCCCTCTTTTTCAAAGGGTTGATCACCGAGGCCATGCAGGAGTATAGAGAAGCCCTAAGGATTAACCTGGAGGAATCTGCTGCTCATAACAACCTGGGGATCATCTTAAGGGATAGGGGATTCATTGATGAATCCATAGCCGAATTTAGAGAAGCAATAAGAATTGAACCTGGGGAGGCTTTTTACCATTTTAATCTGGGTTATTCGTTTTATCTTAAGGGGCTTTTTGGCGAAGCCATAAATGAATATCTCGAAGGAATGAGGATTAATCCTGAGGATGCCCAGGCTCACCTTCATTTGGGAACTATCTTCTATATGCTTGGAGATTTTGATGAGGCCATATACGAATGGAAGGAGGCAGTAAGGATCGATCCCTTAAACGAGGTTTCGCACCATAACCTGGGAGTTGCTTTCCAGAGAAGGGGGATGTTCGAGGAGGCGGTAAGGGAATACACGGAGGCGCTGAAGATCAATCCTGATCATGGGGAGGCTCATTTCAATTTAGGTGTTATTTTCCACGATAAAGGGCTACTTGATAAGGCTTTCAAAGAGTATAAGGAGACGATAAGGATCGATCCAGAGCACGGGCCTGCACATAATGGATTAGGGACGGCCCTTGCGACCATGGGGTTTTTGGATGAAGCGATCAGAGAATTCCAGGAGGCAATACGGATTAATCCAGAGGATTCTCAGGCTCACAAGAACCTGGGTGTTGCTCTCATAGAAAAAGGATTCAGTCCAAAAGACAATAAGGATGAGCCATGCTGACCGAGAGTGATGGGAAAATGCCTTTTAAATTCCCTGTTTGACACAAACCAAGAGGTTTGATATACGGAAATTGTACGAAAGGAGTTTCATTTGTTCGCCAACCCTGTCAGATAAAGAATGCAAAAATCATTGGGGGCAGTAAAATTTTCAAAGAATGGAAAACCGCTGAAATTTTATATCGTGCAGCAAGACCATTAGGCTGACATCAAAAATACCTGTGAAATCTTTTTAGACTCATAGATTTCATCAGAGGTAAATATGGAAAAGATCATTACGGATAAAGAATCTTTCTTTAGTCGACTATACAAAAAGAAAGATGTTGAAGAAGATTATGTTACAGAGTCAATGGCAGCAGTTTTACGGGGAATTTCGCCTCAACATTTAACTGAGCTATTTAAAAAACTGGGGTTTGATGAAATAGAATTTACCACTCCTTCTATTGATACGCAACAAATCACCTCATCAGGAAGAAATGATTTAGTAATCATTGATAAAAATGTAATTATATTCTTTGAAAACAAATGGAAATCGGGGACTGACATTGGACAACTTCATAGATATGATGAAGAACTTTGTAAAAAAGGGAAGCAGTGGCGCATACTCATTCATAT
>CAZFDM010000113.1:0-2235 GCA_964517975.1 uncultured Syntrophaceae bacterium
ATGCATTGCCGACGGTTCCCACACCATCGGGCTCAGAGATTTCCCCAACATTTCTTGGATTTTGAAAATGTTCCATCAAAAATTTTGGATACTTACTCATCTCTCTTCCTCGCGAATTTGCTTTTTTTCAGTTTGGTTCTCAAGACGCCTCACCCTTTCCTCCAATTTATTGTGGAGCTGGAGGAGCATCTTCATAATATCGGATAACGGGTCGGGTAGGTTTCCATGCTCGAAATCAAGTTCTTCTTTTTCGGGAGTTATGGATTCCACCACGCGGCCAGGGACACCTACCACTGTCGCCCCAGGTGGAACAGACTTCACCACTACAGAACCAGAACCAATCCTTGCTCCATCACCTATGGTGATTGCACCTAAGATAGTCGAGTTGGATCCAACAATAACACGATTCCCTAAGGTAGGGTGGCGTTTCTTCTTTTCAAGGGTCGTCCCGCCCAATACCACTCCCTTATATATTAAACAATCGTCCCCAATCTCGGTCGTCTCACCAATGACCACACCCATTCCATGGTCAATAAAGAATCGCCTCCCTATCTTTGCTCCTGGATGAATCTCGATCCCTGTGAGGGCACGGTTAAAATGGGAGATCAGGCGCGCTGTGGTATACCATTTCCGTTGGTAGAAGAAATGGGCAATACGATGAAGCCAGATGGCATGGAGACCTGGATAGCAGAGGAGGATCTCTATAAAGTTTTTGGCAGCAGGATCCCTTTCTTTAATGGTTCGGATATCTTCCTTCAGACGTTCTAACATATAAAGATCCCGTTACTAAGAAAATAAAAGAATTCATCTCAGAAAACAAATGTATTCTAACTTAGATATTTCCTCAAATACAATGTCTCCTTTCAAAAAATGTTTCAAATGACAAACTCCAATAGGAATTCAAGAAAAACCCCGTTCTTTTTAGGGCGGGGCTTTTCTTTTAAGAAATCTCAAAGAGAGCTCTGAAGAAGTTCTTTTTTATTGGGGGGTAAGGTTCAAAACCCTTCAGTTGCGGGCAAAGATAATTTTATTTGCTTACAATCGGCTTAAGAAAATTTGTAGGGTAACCCTTTTTGGGTGACCTTTATTTAGGTAAGGGACAAGCCCTTACCCTACAAATACTTATTATCAGTATCCGCCCGCCCGATACGGGCAGGAAGGCTTTTTTACCCAACCCCCATACTGGAAATGGATTATTATATACTTTTTTGAAATCTCTCAAAAAAACCCTTGACAACTAAACAAATGTATAGTATATATTAGAGCATAGTGCGGAGTACAAATTGAAATAAGAGGGGAGTTATGGAACTGACGGAGAGGCAGAAAGAGATATTTAATTTTGTCAAAACCTTTATTAAAACAAGAGGTTATCCACCATCGATAAGAGAGATCGGCGAACATTTCCAAATCTATCCACGAGCAGTTTTCGATCATCTCAAGGCATTGGAGAGAAAAGGATATTTGAAACGGGAAAGTTCGATGTCCAGGGGGATTGAGGTGCAGATCTTTGAAGAAGATAGATTTCGAAAGGAGAGCAGTCCACTGATTCGAGAGATTCCTGTCATAGGAAGGGTGGCTGCGGGGAGGCCCACCCTGGCTGTGGAGAATGTGGAAGGGACGATTCCGTTTCCTGGAGAATGGGTGGAGGGGAAAGAGGTTTTTCTTCTGAGGGTGAAAGGCGATAGTATGTTACCCTTTATCATCCCTGGTGACTATGTCCTTGTTCGGTCTCAATCCTCAGCCGAGAACGGGGATGTGGTCGTGACCATGATGGGAGAGGAGGCCACTGTGAAACGGTTTTTCAAAAAAGGGAAGAGGATTGAGTTAAGGCCTGATAACGAGCAATGGGAGACGATTCGGTTTGAAGAGGGGGATGGAGAGATTCAGATCCTCGGGAAGGTAATAGGGATATTCAGGAAATGTTAAATAACAATGCGTAGCGCATAGGGCAAAGCGTTTATACCCATCTGAAATCTAAAATCTGAAACCTACAATCTTCGGAGAGAACCGTATGGATTTCCCATTAAGTGTCTTTTTTGATGAAATCTTTTCTCAAATGGCTCTGAGTAATCCAAGAGGGAAACCCTTTTCTCTAAGAAAGGTTCTCTTTTTTGGGGAAAAGATAGAAGAAATTGGCTCCTATGTGGCAGGGTGGATGGCAGGGAGGGGAGTAGATGTCATTGTGTTAGATGGGGCTAATAGTTTCGATCCTTACATCGTTTCAACCTTTGCGAG
>CAZFDM010000114.1:0-2457 GCA_964517975.1 uncultured Syntrophaceae bacterium
GTCATCCCTGGTAAAACATCAACAGGTTCTTGGTTGACATAAACTTTCATCAACGAATCTCCTGAATTCTTCCTTCAACCTCTGAAAAAATCTTTTTCATATCTTTGATGGTATCTACCACCACATCTCTCAGCCATTTGCCCGAATGACTATAGACGACTTTTTCTCCTTTCATCATCCCTCCTATAATGGAAAAATCCTTTGAGGATCGAATGGCCTCCCCAAAAACCCTATATCCATCCCCTCCCGCGGCCAAAAAGTCATTCGTGGCAACCACATATTCCTTGTCGTGTTCAATAGGTTGGCCTGATATCCTAATTTCCTTCACCCTTGAGCCTTTCTTTTCCGAGGGGGAATATTTAAAAGTGAGGCCAGAGACCTGAGGGAACCTCCCCTCTTCATCCTCGACCCCAGAAACTCCGTGGTCCAATGCCTCTTGGATCTGTCTCCCTGTCAACTTGATCGCAACGATATAGTTATCAAAGGGGAGAGCAGAATAGACATCTTTTACCCTCACCTCTCCTCTTCTGATGCTGGAGCGAATCCCTCCTCCATTGATTAAGGTGACCTCTGCCCCCGACACACGCCTCATAATATCTGAAACAAAGTTTCCAAGGTTGGTCTCTCTTCTTCTCACATTCTCTCCATCAAGATCCACTTCCGCTTCTCCGATCTTCTCGTTAAGAAGGGCATTCATCCTCTCTTCATATTTTTTCACAATCATCGAGGTCGCCCTATCCTCTCTTCCTCTTTCAGGCCTGATTTCTTCGAGACGGCCTTTAACATCAAGGATTCTTCTATCCTTGAGGGTAAGGTCCAACACTCCGAGTGCCTTTCCATGCTCCCAGGCTTGAACAATAAGGGTATTGCCAACCTTCTGGGGCCTTTCGATCTTAGTATGGGAATGTCCTCCCACGATCACATCAATTCCTTTTACCTTCTCTGCTAAAACCCGATCCCCTGAAAACCCAATATGAGAAAGCACAAGAATGACGTCTACGTTATTCTTTAACGTCTCAACGATTTTTCTAACCGTTTCTATTGGAGAGGTAAACTTAAGACCGACCACATTACGAGGATGGGTAGACAGGGGAACATCCTCAGTGACGATGCCAATGATGGCTATCTTAATCCCAGTAAGTTCTTTCATGATATAGGGAAGGATATCATTTAATCCGTTAACGTTCGCTCCAAGAACGGGAAATGTTGCTTCTGAAATTCTCTTTCTAAGCACCTCATGACCGAAATCAAATTCATGGTTACCCAACACCATTGCATCAAATTTCATCTCATTCATCCACTCGATCACGGATTCTCCATAAAAAAGATTGGCCCAGTTATTTCCCTGAATCATATCCCCTGCTGAAAGCAATAACGTGGGTTTTTCCTGACGTAGCTCTTTGACTCTGGTCGCAAGATAGGGAAGGCCTCCTACCCTGAGATCCGATCCAAGAGGTTTGTAGGGTTCAGCAAACCCATGAAAATCATTGATATGAAGGATTCTTATTTCAACCGGGTGGGCATGGGTAAAGGGAAATGAGAAGAGGAGGACAAAGAGAATATAGATTATTATTTTTGGTTGTCTCATAATTGTCCCTTTTCGAAGGAATGGGCAACTTTTTATTAAAAATATCTAACAAAAATATTTGAAATTTCAAAGATTTGTCATCCTGAACTCGTTTCAGGATCTCATCTTTTGGACAAAACAAGATGCTGAACCAAGTTCAGCATGACACCATTTGTCCTCAAGTGTTAGAGATAAATTCTCAGACTTCAATGTGTAAGAATCTAACAAAAGAAAAGGCCGGCAGTCAATCTTCCGGCCTTGATACCCTACAAAACTTGAATAGGGTTTAGCATCCGATGAGCAGTTTAATGTCTTGCTCAGGACCATCGCCTCGAACCACAGGTCGAGCAATGGGTCGCATGGGGGAACATCCATCTCATTTTCATCACCTCCCTTTTAAATTAATTTTAAATTTAATTCTCTCTATCTGTCAAGGGAGGGGGTTGAGACCTTTGAAAAAGGATATAATGAAATCAAACTCCAATAGAGTATGAGGTTGAAAAAGCTCCCGAACAGATACAAGTCAACGATTGTAGGGTAAGGGCTTGTCCCTTACCGAAAATTGATAATTACTGGTATTCGGTAAGCCATAAAGGCTTACCCTACAAAAAATTAATAAATATTTAGGGTAAGGGCGTGCCCCTAATCAACAGTGGTAGGGTAAAGACTTGTTCCTTACCTGAGTAAGGGTAATCCTACAAATTTTCTTAACCCAAATATTAGCGAGTAAAATCATTTGTGACTGCATTCGAAGGGTTTGGCACTATGCATCGCCAATTTTTTACAGACTTTTTCGGAACTCTCGAGTTGAAAATGTTTGAAAAAAGACGGTTAGTCCTTCCCTTTTTTCTTTAAAAGACCGAGAAGGTCAGATTCCTTAGAGGATTTCA
>CAZFDM010000115.1:0-1937 GCA_964517975.1 uncultured Syntrophaceae bacterium
ATATATTCCCACGCTTCAGTGAGGGATTACATCCCCCTTACAATTTCAATTGACACTTTAACCCTAATTTTATAAAATTTTTTTATTAGAGAATTCTCTATTTAGATTGTTAAAGAGCTAGCCAAAAATATTTGAAATTTCCCCCCGCCCTTGGCGAGGCTCGCCTTTGGCGGCATACCCTTCTCCTCTCCCCAGCGGGGGAGAGGAAGGAGATGAGGGGGCAACAAAATGTTAAAGATAAATTCTCAGACTTAGACATGTAAGAATCTAAAATTGAACCTTAGGAATTAAAAATGATTGTTTATAAAGTCTTTAGCAAAAATTATGAACTTAAAAAAGGGGACTTTATGGGTATGCTGATAGAGAGGAGGAAGAACCTGAGAGGGATGACACAGGTGGAGTCCGGGTTGAAATGGGCAAGATTAATTTTTGGGAATAAGGTGAAGGATAAACAATCGATTTTTGTTGTACCCAGCGAGTTGGATCTAAGAGACGATGGCAATTGGCTGGTTCAAAAGGGAGTGTTCACCAAAGAAGAGTTTTTAGAAATGATGAAGGTGGTCGGTCAGGGTTTCAAGATAAGTTAAGACAGATAAAAATCTTTTTTTAATTTTTTAGAGGGGCGATGTTATGTCAAAGGAAATAACCCTTCCAAAGCCAAATGAGAAAGGGTTGGTATCCATTGAAGAGACACTATGGAGAAGGAGATCAGTAAGAGATTATAAAAGAAAAGCCTTGCACATCGATGAGGTTTCACAGATTCTGTGGGCAGGTTCGGGGAAAAATCTTTATCGAAGAACGGCACCCTCTGCAGGGGCAACCTATCCCCTGGAGGTTTATCTGGTAGCAGGAGAAGTTGAAGGGATGGAGCCAGGACTTTTTCACTACCATGGGTTAAGACACAGTCTTGAAAAATTGGGGGAGGAAGATCTTCGGAAAAGATTATGTCGGTCTGCACTGGAGCAAAGGATGATTGAAAGGGCACCTGTTAGTATGATCATTGCTGCAGATTATTCAAGGACAACCGCTTATTATGGTCAGAGGGGTGTTCGATATGTCCATATGGAAGTGGGCCATGTCGGACAGAATATTTCTCTTCAAGCGGTTGCATTAAATTTGGGAACGGTCATGATTGGAGCCTTTGATGATCAAGAGGTCAAGGAGGTTCTTGGAATTAAGGAGGAGCCCCTCTATATTATTCCTGTTGGGAAGGTTTGAACTTCATCCTTTATCCGAACACCGTTATCATTCGTTTAACCCTTACCTGGTTGAGTGAGGTCATTCCAGAGTTCCTTTTAGACCGATAGCCTCAGCAACCTCTTGCATTCCCTTAATCGTATCCTCGATGATTTCCTCAAGTGGGATCTGAAGCATGGCTGCTCCCTTTTCAATGACAGCCCTATCCACCCCCGCAGCAAATCTTTTGTCCTTCCATTTGTTTTTTACGGATTTGACTTGAACATCAAGGACGCTTTTTGAAGGACGAATAAGAGCAGTGGTGGCGACAAGCCCTGTAAGTTCATCGATGGTATAAAGATACTTTTCCAAATCGGTCTGGGGTGTGACATTAGAGAAGATACCCCATCCATGAGAAATAGCTGCCCTGATATATTCCTCAGGCCATCCTTCCTCTCTAAGGATTTCTTCAGTTTTTGTGCAGTGCTGGTCAGGGAACTTTTCATAATCGAGGTCGTGGATGAGGCCGATGATTCCCCACTTCTCTTCATCCTCTCCCCGCTTTCGAGCGATGAATCGCATCACCCCTTCAACCGCAAGGGCATGTTTGCGAAGGCTATCGGTTTCATTATATCGATGAAGAAGTTCTAAGGCTTCCTTCCGTGTTGGAACCTTCTCTCGCATGCTTTAACCTCCCATCCTTATCAGGAACTTGGTCGCATCCTTTTTCTCAATTACCCCTCACCTTCTCAGCGGCGTGA
>CAZFDM010000116.1:0-6108 GCA_964517975.1 uncultured Syntrophaceae bacterium
TGACTATGCTGTGCCAGGGAGACGGAAGAACAAACTAACAAACCCACCACCATGATTCCTAAAACGGATAAAGACTTTTTCATAGTATGAACCTCCTTCTTCTCTAAAAAATTTATGCTTTCATATTTTTTATTTTCTTCAAGGAAAATAGCATCTTTCCATTTCCCTCTGTATCTCCTGGTCTTTAAATTTTCATTTCCGCTGCTTTTAACTTCCCTTTCTTCAAAGTCCTCTCCTTTACCATGGCAAAGATGACGGGGGTAATGATCAGCACATGAATGGTCGAAGTCAAAAGACCCCCGATGATGGGAGCGGCAATGGGCTTCATTACATCCGCACCCACACCTGAAGACCACATGATGGGAACCAGACCGATCAGGGTTGTCCCGACGGTCATTAACTTCGGGCGGAGCCTGAGGACCGAACCCTCCACCGTGGCCTCGTGGATGTCCTGCTTTGTAATCTCCCCTTTTGCAAGACGTTTGTTTAAAGCCTCGTGAAGATAGATGATCATCACCACACCAGTCTCCACCGCAATCCCATAGAGGGCGATATAACCCACCCAAACCGCCACGCTGAAATTGTATCCGAGGAGATATTGGAGGATGACGCCTCCGGTCATTGCATAGAGAACGGCAACCATCAAGATGATCGATTCTGAAATCGAACGGAAGGTCATATAGAGAAGGATGAAGATAACAAAAAAGACGATGGGCATCAGGATCTTTAACCGCTCCTTTGCTCTGACCTGAAACTCATGCTGACCACTCCAGGAAAGGGAATACCCTGTCGGAAGTTTCAATTTCTCCTGAATCACCCTCTTCGCCTCCTCTACA
Organism: uncultured Syntrophaceae bacterium; assembly: GCA_964517975.1. Taxonomy (GTDB): domain Bacteria; phylum Desulfobacterota; class BSN033; order BSN033; family UBA1163; genus JBBIRM01. The sequence continues at coordinate 837 of CAZFDM010000116.1, forward strand.
TATCCACCGATGTCCCTTCCGGTCACATCCACATAGACATAACCGGCGAGCATAGCATCCTCATCCCGGATCATGGCAGGACCGGTGGTGTGGCTGATCTCTGCCAATTGTCCAAGAGGGATATGGAATACAGAGGGTGAAGAACCAGCCATCGATTGCATCCCTGAGGCGCCTCCTCCCCTTGCCGGAACCAATATCCTTTTGGTCCTCTCTATATCATCCCGGAGTTCTCTTGGGTAACGGATATTCACGGGATATCGCTTTCTCCCTTCAACAGTCCAAGTGATATTCATCCCACCCAAAGCAGACTGGATCACCTCCTGCACTTCGGCCACAGTCAGACCATATCGGGCAATCGCTTCTCGGTTGATCTTAATATCCGTGAAGTATCCCCCTGCCACCCTCTCTGCATAGACGCTTCTCGTTCCAGACACTTCTTTGAGAATGGCCTCAATATGGAGGCCTATCTCTTCGATCGTCTTTAAATCAGGGCCAGAAATTTTGATCCCCACAGGAGTCCTGATTCCTGTGGTCAGCATATCAATCCTGGCTCGGATGGGCATGGTCCAGGCATTTTGAAGTCCGGGAAATTGCATCTTTCGATCCATTTCTTCCACGAGCTCTTCGTAGGTAATCCTTCGATGGGTTCCAAGTAGCTTTTCGGCAAGTGGTCTAAGCCATTCGGGCAGGGATGAATAATCTTTTCTTACCTTTCTCCACTCTTCTCTCGGCTTGAGTTGGACCGTTGTCTCCATCATGCTGAAAGGAGCCGGGTCCGTAGAGGTCTCTGCACGGCCCGCCTTTCCAAAGACGGTATGAACTTCAGGAAAGCTCTTGAGAATTTTATCTTGAATGGCAAGGAGTCTTCCTGCCTCGGTGACCGAAATTCCGGGGCTGGTGATGGGCATGTAGAAGATCGTCCCCTCGTAGAGGGGGGGCATGAACTCGCTTCCGATCCTGAGTAACAGAATGACGCTCAAAGGAATGATGAGAAAATTGATGAATAGTGCTATCTTCTTGAATCTCAAAACAAAGTGGATGACAGGTTCATAGAACCATCGAAAGAATCTTGAGATCGGATTCTCGGCTTCGGGTTTGAGGCGTTTTCCTTTTAAAAAGAAGGTCATTAAGACGGGAACAAGCGTGATCGCCAGAATCGAAGAGGCCGCCATTGCAAAGGTCTTGGTAAAGGCGAGGGGACGGAAAAGCCTTCCCTCTTGAGCCTCAAGCATGAAGACAGGGATAAAGGAGATGATAATAATAATCAGAGAGAAGAAGATGCCCCGCCCCACCTGCTGACACGCCCGGATAATAGTGGCTCTGCTATCCTTTCGGTCTTCCTCCTTGCCCTCTGAGAGATGGCGATAGCCGTTCTCCACCATGACGATCGAAGCGTCCACAAGCACGCCGATGGAGAGGGCAATTCCTCCAAGTGACATGATGTTCGATGTCAGTTTTAAAAAATACATGGGGATAAACGATGCAATCACAGCGATCGGTAATGCAAAAATGGGAACAAATGCAGAACGAAAATGGAGAAGAAAAATGATGATGACCAAACTGACTACGACGATCTCGATGAGGAGCGTTTTCTGGAGATTAGCAATGGAGAGCCGAATAAGTTCAGAACGATCATAAGTGGTGACCACCTTCACTCCTTCTGGAAATCCAGGGCTGATTTCTTCTATCTTCTTTTTAACGCGATCGATTACTTGGAGAGCATTTTCCCCAAATCGCATCACCACGATCCCACCAACCACTTCTCCCTTCCCATCCAACTCCACTATGCCTCTTCGAATCTCAGGACCAAGGCTTACCTGAGCAATGTCTTGAAGAAGGATTGGGGTTCCCTGACGACTGCGAACCACGATCTTCTGGATATCTTCGATTGATTTAATGTATCCACGTCCCCTCACCATATATTCCCTGCCACCGAATTCAAGAAGCCTTCCCTCCACATCCGCATTCGACATTCTAACTCGCTCCATCACTTCTCTGAGAGAAATCCCATAGGCTGACATCCGATTGGGATCGACATGAATTTGGTACTGTTTGACAAACCCTCCCACACTGGCGACCTCTGCCACTCCCTCCACACTGGCCAAGGCATAGCGGAGATACCAATCCTGAAGGGTTCTCAAGTCAGCAAGATTATGTTTACCACTGTCATCCACCAAGGCATAGGTATAGACCCATCCTACTCCACTAGCATCGGGTCCGAGCCCTGGGTTGACCCCTTCTGGAAGCCTTCCAGAGATCTGTTGCAAATATTCCAAAACTCTTGACCTGGCCCAATAGATATCTGTCCCATCTTCGAAAATTACATAAACATAGGAGAATCCAAAGTCAGAAAATCCCCTCACGGTCCTCACTTTGGGCACTGAGATCAGAGCGGAAACAATAGGATAGGTTACCTGATCCTCAATGAGATCCGGACTTCTTCCCTCCCATGGGGTATAGACAATCACCTGGACATCAGAAATGTCTGGAACGGCATCAAGAGGGATATGCTGGATCGAATAGACCCCTCCCAACATCACCAGAAGAACGACGGTGAAAACTAAGAACCGGTTCTTCGCGCAAATCTCAATAATCTTTTCGATCATAACGGACTCCCTTTAGGGTTTTAGGCGTTTAGAAATGAAATTGCACTCAAAATGGTTTGCCATAGAGCATTTTAAAATCCGAATCACGAAATCCGAAATTCGAAACAATCTCAAATGTTCTAAATCCAAAACTTCAAGACTTTTTCGTTTCGGACATTTGAACATTTCGATTTCGGATTTGTTTCGGATTTCGATATTCGGATTTCGAATTTCTTAACCTCCAAAAACCTACTTTGCTCCGGCTAGGCCAGATTAGGATTAATGGGCGTGGCCCGGAGCGCCTACAGCCTCCTTGAACTTCGATTCGGAGTCAATAAGAAAGTTGGCGCTTGTCACCACCCTCTCTCCTGCTTTTAGGCCTTTAATGATCTCATAGTAATCATCCACTTTCGCCCCCACCATTACCTCTCTCGGTTCAAAATAGCCATTGCCCTTATCCACAATGGCCATCTGCCTGAGACCGGTATCAATAATTGCCCCTTCGGGCACAACCAGCCTTCTTCCCAAGTGAACCTTGATTTCAACATTTGCATACATCTCTGGTTTTAGTTTTCCATGGGGATTGGGAAATTCAAATCTCACCTTTGCTGTTCGAGTATTGGGATCCAGAGAGGGATAGATATAGATCGCCTTTCCGGTAAAGGTCTCTCCCTGAAGATAGGAAAGCTGGATCGCCGCCTGCTGTCCTACTCTGATAAAGGGAAGTTCATATTCGTAGATATCCGCATAGAGCCATACCACTGAGAGATCAGCAATTTTAAACAGTGCCATCCCAGGCATGACATTCATTCCTTTGTAGGCCATCTTTTCAAGGACAAATCCAGTAAAAGGAGAATAGAGAGTGAGTGTCTTTTGGGCCTGTCCGCTCTCTTCAATGGCTTTGATCTGATCATCGCTTATATCCCATAACTTAAGACGACGTTTTGCAGATTCTGCCAAAGAATTACCACTTTCTGCTACTTCCGGAAATGGACTCTTTATAAGATCTTTTCTTGCGCGAAGGGCAATAAGATATTCTTCTTGAGTAGAGACCAATTCTGGGCTATAGATTGTAAGAAGAGGTTCTCCCTTTTTAACAAACCTTCCTGTGAAATCCACATAGAGGTCTTCAATCCACCCCCCAATTTTTGGAGAAACTGTGACTACCTTCCTCTCGTCATAATCCACCCTCCCCACAGTTCGAATCACCTTCTCAAGAGGTCTCATTTCTACTATCCCAAATTTGACTCCAATCAATTGCTGACGTTCAGGTGTAATCTGGACCGTCCCGGGAGTGACTTCCTTCATTTTCCCCTCTTTCTGGATTGATTCCAGGGTCAATCCCTTCATTTCTTCCATGAGATCATTCTTTTTTGTCAAACCTGTCTTCTTTTCCTCTTGTTTAACCCCTTCGTTATAGACCTCTCTATGGGACCCTGTCTTTTCTGCTTTTTGACACCCCAATATCAAAAAAATCAGGATAAACCACGAAATATATTTTAATCTTTTCATCTTCCTTCCCCCCTTTGAAAGATCTCTTTTCCAACAAGCGCCTCTAAATTTGCCATATTCTTTTCATACTCTGTGAGTGCAAGATAGTACTCTAACTCATATTTATAAAGAGTCATCTGGCTATCCAGAAGCGTCATAAAATCCACCTTCCCTACTCTATAAGCACTCATGGCTGAACTTACCTGAAGGTTTGCCTGCGGGATGATACCTGTTTTATAAAGTTCTATCTGCCTCTCAGTTCGCTGAAGCATTGAGGCCATATCCGTGATCATAAAAAATATCTCATTCCTCATTGCTCGATATTGAGCCTCAACGCTCTGGATATCTGCCTTTGTCTCTGCCACCTTTCTATCTTGTTTCGATTTATAGAAGATGGGGATATTTATCTCCATCATCCCTGTCAACATATCCCTTCGTTTCATTTCTGGGCTATTATCCCTCTGACCATAAGCAAACTTTACGGTTAAATCAGGATAATATTCCCTTTTGGCAAGTTCATAGGCCTTTTGTTTTGCTTCAATTATCTTCTTCATCCCTTGTAAAGTGGGATTAATATCCACCGCCATTTTTTGAAGTTCTTCCATAGATAATGGGATCTTTCTGAACTGGACCTCTTCTGGTCTTCCGATCGAACTTTCGGGTGGGCGATTTAAGAGGGCGATTAGCTTTGCCTCGAGTGCTTTTCTTTTTTGGGCCAACATGATCAATTCATCAACCATTTTTGAAACTTCTATATGTGCCTTAATGACATCTTGTTGTATCGCCATTCCTACCCCATACTGGGTTTCTGCAATTTTTACAAAATTCTCAAGAATCTCTTTATTTCTCTGAGTGATTTCCATCGATCGATAATTGTTGGATAGATCAAAATAGGTGGATTTCACCTCTTTAATAATCTTATTTGCTTTCTCATGAATTTCACTTAAGACTGCCTCTGCCTCCTTTTCAGCCATCTCCCCCATCAATCTCCTCTTTCCAAAAAGGGGAAACATCTGTGATATTGAAATCTCTTTCATCGTCATATCTTCATCCCTAAAACTGAAATTTGTAGGAAGGCTGATGATTCCGAAACCTAACATCGGATCAGGAAGTGCACGGGCTTGAGGAATCTTCTCTTTAAAGACTTCCCATTTCTTTTTCGAGGCAAGGATTTCAGGATTATTCTGAAGGGCCTC
>CAZFDM010000117.1:0-9490 GCA_964517975.1 uncultured Syntrophaceae bacterium
TACCCTATCACTCTTAATAACCCCATTATTATCATCACTGTTAGCCCTACCCAAAGAGATATCAATTTGATCCGCGTTCTAAGATTTTCGGAGGCATCCTTCTCGGGACAATATATATTCCCCGCTTCAGTGAGGGATTACCTCTGTTCCTAAATTCATTATTATAATCCTTTTCCACCTGTGATACTATATTTAATTTTTGGATTCTTTGGGGTTTCATGATGCGAGGATCGATAAGCAGATGATCCATATGGTTGCAAAATCAGGCCTTTCATTTTAATCTTTTTAAAATGAGGATTAGCCCTCGGGGAAGGCAATGAAAATTGAAAAAGACCTCTATGCTTACTTATGGCAGGATCCCTATGAGAATAATTGTAACACCTATTTGATCCAGGGAGAGGTAACGGCACTTATCGATCCAGGCCATTCTCGCCATGTATCCAACCTCTTCCATCGTATAGAGGAGGATGGGATTTCTCCTGAAAAGATCAATCTGGTCATCCTGACCCATTCTCATCCTGATCATTTTGAAGGTCTTGAGGCCTTTTTAGATAAACCCGTCAGGATTGCCATGGCTCGGCAAGAGGAGCGATACTTAGTAGAAAGTGGAAGATATCTCTTTGAAATGATGGGGCAACCGATTCCCAAATTTCGAATTGATTTTTATCTGAAAGAAGGAGACCTCCATTTAGGGGAGAAGATTTTTAAAATTTATGAAACGCCTGGTCATTCTCCTGGCTCCCTTTCCATGTATTGGCCTGAGCAAAAAGTCCTATTTACCGGGGATGTCATCTTCTATGGAGGAATCGGAAGAACCGATTTTCTTGAGGGGGATTCCAAACTCTTAATGAGAAGCATTGAGAGGCTTTCTCAACTCGATATTGACCTCTTACTGCCAGGACATGGAGAGGTCGTTATGGGAAAAGAGATGGTCCTTCAGAATTTTGAGTTCATCCGCCAGAATTTTTATATCTATTTATAAACCTATATAAAAAATGGGCTTGAGACCTATTCCCTATGGCTTTAGGGAGGCCGCGGATTCACACACACATCTCTGAGGATACCTTTTTCTAAAGGGTTTTCAACTTTTCTTTGAGTTCTTCCAATCTTACCCTATAGGTTTGGTCCAATTTCAGACTTTCTTTTTTATAGAGTTCGTTCCCGTCGACTTTAGGTTCCACAGCGCTTCCGTAGATATGCTCTTTCCTTAGGATCTCCAGCAGTTGAGCCCTCACCCCCTTTTTCATCTCTTCCTTTTCTTCTCGGTAGAGAGAGAGGAGATCATAGAATTTCTGTTTTATCTCGCCGGTGTCTCGATGTTTGAGAGATTCAATTCCTTTAAAAAGTCTCTCCCCTTCGTCATCCAATGAAAGGGTTTCGATCCACTGGTCAAGAAGAGTTTTTACTACCAACGGGCGGTTCTTTCCATCTATTTTTTCAATCTCCTTCAATATCTCATGGAGAGAAGAAGTTCCTTCCCGATATCGGTGAGAAAGGCTTGAGACTTTTTGCAAGACCTCTTTTTGTTTGATCTCTTGTCTTTCTTCGTCGGAAATACCTATCTTCTTGGTCCTCTCGAGGGCTAACTCCAAAGTAGATTTAATCTCGGACATTTTCAATCTCCAACAACCTTTCAGGGTATAAAAAGTGTAAGGACCGAGGATTAAGTCATTCCTCTTTCCCTCAATCCAATCTCCTAAGATGGAGAAGAAAAAACCCCAGTTTCAATCCTGGGGTTTTTAACGTCCATCTTCTCCCATTTGGGGTTTAACTCAAAATGGTCACATTGGTCGCCTGTAATCCTTTGGGTCCATTTGAGATTTCAAACTCCACTTCATCGCCTTCATTGAGGGTTTTAAAACCATCTTTTTTGATGGCGGAGAAATGGACAAAAATATCACTATCGTTCTCTCTTGAGATGAACCCATAGCCTTTTTTGTCATTAAACCATTTGACTCGACCTCTGGCCACTACAACTCACCTCCTTTCATTCTTTAACTTACGTAAGTTGTAATAGCCTTGGGTCCAAATAAAAAAAGCCACCTTCGTTTTGAATCGGACTGTGGTGGCCTTCTTTATTTCAAACAAAAACAACTCCTTACAACTTACAATGGACTAATTATGGGAAAGGTCTTTTTAAATGTCAAGTCTTTTTTTAGAGAGCTCTGAAAAAGTCCTTTTTTATATGGGAGGATAAGGTTCAAAACCCTTCTATACTGGAAATTGATTATTATATACTTTTTCAGAAATCTTCTTTTAGATTTCTGATATTTTTGTTCAAAAACTCTGGGGGTTTCGACTCTTAAAAACTTTCGTGGAAAAAAGAAATATAAGATAGATAGGATTAGGGGGTTTAACTCATTTCGACTTTTCCATTTCTTCTCCGGGAAAAATCTTTGCCTTTCCTCGCTGACCCGGTCCTCCCTTTACTTCAATTCGACTCTTTTCGATATCAAAAATAATCTCATCTCCTGAGACGACATTATCCCCTTCCCAGATCTTGGGATTACCTGTAAGGATGACTTTCTGATCAAGATTGTAAAAAATTGCCTTTTGACAACTCGCCACGCGAACCCCTTGCTGGATCTTTACATTGCCCCCTGCAATCACTTTTTCAATTCCCTTTCCATCTTCAATGATCACAGCCTCTATGGAATCCGCATAGATGACAAAATCTTTCTGGCGGGCCATGACATTGCCTTTAAAGATAATCAAGTTCTCTTTCGAGTAGGTCTCTACACTATCTGAAACAATATCAATGGGTTGACCAGTCTCTACCGTCTTTGTCTTCTTCGGTTCTGGGAGGATTTCTCTTTTGGCTTTCACCTTCTCATCAAGGGGGAAAGGGGTGGTTGGTAGGGCTGCTACTCTTTTCTCCTCCTCGGGTCTCAATTCTACTTCTATTTTTGAAACACTGGGAGATGGAGGAGATTGAGACAGAGTCAATGGAGAAGGTGGAGATGCCACTCTCTTCTCCTCCTCAGGGACCACTTCTAACTTTGGTTGAGTTTGGGGAGGAAGAGATGGAATACGACCTTCCTGGAAGGGTTCTCCTGGAATGGAAAGGGTCTCCATTCTTCTTTCTTCTTTTGGTAGAACAGGTTTTACTGGTTCGGAGGTTAATGGAAGAGGGGCAACCCTTTTTTCTCTCTCTTTCAACTCCTTCCTCTTCTCCTCCTCTAAGGAAAGGGGCTGTTTCCCTTCTTCTTCAAATCGAACCATGACAATAGTCTCTGGTTCAGCCCTTTCTTTTTTAGCCTCCTTAAGTTTGGTCTTTTCAGTAGCCTTTTTACTCCTTACCCCATGATCAACGATTGATTTGGCCTCTTTAAAGTAAATGCTCTTGGGATATTCTTTAACAATTCGTGAAAAGGACTCGATGGCCTTCTCTCCCTTTTCTAACTCAATGTAACTTTTCCCTAAAAAATAGAGGGCTTTATCCTCCTCTGGATTTTTGGGGAATTTTTCCAAAAGTCCCTCAAATCGGGAGGCAGCCGCTTGGTATTTTCCCTTCTTATAATAGAAATTTCCAATGTAGAACTCATGGTCAAATAACCTCTTTTTACAGATTCCTACTTTCTCAGAAGCCTTTTCTGTAAAGATGCTGGGTGGATAATTGGCTACCAAATACTCAAAATTGGAGAGGGCCCTTTTCGTGAAGGTTTGATCTCGATCCAGGGTTCGCATCTGGTTGAAATAAGAGAGCCCAATTTGGTATAGGACATAAGGGATTTCTTCATGGGTAGGATGAAACTTTTTAAACTCCTCATAAGCGGCAATGGCCTCCACATAATCCTTCTTTAAGAAATGACAATCTGCAATTTTGAGTTCCGCCCATATCGTATAAGGTGGACTATCTGGGAAACTTGCCTTAATCTGTTCGAACAACTTTAATGCCTCGGAATAATTCCTTTTATTGAACTGAGCCAAAGCCCTCTTATAAAGGATCTCAGGATCTCCCTCGATAGTTTTGATCTCCTTCTTCTTTCCTGCACACCCCAAGAGAAGGATCAAGAGGATGGGGAGGTAAAAAAACCATCTAAATATTTTTCTCTTCATAATAGATCTCTCAAAAATTTATACCATTATGATAGGAAGGGGTTGGATTGTCAATAACAAAATCTTCTCCGAAAAAGGGGCGACGGAAAAGGAAGGGAGGGAGTTCCTTTTGAGAAGAATTTTTTCTTGAATCTCTTTCCTAAAGCCTTTAAGATACTTTTTGAACCCCTTAGAAGGATCGCCTGGAGAAAAAGGAGATTGAGATGAAGATTGAAATGGCAAAACGGATTGATCAAATTCCCCCTTATCTTTTTGCAGAAATCGATAGGAAGAAAGAAGAGATGAAGAGAAAAGGCATGGATCTTATCGACCTTGGTATTGGGGATCCAGACCTCCCCACCCCTAAACCGATCATTGAACGGTTAAAAAAGGGAGCAGAAGATCCTCGAAACCATCGTTATCCTTCCTATGAGGGGATGATTGAATTCAGAACGGCTATCGCTCAGTGGTATGAAAGAAGATTTGGGGTAAAACTCGACCCAATCAAAGAGGTCCTCTCCTTGATTGGCTCAAAGGAAGGGATCGCCCACATTCCGTTGGCCTTTGTCAATCCAGGAGATTATGTCCTGGTCCCCTCACCAGGTTATCCTGTCTATCGGGTCTCCACTCTATTTGCAGGAGGGATTCCGTATTTTTTACCCCTTCGAAAAGAGAATGGATTTCTTCCCAACTTTTCGGATATCCCGAAGAGGATCGTTGGAAAAACAAAACTTCTTTTCATCAACTATCCCAATAATCCAACCTCAGCGATCGCGGAAAGGCCTTTCTTTGAAGAGGTGGTAGAGTTTGCTCAACGATATGAAATCATTGTCTGTCATGATGCCGCCTATTCTGAGATTGCCTTTGATGGATATCGGCCAATTAGTTTTATGGAGATCAAAGGAGCCAAAGAGGTCGGAATTGAATTTCATTCTCTCTCGAAGACGTTTAATATGACAGGATGGAGAATCGGATTCGCGGTGGGCCATCCTGAGATTATTTCTGGGTTGGGAAGGGTAAAGACGAATATCGACTCCGGTCTTTTTCAAGCGATCCAGGAAGCTGGAATCGAGGCGTTTAGTCATTTTGAAACCCCACTTTTAGAAACCATCCAAATCTATCAAAACCGGAGAGATGTTATGGTCCAAGGGCTTCGAGAAATTGGATTGGAGGTCGAGCCTCCAAAGGCTACTTTCTACCTCTGGATTCAAGTCCCGAAAGGATACACCTCTGCTCAATTTGCCACCCTTCTTCTCGAACAGGCCGGGATTGTCACCACTCCTGGAAACGGTTTTGGTGAAGCAGGAGAGGGTTATATCCGGATGGCCCTCACGGTGGACGAATCAAGACTCAAGGAGGCGATTGAGAGGCTTAGGCAAATCCAGTTTTAGTATATTCCTGATGGGTTTTTGATCCCCTTTTTCCTGTCTTCTTTCAAGATCTGGGAGGACAAAATGGAGAATCTACTTTACGAGATCCTTCTTATTTCCATCTTAATTCTTTTCAATGGTTATCTATCCGGCACAGAGATTGCGGTGGTCGCAGCGAGAAAGAGCCGGATCCAGGAAATGGCAGAAAGTGGAAAAAGAAATGCAGAAGTTTTTTTAAGATTAAAAGAAGAACCTGATCGATTCTTGGCCACGATTCAGATTGGAATCACTACGGTTGGGGTCCTGGCTTCAGCCGTTGGTGGAGCCACCGCCGTGAAAATCATCAAACCCCTGTTCCAGGGTCTTCCCATTAAATTTATCTCTCTTGGTGCTGAACCCATTGCCATAGGGATAGTGGTGGTCATCATTACCTATTTTTCGGTGATCTTTGGGGAACTCGTTCCTAAGTCCATTGCCCTGATGCATCCGGAAACTATTGGGCTATGGACTGCAAAGAGCATTGACCTCTTCTCTAAAATTGCCTCCGTCTTTGTAAAGTTACTTACCTTTAGCACCGCTTTGGTGCTCCTGCCTTTTGGCAGAAAACCCTTCACTGAAAGGGCCTATATCAGTGAGGAAGAGGTGAGGTTGCTCATCAAAGAAGGAGGGAAACACGGGGTCTTTGAACCCACTGAAGAGAAGATCCTCCAGAGCGTCTTCGAATTTACAGAGATGTCGGCCAAGGAGGTGATGGTTCCTAATACTCAGATCGTTGCCATCCAGATTGAGCAATCTCTCCAAGAGATTCTTTCTTTAATCGAAGAGGAACAATTTTCCCGTTATCCTGTGTATGGAAAGGAACTCAATGATATCCGTGGAATCCTAAACGCTAAGGACTTCCTGACCACTTTAGCCAAAACAGGGACGGTCGATATCCGAAAAACCATCCGCCCCCCATTCTTCATCCCCGAGACAATGAAGATCAGTCTTCTCTTGAGAGAGATGCAAAAGAGGAGAATTCATATGGCGTTGGTAGTGGATGAATATGGGGGGGTTTCGGGTCTGGTAACCATTGAGGATCTGATTGAGGAAATCGTTGGGGAGATCAGGGACGAGCATGATATAGAAAGTCCTGTCATCCAACTTGCTGATGGGGCCCTTTCCATTGATGCCTCCCTAAGCCTGAGGGATTTAAAGGAAGACTATCAGATTCTTCTCCCTGAATCCCCTGAATACGAAACCTTAGGTGGGTTTTTGATGACCATGCTCCAAAAGATTCCACAGGTTGGAGATGAGGTGGAAGTGGAAGGAAAGAAGATCACCATTTCAGAAATGATTGGGCAGAGAATCTCGAAGGTAAAATTGGAAAGGTTATCTGGTACGATTGAGGAGAATTAATTCCCCTATTTCCTTCACAGAATTGTTGAGCGCTTAGCACCACCTGCATAGGGCAGGTTTTGGGGTCTGATGGGGCTTTCAGGATGATGGGGGGAAGAAGGTTTCATCTCCCCCTCACATTATTAACCCATTTTCTCCTGTCCTCCAACGACCAGTTCAGGAATTCTTAGCGTGGGCTGAGCATCCGAGACAGGGACACCCTGGCCATCCTTTCCACAAGTCCCAATTCCAAATCCCAGGTCATCGCCCACCATATCAATATCCTTTAGGATCTGAGGGCCGTTGCCAGTAAGAATCGCTCCTCTCACGGCTTCGCCCACACATCCTTTTTCAATCAGATATCCTTCGCTTACTTCGAAAACAAAGTCTCCGTTGACTGTATTCACCTGCCCTCCACCCATCTTCTTCACCCACAATCCCTTCTCCACGGAACGAATGATCTCCTCGGGTTTTGATTTTCCTGGAAGGATCATCGTATTGCTCATTCTTGGGATGGGTTTGTAACGGTAGGATTCCCTCCGTCCATTGCCGGTCGGTTCAACTCCATCCTTAAAGGCAGTCAATCGATCGTAAAGATATCCCTTCAAGATCCCCTTTTCCACTAAGAGGGTCCTTCGAGAAGGTGTCCCTTCATCATCAAAAACGTAGGATCCTCTTTTTTGAGGAAGCGTGGGGTCATCCACCACTGTAATCAATGGAGAGGCCACTGTTTGGCCAATCTTCTTAGAATAAACAGAGAGACCCTCTTGAGCCAAATCGGCCTCCAATCCATGGCCAATGGCCTCATGGATCATCGTCCCCCCTGCCTGGCTTGATAAGACTACCGTCATCCTTCCTGAAGGCGCCTTTCGGGCTCTCAGCATCAAAAGAGCCCTTTGGGCTGCCACTTGGGCCACCTCCTCTGGAGGATGTTGGTTAAAGAGTTCAAACCCTACTCTCCCTCCCACCGGCTCATATCCTGTTTGGATAATATCTCCTTCCGCAGATACGACCTGAACCGAGAAGAGTGTACCGATTCGTTCATCCCTAACCCATATCCCTTCTGAATTAGCAATAGAGAGGATTTGGTTGTAATCACGGTAGAGAACTTTTACCTGACGGATATGGGGATCCAGTCTCCTGCCCACCTCATCCGCCTTTTTCACCATTCCCACCTTCTCTTGGATTGCAATGGTCTTGGGATCTTTTTCTATCGTCCATAGAGGAGGGGATAGGACGAAGCGAGAGGATTGGACAAGAGATGGAGGATGGGTAAAATCGATGACCCTGCCGTTTCGGTCTTCCCTTACTGCCCTGCTTACCACTTGGGCCAATTGAAGGAGATCTTCCTCCCCAACCTGATTGGTAAAACTGTAAAAAGTCCTTCCCTCTGAAAGGACACGAAGCCCTACTCCTATATCAATCCCAGAGATGATCTTCTCGATTCGACCCTCTTCACAAACAATGGCCACCGAATGGGTCTGTTCAAAGAAAAGGTCAGCAAATTCTCCTCCCTCCTTTAAGGCCTCCCTCAGAATCTTCTGGTATGGGATTGCTTCAATCATTCTTAAATTTCAAGTGAAAATCAAAAAAAATTTGGACTTTGATATTCATTTAGGATTTGGATTTTGAAATTTGGAAAACGATACCTCTTCAAGTGGGATCTCCTTTCGGAGTCCTTCTATGACTTTCTCCAAATCCTTCTCCCATCCTGGAGCCACCATCAGCTCAACCACTGCCTCTTTCGGGTCATGGGTTCTCACCACTGCCATTCCCTCATAGGATTCGATGACGAATTTAAAATAGGCAATATCCTTCCGATGAAGCCTAAGATATCGAGATTGGGTATCCATCCTCTTATTGCAGATGGTGGGTTGCGAAATTCGGGATTAACTCCGAACTTTATTTTCTTGTATTCTTGATCAACTTTCCCGTCACATCTCCGAAGAGAATCACATCTTTTACCTTTCCTTCTATGGGATAAAACTCTTTGGAGAGCCATCCCTCAATGACCCCCTCTTTGGAATGAGTGATCTCTGGATCCAGAAAGAGTTTAACAAAATATTCTTTTCCCTCTTTCATCTTCTCCAATCTTCTTTTCTGTTCTTCTTCTTCCTTGCCTGCCACGAGGACTTCGTAATGGGTAACGTTTTTTTTAGGAAAGGTATCTACCCGATATTTTCTTCCCCTCTCAATCTCTCCATAGACGCCATATCGAAAATTATAAGAGGCAGTAATGAAATCGTCGTAGATCATCCCTGAAGGGATTGTCTCCTCACGCCTTGTAATGGTCCCATCTTTCTTTCTTCTCGTCTTAATCCATTTTCTATTTGAATAATCAAAGAGATGAGTTCCCCATCTAAATTTGCTTCCAATCTTGACATTCTCCTCAAACAATAAGGACCTCAGGCGTCTTCCTCCTTCAATTTCTTGCATAATGGACCGATAGGTATCCGTCCGATATCGAGCAACCCACCCGAGGATCCCCAAGGTTTCTCCCTGAAGAGTGGCCATATATTGACCTTTCTGCCCTAACTCTTTGAAACTCAATCGTCCTAAGGCCACTTGACCCAGTGGCCAAACGCTAATGGCATAGGTGAGTTCTTCTCCCTGAAAAAATTCACCAATGGAGTTTTTCCGCTCATCACCCAAAGCGGTAGATAGGGCCTCCTGAACACAGAATGGGAGAATGGGGAATAGGGGGA
>CAZFDM010000118.1:0-6577 GCA_964517975.1 uncultured Syntrophaceae bacterium
AATTTAACAGACTTGTCATCCTGAACTCGTTTCAGGATCTCACCTTTTGGACAAAACAAGATGCTGAACCAAGTTCAGCATGACACCATTTTTTCTCAAGTGTTAGAGATAAATTCTCAGACTTAAACATGTAAGAATCTAATCACCCAATCCCAATTCTCCAATACCACCTCCACCCAAATCGTCTAAACGAAAAGGATAAGTCTGGATCTGGAGGATTGGAATTGATTTGATGATGGTGATGTTTGGTGCTTGATTATTATTTGGGCATCACTCCACTGGGAAATCTCTCTGTATAAACCTTTTTTACCTCCGGCATCCTCTCTAAGAGCCCCACCTTAAACATATCCCTGGCTACATTCTCCCATTTCTTAGGTTGAATATATCCCAACCCATACCTCTTTGTATCTTCAGTGATCATCAAGGCCCTGACTGGATCCAATGCATCCATCTCATAGGCCAGATCAAAATTTTCACTGATCTTTTTTAAAATTTCAAACGCCTCAATGGGGTGAACGATCGCCCATTGAAAACCTTTATACCTCCCTGTCACAAGGGTCTGGACCATCTCTGGATATTTTTTAATGATCTCCTCGGTAGAAAAGAGAACACTATCCATCCAATCGATCCCCAGGTCTTTATAGTCTATCGTGTAAAAAGTCTTTCCCAATCTTTTGACTTCCCGCTGGGCCCTAATCAACTCGCTGTAGGTTCTGGCAGAAGCAATCGTCCAGGTTCCAGAGAGCCAGGGTTGGAGATCCTCCCCTTGGTTTTGTAAGGTGATTTGCTTTTCCCATCCCTTGCCGACCAAACATTTTACCCGGGTTTCATATCCAGGCCTGATTCCAAATTTTCCTTTGATATCTTTGGATGATCTAATTGGTTTCCAACTGATAAGGCGAATGGGGCTTAGTTGAAAATCCACACTGAGGCCTACCACAGTCAATCCTTCTTTTTCTCGAGCACGAATAATATTCTCAGGAGACTCAATTCCAAAGGCGATCTGTCCAACCTTGACTGATTCCACCACCTTTTGAATTGGAGTGGCCCCTTGTTCTCCCTGGACCTCCTTTACTTTCATCTTCCCATAAAAACCTTTTTCGACAGCCACCCAGCCCCCTGCTGACTCGATATGAATGGGCAAGACCTCATAGACGATCACTTCTTTTTCTTGGCCCATGGCTGAAAAACTAAAACCAATAGACCCTATTAGGATAAGCCAAAATAAAAACATCCTTATTTTAGTCCGTTGGAAAATCCCACGGCCTCCTTCGTGTGAAGCTCCAGTTCTTTGGTGGACTTGAAGCAGGGATGATAACTCTCCTTGAAGAATTCATTCAGATTCGTAAGACCCCCCCTTCCAAATAAAGGGGTTCCTTTGATGGTTTTAAGGGAGTTGTGTTCCGAATATACTCTTGGATGGGCCTTACCGACATTCCCTTTTTGAGGAGGGATTCGATCCCATTGACCACTGCCTCTGCACCTGAGAGGGTGGTGATGCATGGGATATTGTGAGCCACGGATTGACTCCGAATAGCCACTTCGTCCGCCTTGGGTTTCTTTCCGCTGGGGGTATTGATCACCAGATGAATCTCTCCATTTTTGATCTTGTCTACGATGTCTGGCCTCCCCTCACCTACCTTGAAGACGGTTTGAACCGGAATCCCATTATTGACCAATACTTTTGCAGTCCCCTTCGTCGCTACGATCTCGAATCCCAAATCGATCAATTTCTTTGCGACAAAGACAATCGATCTTTTATCCTTGTTCATGACGCTCATGAAGACTCTTCCTTTTAAAGGGATATTGAGACCTGCACCAATCTGAGATTTGGCAAAGGCCAATCCAAAATCAGGATCTATCCCCATGACCTCGCCCGTTGATTTCATCTCCGGACCAAGGACCGTATCGATTCCAAAGAAACGATTGAATGGAAAGACCGATTCCTTCACTGCAAAATGGCGGGTTTCTATCTCCCGGGTCAATCCAAGATCTTTGAGACTGATCCCAGCCATCACTTTGGCGGCTACTTTGGCCCATGGGATCCCCGTGGCCTTGCTGATGAAAGGAATGGTTCTGGAGGCCCTGGGATTGACTTCAAGGACGTAGATCACGTCGTTTTTGATGGCATATTGAATATTCATCAACCCCACCACCTGAAGTTCTTTGGCCAAGGAATAGGTATTCTGTTTCAGCCCTTCAATCAATTCATCAGTGAGAGAATAGGGAGGGGTCACCATCGCACTATCTCCTGAATGGATTCCTGCTGCCTCGATATGCTCCATGATACCGGCAATGATACAGATCTCTCCATCCGCCACTGCATCCACGTCAATCTCAATGGCATCTTCTAAAAATTTGTCGATTAAGATGGGATGTTCAGGAGAGGCTTCGACTGCATGATGGATAAAACTTTTTAAAGACGCTTCATCGTAAATGATCTCCATCGCCCTCCCACCCAACACATAGGAGGGTCTCACAACCACTGGATAGCCAATTTCACTGGCAATCATTCTTGCTTCATCAAACGAAGTGGCTGTGTCGTTAGGAGGTTGGATGAGACCTAATTTTTTAAGAAGCGTTTTGAAACGCTCTCGGTCCTCTGCCCGATCAATATTGTCCGGGGTCGTCCCAATAATCTTTGCCCCCGCCTTCTTCAAGGGGACGGCTAAATTGAGGGGAGTTTGGCCCCCAAACTGGACAATCACCCCATCAGGTTTTTCAACTTGAATGATGTGAAGGACATCTTCAAGGGTGAGAGGTTCAAAATAGAGTTTGTCCGAGGTGTCGTAATCCGTGGAGACGGTTTCAGGATTAGAGTTCACCATGATCGTTTCATAACCTAATTCCTTGAGGGCAAAGGCGGCATGGACACAACAATAGTCAAACTCAATTCCCTGTCCAATGCGATTAGGGCCTCCCCCCAAGATCATGATCTTCTTCTTTGAAGAAGGTATCGATTCGCTTTCCGTCTCATAGGTTGAATAGTAATAAGGAGTGTAGGCTTCAAATTCAGCCCCGCAGGTATCCACCAGCTTATAGGTGGGGAGAATCCCTTTCTCATTTCTTAAAGAATGAATGGTCGATTCATCAAAGCCCAGAAGATACCCCAATTGATAATCGGAGAAGCCATACTCCTTGGCCTTCCTAAGGAGGGAGTCTGGAATATGGAGGTGTTCTGGGGTAAACGTGCCCCTCCAAAGTTCTAACTCTCTGACCTTCGGTCCATAAGAGCGGATCTCTTTTTCAAGGTCAACAATCTCCTGAATGTTTTTTAGAAACCAAGGATCGATCCTTGTCAGTTCATAAATTTCACCGATATCCATCCCAACCATAAAGGCATATCGGATATAAAAGATCCTTTCTGCATTGGGGGTTGAGAGATTTTTCTTGATCTGATCAATGAGATTGGATTGTGCGGTTGAATCGAGATGCTCAAGAGGATAGGAGATGATATCCTTTCCATCCGCTCCCAGACCGAATCTCCCATTCTCCAGTGAGCGGAGTCCCTTTTGGAGAGCTTCTTTGAAGGTTCGACCAATGGCCATGGTCTCTCCCACTGACTTCATGGAAACGGTCAGAGTGGGGTCTGCTTCGGGAAACTTTTCAAACGTAAACCTTGGGATTTTTACGACGCAATAATCGATCGTGGGCTCAAAAGATGCAGGTGTCTTTTTGGTGATATCATTTGGGATCTCATCAAGGGTATAACCCACCGCAAGTTTTGCCGCAATCTTGGCGATGGGGAATCCGGTAGCCTTTGACGCAAGGGCGGAAGAACGAGAGACCCTTGGATTCATCTCAATAATGACCATTCGACCATCTTCGGGGCGAAGGGCGAATTGAATATTCGATCCGCCGGTTTCCACCCCGATCTCCCGAATTGCCCGGATCGCTGCATCTCTCATCCTCTGGTACTCTTTATCGGTTAACGTCTGGGCAGGAGCAACCGTAATGCTGTCACCGGTGTGAATGCCCATGGGATCAAGATTTTCGATGGAGCAGATGATTACCACATTATCCTTCAGGTCTCTCATCACCTCCAGTTCAAACTCCTTCCAGCCAATCACAGACTCCTCAATTAAGATTTCATTGACCATGCTCCATTCAAGACCCCGGGCTGCTATCTCTTCAAACTCTTTAATGTTATAGGCTACTCCTCCTCCTGTACCCCCTAAGGTGAAACTGGGTCTAACGATTAAGGGGAACCCAATCTCCTTTGCAATCTCCATGGCCTCATTAAGGGAATAGGCTAATCCACTCTTAGGAAGGTCAAGCCCAATCCTCTTCATTGACTCTTTAAAAAGATTTCTATCCTCCCCCTTCTTAATGGCTTCGTATTTGGCCCCAATCATCTGAACCCCATATTTCTCCAACACTCCGTTTTCATAGAGGCTCACCGATACATTAAGGCCTGTCTGTCCTCCTAAGGTAGGGAGGAGGGCATCGGGTCTTTCCCTCTCGATGATTTTTTCACAGACCCCTGGCGTAATCGGTTCGATGTAAGTACACTCTGCCATTTCAGGATCGGTCATGATCGTAGCAGGGTTGGAGTTCACAAGGACCACTTCGAACCCCTCTTCCCTAAGGGCCTTGCAGGCCTGGGTTCCAGAATAGTCAAATTCGCAGGCCTGGCTAATGACGATAGGGCCCGATCCAATGATCATGATCTTTTTGATATCCGTCCGTTTGGGCATGACACCGATCCTTCATCGGGGTTAAGTTTAGCATCGGTACGGGTTTCGACTATCCTCGAACATTAGTTCCCTTCTCGATATACTTCCATCATCCTCACAAACTCTCCAAAGAGATACTGGGTATCATGAGGCCCAGGCGAGGCCTCGGGATGATATTGAACAGAAAAGATTGGAAGCTCTCTATGTCTCATGGCTTCCAAGGTCTGATCATTTAGGTTGATCTGGGTTAATTCCACTTCTTCTTGAGAAAGAGACTGGATGTCCACACAGAACCCATGATTCTGGGAGGTGATGAAGACCTTCCCTGTTGCGAGGTCTTTTACAGGTTGATTGGCCCCTCGGTGCCCGAATTTTAATTTAAATGTCCTTCCTCCCAGGGCTAATCCTAAGAGTTGGTGTCCAAGGCAGATGCCAAAGATCGGTTTTTTCCCTAAAAGTTGGCGGATGGTTTCAATCGCATAAGGAACACCCTCAGGGTCTCCGGGTCCGTTGGAAAGGAGTATTCCGTCCGGTTGATAGGAAAAAATCGTCTCCACCGAAGCGGAGGCAGGCAAGACCACTACCTCACAGTTCCACTCTCGAAGGGAACGTAGGATGTTGAACTTTACACCAAAATCCATCACCACCACTCTCAATCGAGGGTGATTAGAAGAAGGTGGAAGAGGGTGAGTTAAAAATTGAGCCTCATTCGTTTCAGTCCATTGGTAGGGTTTATCACACGTTACCTCTTTGACCAGATCGCGACCAATGAGGCCAGGAGAGGCCTTCGCCTTTTCAATCAATCGGTCTGGATTCAAATCCTGGGTGGAGAGGATGGCCTTCATTGCCCCTCTCATCCGAATATATTTTGTGATCGCACGGGTATCTATCCCCTCAACCCCCATGATCCGATGTTCGAATAGATAATCCGAAAGGGACCGATCAGCACGCCAGTTACTGAAGAGAGAACTATTTTCCTTAATAATAAATCCCTCTACTTTGGGATCCTGGGATTCAATATCCGCCTCATTGATCCCATAATTTCCGATAAGAGGATAAGTCATAATGACGATTTGACCTTTATAGGAAGGGTCGGTCAGGATTTCCTGATAGCCTGTCATGCTTGTATTGAAGACAAGTTCACCTGCCTTTTCCCCTGGATATCCAAATGATCTTCCTTCGAAGACGGTTCCATCCTCCAAGGCCAGTATGGCTTTCTGGTTCGTTTTCATAGGATCCAACTTTCTACCTTTAACCCCTCCATACCTCTCCCTTAAATTATGAGGAGGAAGGGGGGAGTTATATCGGTCGCCTCATAAAAAAAGACCCCCGATCCCGACTTAACAGGATCGAGGGTCTCGGGGTTTGTTTCCCTTGTTTGACCATAATTATTTCTTTAACCTTTAATTTAATTTTTATCACATCCTTAATAGTTTGTCAATAATATAAACCCCATCCGATTTAAACCGAAATGACGGAATGGATTTTTCCTTCCAATGTCCAAATTTTTAGGCATGGACATAAATTTTTGTCTTGGTGGGCCTGGCCATTATTTTTTCTATCTTTGCCTGAATCTTTTTTCTTTCAGGATGTTTTTCCCAGGCTTTCCAATCATCCAGGCTCTGCCAGGTTGTGATGACGATATAATTATAGGGATCATCCAGGGCCCGAAGCGTTTCTCCAGAGATATATCCCTTCGATGGGATTGCTTTAGTTCTTAATTCTCTGAGCAGTTTTGAAAAATCGGATTCCTTTCCCTTCTTCACTTTCCGGTCTATGATGATTCTGACAGTCATAGGCGTTCTCCTTCCCCTTTTTTCAAAAAATCTTATCAAGTCTTTTAGCGAATTTCAAGTAAAAAATCTAGCCAAAAATATTTGAAATTTAACAGACTTGTCATC
>CAZFDM010000119.1:0-4589 GCA_964517975.1 uncultured Syntrophaceae bacterium
CTTAAAGGGTTACCTTAAATTTTTTATATTAATATAAATTCAAAATTCTCCTTAAATATCAAAAAGTTAAAAAATATTTTCTTTACGATCTTTTATTTAAAAATGGCAAAGATTTTGCAAATTTTTATTTATCTCATTTCCCATTCAATTGATTAAAACGCTCATGCAACTTAAACCCAATTCTCCCAATATTCTTATTGTCGATGATGAAATTGGACCAAGAGAATCATTGAGGATGATTTTAAAGCCCAACTACACCGTCTATACCGCTGATAGCGGTTATACTGCTATCCAGATGATCCAACAAATCGAGATGGATGTGATTACCTTAGACCTCAAGATGCCTGGAATGAGTGGTATTGATACCTTGAAAGAGATCCGAAATATTGATCCAGATGTGATGATTATCATTATTACTGGCTACGGGACATTGAAGAGTGCAATTGAGGCCATCCGTTATGGAGTCTTTGATTATATCCCCAAACCTTTCAGTGTCCCAGAGATTCTTTCCATTGTGGATAAATCCGTTCAACGGAGAAAGCTTAATCTTAAGGTCAAGGAGGTCTTAAATAAATTTTTTGACCAAACTTTGGGTAAAGAATCCGAAACAGATTTTGATTTTTTCCCTCCACAAGAGGTGAAAGGTATTTCCCATTTTAAATGGAATGATCTTGGAGATTCGGATAACCAGAACTGCCTTGAATTTGCCAAGGTCCTTGCCTACACCTTAGAAGAAAAAGATCCTTATACCTCTGGACACTCTGAGAGGGTCTGCTACTATTCAGACTTCATTTCTAAAAAGCTTCAATTAACCCCAAAAGATCGGAGCGAATTGCAGATTGCCTCTTATCTTCACGATATTGGAAAGATTGGGATCAGTAATCGTTTCATTAATAAGAAGGGGATTCTCTCTCCTACGGATTGGGCGATCATTAAGCAACACACTAAAAAATCGATTGAACTTTTAGCCCCATTAAACCTTTCTCCTAATATCATTGCCTATATCCAACACCATCATGAACGATACGATGGGACGGGTTATCCGGATGGGTTAGCAGGAGAGAAGATTCCATTGGGTGCAAGGATTATTGCCATATCAGACTCTTATGATAGTATGACTTCGGAACGGCCCTATCGGAAACCCCTCACTAATGGCGAGGCAAAAAACGAATTGCTGAAAAACGCTGGGAAACAGTTCGATCCCAACCTGGTCTCCTTATTTTTAGATGTTTTAAAGGAGATGGAAGAGGTCTTTCTGGTAAGAGACCACTTTCGGACCCCTCCCCTTCCCTATCATATCTCGAAAGGAGGATAGATGAATCAGCTGATCCGTTGTGTCAATTGTGATGCGGTATTTTTCAAGACCCCTTATGATCAATGGCCCGAGTATGAAATGGGATCAAGGGGGTCCGTTGAATCGGTTCAAAGCATCGAGAAAGATGACTTCAAGGATTTTCTCATCCATCATCGAGGTCATCGCCTGGAAGAACTGAAAATTATTGAAGACTCCTATGTCAGCGAAAAGCCCTACTATGAGCCAGTCAAAACTTCTTATTTCAGAGCAACCAATGGGAAGGACATGTTCGTAATTAAAAAATTTAGAAGGAGGATTGGTGACCCCTTAACATATGAGTTGATCATGGGCGATTATTCTTTAAAATGTATCAGCATCGATATTCAAGAACAGGAGATCATCAAACAACTAAAATTAGAATGGAGACTTAGTCCTCCCCCTCAAAATAAAATAAATGCTTTTATTAAACTGCTGCGCCATCTGGCCAAAACGGTAGACCCAAGGGATTTAGAAAGAGTTCGCGAGGAATCCCTCTCTCCTTTGGAAATCTACTATAAACTGGATGATGTGAGCTTGGCCTACCTGATGAGGAATTGTCGGGGCATCTTCAAGGGAAAAGAGTACGAAGAGATGGAAGGGTTTATCAATCGCCATAAGGAGGATGGCGTTCTTTTATTGAAAGCCACTTTTAAAATTCATATCACTGAAAAAGTCCGCATCCAAAAAGAACAGGTTACCCCTCTTCCGTTTATAAAAAAAAGGATTCTCGAAAGTAAATAACCCGGATCCGATTTGGTTTTGAGCTTTCCCCTTCCAGTCAAACCTTTTTCATAACAGATTTCCATTTTAAAAATTGACATATTTTTGTTTGTCTGTTATTTTAAAATAAAGAATCCCGCCCACAGGGCGGGGCTTTAAAATTTAAATTCTAAAACCCAAAACTGAGATCCCGAAACAAGTTCGGGATGACAAAAAAGCCAGAACCTAACCGTCATGTCATACTGAACTTGGTTCAGCATCTGGTTTATTTTTCTGCTTTCAGTATACGCACCTTTCATCCCCGTCCACAGGACGGGGTTTTCAGGTGCGATCTTAATAAAAAAGCCTTCTTAGTGCGACGCTATCATAAAAGACCTGATCCTGTTTAAGGGAGATATGTCCATGAACCACCAGATTTAAGATGTAACTCTGCCAGGCACGCTCCTTTTCATTCACCCTCTTTGCCAGAGATTCGGCATCATCTTCAGGTCTGATCAACACAGGCATCTGAAAGATGATAGGTCCATGATCATAGGCGGTCTCGTCCACAAAATGCATGGTCACCGCACTCTGTTTGATCTCACCTCTCCGATAAGCAGCGATGACCGCCTCGTGGACATGGTGGCCATACATCCCTGGTCCTCCAAACCGTGGCAAGGGGCCCGGGTGAATGTTGACGGTTTTTGCAGGATTGAGCCCCCTTACAAACTTTAGCCAACCCGAGCACATCACATAGTCAGCCCTATATTTCTGAACATAAAATCTATAGCCTTCGGCCTCAAAGGGGCCTGGCCAATATTCAAACGGAACATGAAGGGCGTCTGCTTTCTTTCGTACCCCTCCATGGGGATGGTTTGAAACAACCCCTACAATTTGTGCGTCAAGCACGGGAGGGTCTGTTCTGGAAAATTCAACCATCTCTTGAAACCCCGACCCCCCTCCCTTTGCATCCCCGCTTGCAAAAACTAAAACTCGAATCTTTTCGTTCATGGTTCCCATCTCTCAAGATTTCTCTAAGGTTTCCATTCCCTTCTATTAGAAGGGTAAATGATTTGTAAAAAAAAAGTCAACAAAGAAACTCCTTGATCAACGAATTCCTAAGGTTGAGCCGAGATACTCAAGCCCCAACGGCTTAATAACGACTCGTCTCTCCTGACTGGACTCAATCCAGCCTGCTCGTAAAGTGGAAATTCCCAGACGCTTAGCAATGACTAAGGTCTTCTCCACATCCCTCTCCGATATATAAAGGGCAAAACCCGCCCCCATGTTCAGCGTGCCATAAGCCTCTTTATCATCGACAGGCCCTTGCTCTTTGATAAAGGAGAAAACAGGATGGGGAACGGGGATCTGTTCAATGATGTAAGAAAAGGGCTGAGGGGGTCGCATCAACTTTCGCCAACCGTGGCCCGTGATATTAACCGCATAGTGGAGGTCAACCCCTTCCTTAAAACAATCCTCAACGACGGGTACATAGATGACCGTTGGATCAAGCAAAGCCTCGCCATAGAATCGGCCATCGCTAAGTTTTGTAAGAAAACCCTCGGGCAACCTCTTTGCTATCTCACGCGCAAGCGTAAGTCCATTTGCATGGATCCCGGAACTCCCAAGCAGAACAATGACATCTCCGTGTCGGATGCTCGCTCCGCTGATCAGGCGGCTTTTGGGTTTTACCACCCCTACGGCTGATCCGCTGAGAACCACCGCCTCTGGATGGATGATATCCTTCAGTGTAGGTGTCTCCCCTCCCCCCCATGTACACCGGGCTAGTTCACAAGCCTTCTTCCAGCCATCGATCAAATCGAAACAGCGTTTCTCATCGTTAAACCAGTCTGAGGAACCGACCGCCAAATGCATGCCAACCGAAAGGGGAAGTGCGCCGAGCGTGATCATGTCATTGACGATCATGGCCACCGTGCACTGGGCAATATGATCGTAGTAGGTTCTTCCAGTTAAGCGATACATAACATCGGCCACCAGATTTTTTGTCCCTAAGCCCTCTACGACATGGGCGATATAGTGATCTCCTGCATCGACAAGATAGGCGCTTTCTCCTCGACTCATCTCCACTTCGGAAAAACCAAGACGTAAAATGGTTTTTGCCGTTTCTCGGGCAGTCATCTGGGCCAACCTTTTAAATGGATCCATGGCCTCATAATCCACTCCGACTCCTGCATAAGTCATCTTCGAGGTCATACCAGTCTTTCCTCCTTCTCTATCTTTCCAATCTACACTGTTTTACAGATAGAACATATTTATTTAAAATTCAATCCTAAAGTGGTAAGCCTCGTAATACCTCAATCACTCGTGGGAAAGGCCCGAGAGGGATGTCGGAGAAAATCTTTCCGCCTGAGGCGGATCCGACTCGGTCAGAAGAGCGGTAACCTTAAATTGCTCTCTAATCGTTAGACCTCCAACCCTGTCACCCCTTGACCCAATTCCTCTTATAGTTGTTGGCCCTACATAAAAGATATCCAATAGACCCGCGTTCTAAGATTTTCGAAGGCATCCCTATCGGGCCCATAGATATTCCTACCCT
>CAZFDM010000120.1:0-4019 GCA_964517975.1 uncultured Syntrophaceae bacterium
GGTTACCACTGGCAATGAAACTGTATGGTAAAGAACGGACTTCTCGCCGTCTGGCAGAATAACTGTCGTGTACTCCAGCAGCTCTACTTCTGGGACAACCAAGGTGCTCAGCCGCCGAATGTCTTCAGAGATACGTTCTGCAATAAGGATTAACCTAGGTGATTGTTCTGGGTCAACTTTCTTGGCCTTGAATAGATTTGCCAAAACATACCTATCACGATCAATGTCACCATAGTAACGAAGTGCCTGGAAGAGTATGTTCTCATCTTCATGGAGTTTGACTTCAATGATAACTAATCGCCCTCCGCTATCTTTGCATAGAAAATCTATAATGCCTTTACCAGAAGGGTATTCATGTTGGAGTAGCTCCAGCCCTTCCTCAATCGCGTCTAATTCTGCCTTGATGATGAGATGAAGCTCACTCTCACTGCTAGGAGTATGTCTCTTTAGTTTGGACATTTTGTTCTGCATCCTTTAGGAATAAATAAGCCAGCTAACGCCCGAGTTGAGCTGAATCCTAAGGATTTCAGATCGAACGGATTGTTCCCGAGCGCGAATCAGCGCGCGAGGGAACAATTCTTTTTCCGTTCGAGCACTTCAGCTCAACTCGGGCGTTCCCGAAGCGCGCAGCGATTCGGGAACATTATTTTTTAAATTTATTCTATTTTTGAGCAAATTATATATGTATCGTTATTTGATGTCAATAAAAATTTCTCAGATAATCATTGAATTTAGGCAATTTAATAATTATAATGTTCGAATATTTATCATTATGTGGAAATAATTTAATTTAGGAGATTGTTATGCTGAAAGACTTTGAAACCTTTTTAAACAAGAAAGGAAGCTTAAAGCCCCAATACATTCCTTACTATTTGAAATGGGTATCGGATTGTTATCATTTTTTAAATCAACCCCTTTCCATCAGATTGAACAGCGATCAGAAAAAGCAGTTCCTATCGGATATGGGGAAAAAATACGAAGAGTGGCAAGTTAATCAGGCGGATACGGCTTTAAGGTTATACGATTATTTTCTTTCAAAAAACCTATCCCCATCAGGAGAGATTTCCATTCGTCAGGAGACCTGGGAGCAACTTGAGCAGAAAATGCGGGAAGCCCTTAGACTTCGCCACAGATCGCTCAGTACAGAAAAGACCTATCTCTTATGGTTACGTAGTTTTAAAGACTTTGTGCGTGGGAAAGGGCCTGATCAGCTTGAGGGAAGAGATTTACAGGATTTTTTGAGCCAATTGGCAGTGGAGAGGAAAGTCTCCCCTTCTACCCAGAATCAGGCGCTTAATGCCATCGTCTTTTTCTATCGCCATGTGTTAGATAAAAATGTCGACCAGGAATTGAGTGCAGTGCGTGCAAAACAAAGGAGACACCTTCCAGTAGTGCTTTCAATTAAAGAGATTCAAAACATCTTCGATCAAATGTCAGGAACCTCGAGACTTATGGCCAAATTGATTTATGGCGGCGGCCTGAGGCTTCAGGAGTGTTTGCAATTAAGAGTCAAAGATTTGGATCTTGAGCAAAGCCTCCTCATGGTCAGAACGGGGAAGGGTGACAAAGACCGAAGGACCATCCTGCCAGAAACTCTAAAGGATGACCTAATCAAGCACCTATCTGAAATAAGATTGCTTTATGACCAGGATAGGAAGAATGATTTACCAGGCGTGTGGCTTCCCGGGGCTTTAGAGAAGAAATATCCTAATGCAGGGAAGGAGTGGGGTTGGTTCTGGGTTTTCCCGGCAAAATCCCTATCAGTCGATCCAAGAAACAATACCGTAAGAAGGCACCATGTTCATCCAGCCGCTCTTCAGAAAGCCTTCAAGGTTGCTTTGTCCAAGGCGGGAATTACAAAACAGGCCTCTGTGCATACATTAAGGCATAGCTTTGCGACCCATCTTCTTGAAAATGGATATGATATCAGGACGATTCAAGAGTTATTAGGTCATCGAAATCTTCAGACCACGATGATCTACACTCATGTTGCCACCAAGAATATACTCGGTGTGAGAAGCCCCCTGGACGGCTGATATTATACAAAAGACAAAGGTCAATTATGAGAAAGTTTTTTATAATTTTTCCCCTCTTTTTTTTAATATCCTGTGGGCCGAAGCATCGAATTGTTTATGAAAAAAGATTTCCTCCCCCCGAAAAAAAGGAGGGGGTGAGAGAAGCAAAGATCGAGAAGAGGGAAACCAGAGAGGTTCAATATGGAATCGCTTCCTGGTATGGAGGGGAATTTCATGGTAGGCCCACTTCAAGCGGAGAAATCTACGATATGTATCAACTGACCTGTGCCCATAATACCCTTCCGTTGGGCACAACCGTGATGGTCACTAACCTTGAGAATGGAAAGTCGGTTGAGTTAAGAGTCAATGATCGGGGCCCGTTTGTAAAAGAAAGGATCATTGATCTATCATACGCTGCCGCTCAGATCATCGGAATTTATGAAAAGGGAACAGCACTTGTAAAAGTGGAAGTGATAGGTCCTGTCATGGAACAGATTCAACGGTTCACCATTCAGGTTGGCTCCTTCATTGATGAAATCAAAGCCCAGAAGTTGGCCGATCAGTTAAAGAAAGAGTTTGAAAATGTCTATATCACCACCATGGAAACCCTTACCCAGAAATACCATCGGGTCAGAATCGGGGTGTTTGAAACAAGGGAAGAAGCCCTTTCCCTGGCAGAGAAGATCTCTCAGATGGGCCTCAAGGTTTTGATCACCAGCAGGTAAAGGAAGTGAGGTTGTTAAAAACCCAACGATGAAAATCAAGACGCTTCTTCTCATCTCACCAACCCTCTTTCTCATTCTTTTAGGGATCAATATTATCTTTGTGGGCTCTCGACCCCCGCAGAAAGTCAACCAATTAGTGATCAGTTCAATCGGGGATGCCTCTTTTCTCAATCCTGTTCTTGCTCAGGATTCTGCTTCAAGTGACATCAACTCCTTTGTCTTCAATGGTCTGATCCGATATAACCGAAACCTCGATGGTTTTGTTGGAGAGCTGGCTCAATCATGGAGAGTCGAAGACGGAAGCGAACCCAAAATCACCTTCTTTTTAAAAAAGGGAGTCCTCTGGCATGACGGAAAGGAATTCACGGCTCACGATGTCAAATTCACCTACGATAAGATTATGGATGAGAAGACCAATACGGTCCGCCGTAGCAGTTATGAACTGGTAAAGAAGGCAGAGGTCTTAGACCCCTACACCTTTCGTGTCACCTATAAACAGCCCTTCTCCCCGGGGCTTGAGACATGGAGCATTGGAATCATTCCAAAACACCTTCTTGAAAAAGAGGATATCAATACCACCGCCTTTAATCGTAAACCCATTGGAACAGGGCCTTTCCGTTTTGTGGAGTGGGTGACGGATGAGAAAATTGTGGTGGAGGCAAATCCCCGCTATTTCGAAGGAAGGCCTCGGCTGGATCGGATCATCTATCGAATCATCCCAGAGACTTCTCTTAGTGAGATGGAGGTCCTTACCAAGGGGATTGATTACTCGGGTCTCTTTCCACATCAGTTTCAGCGGATGAGGAGGATTCCTTTTCTCAGGGCCTATTCTCAACCCAGCCTTGGATATACTTATATTGGCTATAACCATAAAAATCCCCTCTTCCAGGACAGACGGGTTCGCCTTGCCCTCACCCATGCCATCAATCGTGAGGAGATCGTTCAATATGTTCTCTATGGCTTAGGGACAGTGGCCACTGGTCCCTTCCCCAATCACCTCTGGTATTGCAATCCTCATGTAAAACCCCTTCCCTACAATCCAAAGAAGGCTCGCGAACTTCTCGGAGAGTCAGGTTGGAAGGACACGGATGGCGATGGAATCTTGGATAAAGAGGGTAAGCCTTTCCGATTTACGCTGATCACCAACAGTGGGAATGAAACCCGAAGGGATGTGGGGGTGCTCGTTCAGAGACAGCTCCGTGAGATCGGGATCGATGTGAAATTTGAACTCTATGAGTGGAGTGTCTTTCTAAAAAATTTTATTAATGCAAGGCACTTC
>CAZFDM010000121.1:0-4810 GCA_964517975.1 uncultured Syntrophaceae bacterium
GGTTTTAGAAGGTATATGCATTGATTGTTGGCAAGGTTCAGAGAAATAATATGATATTCGCTTAATAATTAATCCCTAAACATAACAATTTTTGTCATTTTTATCTAATGCAAAGAATCTTATGCTTCAATTAATTTAAGAAAGATATCTAAGGTTTAATCCAGCCCCATTTCAAAAAGATTTCTTGCCCTTCGTTCGATTGCAGAAAATTAACGAATTCCTTGGCCAATGCCTTTTGCTCTGATCGGTGAGTTAAAGCGATACCACATGAGCGGTAAATCGTGTGTTCAGGTTCAATATTGACAAGATCGGCAGAGGCAGGGCTTTCCTTCTGCCAGATAGTCCAGATAAGCCAAACATCATAGGTCATATCACTATTCCAGATTTTCTTTGCCTCAGCACTATTGGCTGCAAAGAAACCGATGTTTCGGCGTATGCCATCAACAAGTTTGATATTGCCTGTCCGACCTGCCACATCCTCCCACATTCCAACCTGTCCGGCGCCCTCAACCACAAGAATTTTAATTCCAGGTTTGGCAAGATCTTTAACCCCCCTAATACCCTTCGGGTTACCAGGTCGGACAAGAATTGCAGAAGGTCGTAGATAAAGGGAACGAATTGTTGAGACGTCAATTAAACCAGGAAGGTCCTTTCGTACGAAGTCTGTCATCATATACTCAGAACCACTGAAAATAAGGTCCGCATCTTTCATTGCTTGATCTTTCCAAGTCGGTGTTGGACCGGCAGTAACCTCCACCGTAATTTCCTTTTGAGCTCCGAATACTTTGGTAGCTTCTCTCATAGCAGGAGCTGGACCACCTGGACCATAAGCTTTTAAAATTACACCCAATTTTTCAATTGAAACTGTTTGCTGTATGATGGGAGATGGTATTAAGAAGGCAATTAATAATGTTATAAGCACAATTTGAAATCTTAAATTAATTACAATCCTTTTCATGATTTTCTTATCCTTTCTTATTTTCTAATTATTTACGAAATTTTTTAAATATAATAAATCATATGGAAATTTTTAGCCTCAACGAGGCCTTTCGTCTTGGATTTGTCAACAGCCTGGCTCACCTGGATGGCCACAACAGGATTGACCATGTATTATTTTGATCCAATTATTTCGAAGAAGGAGCCACAATTTTTTGGGCCAGGGAAGGGGGGTTTTAAGATTGGTCAAGAAGGAACGAATTTTAGGCTTAGCCATATGGAAATTTCTCCCATGCTCAGGATTAAAAAAGTAGGAATTTGATCAAGGATGGCCCAAAATAGTCCGTCCCTCCGGACCACCATAGCGTTGCCCGAAGGGGCAGGCACTTTGGGTTTGAGGCAGAAACCAATCAGGTAAAGATTCCATTCCTTTCAGGACAGCTGAATGATTCTCCTTAATTGTCTAAGGAGTAGGTTTTTAAGATCTTAGATAAGGTCACTCATTTATTGAACCAAAAAAATTGAGGAAGAAGTGGTTACTTTGGTTCTGCTTTTTTTTCCGCTTGTTTCCCTTCCTTCTTTTCAGTTAAGCCTTTTTCGGATGCCTCTTTCTCCTTCTTCTTTCCTTCCTTTCGGCTCTCGGAGGGGTAATCGTTAACATAAAACCCCGAGCCCTTCAGGATGAAGTTAGGAGCAGAGATCAATTTTTTTGCGGGTTTTAGACATTTTGGACAAACCACATTACAATCCTCATCTATTTTAAGAAGGATTTCAAAGGCGTCATTGCAATGTTGACAGTGGTATTCATAGATAGGCATTTCCCAACCTCCAATTACGCTTGTAGATGGATATTTGTGCTAAACTCCTTTTTTAACTTCTTCAGTGCTTCACTTTCAATCTGTCTAACCCGTTCTCTCGAAAGTTTCAGATGGTCTCCAATCTCCTGGAGAGTGAGAGGAGAGTCAGACATGATTCGATTTTTAATCACATAGGCTTCCTTATCGTTGAGATGTTTCATCGCATTTTGAACCTCTCGCTCCCAAATCCTTTTTTCCTCTTCCTTTGCGAGAACCTCTTCTTGATTGGGGGATTCTTCTTGAAGAAGTTCAAGGTGTGTCAGTTCATGGTCCTCATCCAGAGGAGTATCAAGGGAAAGGTCTCTTGAAGCCATTCTTTGCTCCATTTCGATGATATCTTCTTTAGAAACATCTAAGTCCTCAGCAAGAAGATCATACCTCTTCTCCCCCCCATTCTCAATTTCCAAGGCCTTTCGCACCTTTCCAATCTTGTAAAAGAGTTTCTTCTGAGCCTGAGTCGTTCCAATCTTAACAAGGCTCCAGGACTTGATGATAAAATTTTGAATATAAGCCCTAATCCACCAAATAGCATATGAGATAAACCTTATCCCTTTGTATGGATCAAATTTCTTAACTGCCATAATAAGGCCAATATTTCCTTCCTGAATGAGATCGAGGAGTTTCATTCCATAGGATTTATATTCAAATGCCACCTTGACAACAAACCTCAAATTTGATGTAATTAGTTTATGAGCTGCACTAATATCGTTGTATTTTCGATATCTTACAGCAAGATCAAACTCTTCTTCAGGCGTCAGGAGAGGGAATTGGTTGATCTGAATTAGGTATGTTTCTAAGGAATTCTTGACAACTGGAAGATTGGACATTATATAAACCCCGTAAATGAGTTAGCACTCCTTTAAAAAGAGTGCTAACACAATATAATATATAAAGTTACATTTGTCAAGTAAATTATATCTTATTGAAATAATTAAATAATTATAAATTTTTTAACCCTCCTTTTTGCTAAAAAAAAGAAAGAATGAAAACTAATTTCCATTATTTTGGAGGCTGATATGGATGAGGAAAAGAGAGATGAAAGGCAGGATAAAGGTTTTGTTGTAAAAGACCGTAGGTTTAGTGCGCAAAAAGAAGAAGAGGTAAAGTCCAAGGAAGAAGTCAAAGAGAAAGGACCCCCAAAAGAGGATACCTCTGAAAAAGAAGTTCCACTTCCTGAAATCAATTTTAATAGTTTGATTCTCTCTTTAAGTACCTCTGCCCTCATTCAATTAGGAGAGATCAGAGATCCTCAGACCAACCAACCTACTAAAAACCTCCCTCTGGCCAAACAGACCATCGACCTAATCGGGATTCTTAAGGAGAAGACCAAAGGGAATCTCACTCCCGATGAAGAGAAACTCTTAGATTCCGTCCTTTTTGATTTAAGGATGCGGTATGTGAGAGCAAAGGGTTAAACTTTCTATTTTTTATAAGAGAGGTAAAAACTACTTCCTCTTCGATGGAGATAAAAAATGACCCCTTTTTCGAAGTTGGCATCTTTGATTGCCTTTTCAAAATCTTTTAGGGTCTCGACCTTTTTGCGGTTAATCTCTAAGATGACATCCCCTTCCTGGAGGCCAATCTCATCAGCAATGCTTCCCTCCTCAATACTTATGATGACGATTCCTCGCTTTACTCCTGTGATCCGATATCGGGCAGCCAATTGGGGGGTTAGTTCCTGAACCTTTGCTCCTAACTTTTCTTCTACCTCTACCTCTTTGGATATTTCAGGTTTGTCGGGCATGGCAGAGGTAATTACCTCTACTGTTAGCGGTTTCCCATCTCGAATGAGGTTAAGTTTGACCTTCTGCCCAACTTTCTTCTTCTGAATCTCTTTAATCAATTCGTTTACGTTCTTGACTGGTTTATCATCTACTGATTTGATAATGTCTCCTGATTGGAGCCCTGCTTTTTCAGCACCTGTGTTGGGATGGACTTGTCCTACAAGCACTCCCTCTTTCTCCTTCACTTTGAAGTGTTCAACCATCTCCGGAGTTAGGTCTTGGACACTGAGGCCCAACCAAGGACGAACCACCTTTCCAGTCTTGATGAGGTCGTTCAGTATCTGTTTGGCCATATTGATGGGAATGGCAAAACCAATTCCTGTCCCAGGTTGAATGATCATGGCATTGATGCCAATAACCTCCCCATCGATATTGACCAGTGGTCCTCCACTATTGCCAGGGTTAATGGAGGCGTCGGTCTGAATAAAATCTTCATAGGTTCCTGTTCCCAATCCAGAACGACCTTTAGCACTAATCACCCCCACGGTGACGGTGTGCTCAAGACCAAATGGACTTCCAATTGCGATAGCCCATTCTCCAACCTCAAGTTTATCAGAATCTCCAAGGGTAGCGACCGGAAGGTCTTTGGCCTTAATATGAAGGACGGCAAGATCTGTTCTTGGGTCTTGGCCCTTGACGGTCGCTGTAAATTCTCGCCCATCATTGAGACGGACTTTTACCTTATCTGCTCCTTCAATCACATGGTTGTTAGTGAGGATATAACCTTCTTTATCAACAATGACTCCAGACCCACCACTTCTCTGTTTATGTCGATACTCTTTCCCCTTCTCTCGAGGGCCGAACCCAAAGCCCCTAAAGAATTCTTCAAACGGGCTCCCTTTAAAGAAGTCTTCGCCAAATCGATCCCAGGGCCTCATGGTGATCGTTTTCTCTGTCGTAATGTTGACCACAGAAGGTTGAACCTTTCTTGCCACTTCTACAAAGGCCTGTCCCAGAGATTTGGCTGTAGTCAATTTGTCATTTTTAGGAAGGGAATTGGCTGACTTATCCCTATCCATGCAAAAGAAGAGACCGAAAAGTAAGGCCGAGATGGTAAAGCCTAAGATAACCCCTTTTATCGTCTTACGGTTCATCGCACACTCCTTTAATCTTTTGATATCAATAATTTATACTTTTTTCTCACCGTTGTCAAATAAGACAAAATCTTATCCATCTCTCATGACGGTTCCATTACCCAAGATTATTCTTTGGGAGGTTTGGTTTCGTAGATTC
>CAZFDM010000122.1:0-6420 GCA_964517975.1 uncultured Syntrophaceae bacterium
GTAAGTTTTTTATAGACTTTTTCAGAACTCTCACAGGGTAGATTTGACAATCTATTCTAAAATGGGAATAATCCAGTTATCCCTAATAAAATGGAAAAGGCACCAAAGATTGCTGTAGGCATCATCGACCGAGCCACTGAGTTGCGGGGAGATCTAAAGGGAGTATTCCGGGCAAAGAGTAATCTTTCTATTTCCGGCCCATTTTCAGCGAGGGTCGAAGGGGGGCTCATTGTGTATCGAGATGAAACTGGGTCTGAAATCTTTCGTTCTAAATTAATCAGGCTCAACCCCGTGAAGGAGTCGACCTTCACACTCCTTCAAGTACCCATAGGAACTCAATTTCACTGGGAGAGGAAGGAAGATCAGACCTTTGGTGGAGGTGAGATGATCCTCCGTCTTCGGAGCGATGGGACCCTTACTGCCATCCATGAATTAGGGCTTGAAGATTACCTGAAAAGTGCGATCTCCTCAGAGATGAATGAAAGGGCACCAAAAGAATTTTTGAAGGCTCATGCCATTTTGTCTCGAAGTTGGCTTTTGGCCTGGAAAATGGGACAAAGGAAAAGAGAAGGTTTCCTTCCAAATTTCTCCGATCAACCAGAGAGGGAAGGGGAGATTATCCGCTGGCATGGCCGGGAGGAACACGACCTCTTTGACGTCTGCAGTCAAGACCATTGCCAGCGCTATTATGGCCTCCCAAAGAGTTTATCCAAGAAGGTTGAAGAGGCAGTGACAGAGACTTTCGGGAGAGTGATGGTTTTTCAAGATGAGATTTGTGATGCCCGTTACTCGAAATGTTGTGGAGGGATTACGGAAGAATTTAGCACAGCATGGGAGGATAAAAAGGTTCCTTATCTTAAAAGCATCCCAGATGGACCAATCACTTATCCGCCTATCCGCGGAGAAGATGAGGCCTCTTCATGGGTCCATTCCACACCCGAGGCTTATTGCAGACTAAACGATAGAATCCTTCTCGAAGAGATTCTTTCTCCCATCGATGGGCAGACCGGAGACTTTTTCCGCTGGAGGGTTGAGTATCCCCGAGCTGAACTGGAGTCAATCGTGAAAGAGAAGTCAGGGATTGATTTTGGTACCCTTAAAGAAATCATCCCTCTTCGTCGAGGCCCTTCAGGACGAATATCTCTGCTAAGGATTGTAGGTTCGGAAAGAAGCGTTGTCGTCGGAAAAGAACTTGAGATAAGGCGATGGCTATCCAGAACCCACCTCTATAGTAGTGCCTTTGTAATAACCCGTGAGGAGGACCGATTTATCTTCCATGGGGCAGGATGGGGTCATGGAGTGGGGCTCTGTCAAATTGGCGCTGCGGTGATGGCCCATCGAGGATATTCTGCCGAAAAGATCTTGAAACACTATTTCAGGACCGTAGAAATTAAGAAGATATATTAGTGTTTGAAGAAGGTTAACTCATGACCGCACAGAAAACGATATCGAGAAATCCCTGGACCTGGGTTCCCTCTCTATATCTTGCAGAGGGAATGCCTTACATTATGGTCGTGATGGTTTCCGTCATTCTCTATAAACGCATGGGCATCTCAAATACGGATATCGCCCTCTATACCAGCTGGCTCTATCTTCCGTGGGTCATCAAACCCCTTTGGAGTCCTTTGATTGACCTCTTGAGGACGAAGCGGTATTGGATTCTTCTCATGGAAATTCTAATTAGTGCCTCCCTTGCTTGCGTTGCATTGACCATTCCCACCACACGTTTTTTTCAGTATACACTGGCCTTTTTCTGGCTGATGGCCTTTAGTTCAGCCACCCATGACACGGCTACGGATGGTTTTTATATGCTTGGTCTTTCAGAACACCATCAGTCAGCGTTTGTAGGAATCCGAACGACCTTCTATCGGATCGCTACCATTGGAACCAAGGGCGGACTGGTCATCTTTGCAGGATATCTTGAGGGGAGTGGTTATGATATTCCCAATGCCTGGTGTATCACCCTCTTGTTGTCCGCCTTATTCTTCTCTACGCTATTTCTCTACCATTTTTTTGTCCTACCCTTTCCACTGGATGACCGTCCTGCTTATCCTAATAACCGATCGTCCCCTCTCGCCAAGGAATTTCTCGAGGCCTTCAGCCTCTATTTCAAAAAAAATGGGATCCTTTCGATCCTTGCCTTCTTTTTCTTTTACCGTCTGGCCGAAACTCAACTGGTCAAGATTATTGCACCCTTTCTTCTGGATCCCCGCTCAAAGGGAGGGTTGGGACTTACTACCTCAGAGGTTGGAATCATCTATGGAACGGTGGGGGTCATCTCTCTCATGATAGGTGGAATCCTCGGAGGATATGCCATTTCACGTAAAGGACTTCGGTTCTGGATATGGATCATGGTTTGTGCAGTTCACCTGCCCGATCTCGTTTTCGTCTATCTCTCGCAGAGCTTGCCTCATAACTTCCATCTCATCAACCTCTGCATTGCTCTGGAGCAGTTCGGTTACGGTTTTGGGTTTACCGCTTACACAATGTTCATGATTATGATATCCGAAGGGGAGTATAAGACAGTCCATTATGCCATCTCTACTGGCATCATGGCATTGGGTATGATGCTTCCAGCCATGCTTAGTGGCTGGCTTCAGGAGCACCTGGGTTATCCCAATTACTTCTTATGGGTCATAACGGCGACGATCCCGGGATTCATCGTTACGGGTTTGGTAAAGATCGATCCGGAGTTTGGGAAAGGGAAGAGGTAGGGTAAAGATAAAATGTCACAAGAGAGGCGGCGGTTTAAAACTGCCTTTATCCTTGGAGCAGGACTGGGAACGAGACTTCTACCCTTCACCCAACAGTGTCCAAAACCCCTGCTTGAGATCGGAGGTCGTCCTATCATTACCTATGCGATGGATCATCTCTTGACGATTGGGGTGGAACGCTTCATCGTGAACACCCATCATCTACCAGAACTCTATTTAGAAAGGTTTCCTGATGGGCGATGGCGTGATAGGCCTATCCTATTTAGGCATGAACCCACACTTCTTGATACTGCAGGAGGGCTGAAGAATATCGAAGATCTACTCGGTGAGGATGAGGCTATCCTCTGCTATAATGGGGATGTGATCACCGATCTTCCCCTCCAAAGGCTCCTCTTAGCCCACGAGAAGCATCGGCCAGAAGTCACACTTGTTCTTCGGAGCAATGGACCTCTGCTCAATGTGGATATGAATGAAGCAGGGGAGATTTGCGACATCCGTCAATCCCTTGGAATCCCGGGAGTTCAAAAATGCCTTTTTGCAGGGATTTATGCTGTTGAGACATCGATCCTTAACTATCTTGAGGGAGGAAAGGTTGAATCCATTATCCCCTTTTTTATCAGGAGAATTGTTGAAAGGCCAGGATCAATCCGCGGGATTCTTATTGATGAGGGGGAATGGAATGAAATGGGTTCCATTGAAGCCTATGAAACATTAAAAGCCCAAAAGGGATGAGCCTCGATCGATGGTTTTATCATGGAGACTCCGCAATCCGAGATCACTAATTTAAAATACGATGAAATAATTGGATCGCTCAAAGAGGTTTTGGGACTCTTAGAATCCACCCCAATCAAAATAATGCCCTTAGAAGGGAGAGGTTCTGAGCGCTCCTTCTATCGATTATATTGGGATCAAACCCATTCAGCCATTTTAATCCATTACAGTCCAAAGCGAATTGAGAACACCTACTATGCCGACATGGCGTTGTTTCTTCATCAAATTGGTATCCCTGTTCCTCATCTCATCCATCATAACCCAAATCTTTGCTTTGTCTTGATGGAGGACCTAGGAGATAAGTTACTGTACGATTTAAGGGAAGAAAACTGGGAAATGAGAAGGGCCCTTTACCAAAAAGTCCTTTCCACTATTTACAGGCTCCATGTTTTTCCTTTAAAAGATTTTCCGGTAGGGAAAGTGAGGATGATGGAGGGATTCTCTCCTGAGCTTTACCACTGGGAACAAGATTATTTTTTAAACCATTTTGTGAAAGAGGTTTGTGGGATTGAACTTACGAACTCTTTTAGGAGGGAACTTGATCTGGAATTTTCCGGTCTTGTCGAAAGCCTTTCCCTAACAACGCAATGCCTTATCCATCGCGATTTGCAATCTCAGAATGTGATGGTTCGTGATCGGGATATATTTTTGATTGATTTTCAAGGGATGCGGTTGGGAAGCCCTCTTTATGATTTAGGTTCACTTCTTTGTGATCCCTATGTGAACCTTACAGACCAAGAACGAGAGGACCTTTTGTCCTTTTATTACACCTTATCCAAAGAGAATCTTAACTGGGAGGCATTTCAGAAATCCTTCTGGGAGGCTTCTGCCCAGCGCCTCATGCAAGCGTTGGGTGCCTATGGATTCCTTGGCCTAAGGAAAGGGCTAAAAACCTATCTTGGACATATCCCGACCGGACTTAATCGTCTTCACCTTGCCGCAAGTCATACAGCCCTACTTCCAAAACTCTTAGAACTTTCATTAACATGCCAGAAGGTGATAAGTCGAATGAAACTTCATTAGCAGAGGGCTGTGTTAGAAGGGTTTATAGAGAACGACTCATGAAACCGATTACCATAGTCATGCCTTACAAACCAGGTTCCTCCTTAAAGAAAACCTTGATTTCTATGGGAACCTCAGAACTGGTTGAATCTTTTTTGATTGTCAGCCCCAAACCCATTGGCTTAAAAATGGGAAAATGCGATATTCTTTGTCCGGGGATCCTCACCGCACAAAAAACACTCGAGCGACTCCTATCGAGAATCCAGACAAGATTCCTTCTTCTATTAAAAGAGGCCCAGCCCATTTTGATTGAAAAAACCTCCATACAGAGGCTTTTAAAAGAGGCTGATAGAACCCGAGCGGGGATGGTCTATTCAGATTTTTATGAAGAGAGTGGGAGGGGAAAGACCCTATACCCATTAAATGATTATCAGTTAGGTAGCATCCGTGATGACTTTGACTTTGGCCCTCTGATCCTCTTTTCAGTTTCTGCCATTCAGGAATCGGTAAAAAAATATGGAATGTTAACGGATGTTCAATTTGCTGGTCTTTATGACCTTCGGCTGAAGGTCTCCATCGACCATCCAATCCGCCATATTCAAGACCCCCTCTATTCAATAAAAAGACCTTATAGGGGAGTTCAGGACTCGCTCCACCCGGGAAGATTGTTTTCCTATCTTGATCCCCGAAACATGAAGATTCAGAAGGAGATGGAGATTGTTTTTACTGATTATTTAAAAAAGATTGGTGCCTATTTGTCTCCCAGCCAACTTAGGGAAGTGGAACCTACGAAAGGATCCTTCCCAGTGGAGGCATCCGTTGTCATCCCTGTGAAAAATCGGAAAGAGACCATTACCGAGGCAATAAAAAGCGCTCTTTCACAGAAGACCGATTTCCCTTTTAACATTATAGTGGTCGATAACCATTCCACAGATGGAACCACGGATATTCTCTCCCGACTTGCCTCCCAGCATCCTCAACTCAAGCATCTCATTCCAAAGAGGTTTGATCTTGGGATCGGGGGTTGTTGGAACGAAGCCATCACCCATAAGGCATGCGGTCGATTTGCTGTTCAACTCGATTCGGATGACCTTTATAGCAATCCCAATGCCCTTCAGAAGATGGTCGAGCACCTTCGTCAGGGCCGTTATGCAATGGTCATTGGTTCCTACACCCTGGTCGATTTCAATCTAAGAGAGATCCCTCCAGGCCTGATTGAGCACCGCGAATGGACCGATGAAAATGGTCATAACAACGCATTGCGAATTAATGGCCTGGGAGCACCACGGGGATTTAATACCTCCCTCATTAGGAAAATCGGATTTCGGAATGTGAGTTACGGGGAAGATTACGAAGTAGGGCTCAGGATATGCAGGGAGTACCGAATCGGAAGGATCTATAAGAGCCTCTATCTCTGCAGACGCTGGCCCGGAAATACGGATGCGAATCTTAGCATGGAAGAGGTGAACCAAAAGGATTTCTTTAAAGATAAGATTCGAACGAAAGAGATTGAGGCCCGTCAAAAGTTGAATCAGGGGTTAGATGCATGAAAAATCTTTCCCGCAGATCAAACCCTCCCAAGTTGCTTAATACACAATTCTTGCCACCATGATGCCAGAAAAATCCCGATTCTCCATGAGATATTGATGGAGCGTCTTTTTGGAGAGGACCACCTTTCTTTCAGTGGAGGAGGCATGAAGAAGATGGATCCGTTTTTTCAATCTGACCGCCAATCCTGCATGCTGAACGTCAAGACCTTCCTGGTGGGTGGTGATGGCGATAAGATCTCCATCACCTATTCGGTTCTCTATGCTTCTGACCCTTTTTTTAGGGATGAGAAAAAGAACCCGTCTGCTGATCCTCCTTTCTACAGATCGGATGGCCTGAAAGACTCTCGGGGTTTTTAGGGGAGGGTAAAGAGTTGGGTGGGAAG
>CAZFDM010000123.1:0-3176 GCA_964517975.1 uncultured Syntrophaceae bacterium
CCTTCGTTAGAGCCACTTTTACAAGTGGATTAAACCCTGCGATATCCACCACAGAGTGGATCATGGTGATATCCTTTGTACCAAAATATCCACCAGCATAAGCAGGCATGGCTGCGGAACTGGAGAGCATAACCTTTGGGATTCCGAAGGGAAGGGCCTTCATAATGGCTGTGGCCATGGTCGTATTACTTGCCCCGCCTATAGAGATGATCCCATCGAGTTCTCCCTTTTCTAAAAGACGGTTTACCTTCTCAATGGCTCCCTGGATCATAATGGATGAAGTTTTTCCTGTATCCTTCATCTTTCTAAGATCTTCGATATCCCAACCCACTGCTCGGGCCACTTCCTTTGCTGAAATATCAGGTAAGATGGAGGGTTCGGCTCCAGTATTGATATCGAGAAGGATAACCCTATGTCCTCTCTCTTGAATCAGACCTTTTAAGAAATTGGCCTCAGAACCTTTCGTATCCAAAGTGGCAACCAGCACTATAGTCTTTTTCATCAATTTCATTCCTCCGGATTCGCTATGCCCTTGAGCAAAGAAGATATTGGATAATTCGCTTGGAGTTATGGTATGATAATTTTTAGAGGGATTCAATATGAATAAGATCTTTTTGGATAGGCGGGTATGGAGGGAGTCACGGGACAACTGGGTTAGTTTCGAGAGCGATCCAAAACTGAAGGTGACCAGAGGCAATATCTACGGTCGGTGCGTCCCGTGTATTACCCGTCTTTATCAGCAGTTGCAAGAGGGAAGGGAAGAGATTGAATTGAAGGAGGCCTACCATTGCTGGAAAGTGGTGGCTGTCCTGAAGGATAAAGAAGAATGCTTGGAGGTTTTAAGGGAGTATGAGGAGAATTTTTTAGGAGATCATTATGTCAAGGGAAAATTTGGTTCGAGCCTACCTTCAAAACCCACCAAGGTTTTAATTTTTCATATCGAAGAGGAGGAAGAGAGGGATCGAATTTTTAAAGAGCTTCAGGTTTGTGTCCAGAAGGTGAATCCGAATGCAAAGCTATTTTATCAAAGGGCTTGTACTAACCTTTATTATGACCTTCTGGGCGATTGGAGGGAATGGAAAGAGGTGACCCGGATAAAAAACCCAGAGGTTCGTCCTGTGCTATTGGAAAGGATTAGGAAATTACTTTATTGGCAGAGAGAAGGCTAAGAATAATTTTTTATACAACATTTTTAGGGAAGGAGAGAAAAGGATGATGGAGGCAGCAAAGGATTCATTAGACCTCGGTGTTCTGGTCAGTGATATTCAGGCCAGTCTTAACTTTTATCAAGGAATATTGGGGCTAAATTTTATTGAAGAAAGGCCCCTCTGGTTTGGAACGATGTATCGTCTTCGGTTTGGGAGTAGTGATTTTAAACTGATTGTGCCCCAGGCAAAAGTACCAAAGGGACCTATTGGATTGGAAAGCCAATTGGGCTTTCGCTATGTCACGTTTGTGATTAAAAATCTTTCCACCCTTTGCGCCGAACTTAAGAGTAAAGGGGTGGAATTTACAGTTCCAGAGAAAGAACTTCGGCCTGGAGTTCGCATTGCAATGGTCAAAGATCCTGATGGCAACATCGTGGAATTTGTGGAGCGGGGTTAGAAAACCCTTATCCCTTAATAATTTCAACTTCTAATTCATCTCCAGGTTTTAATGATAGAGCCTTTTTAATATTCTCAGAGGCAATTAATTCCATTTTATTCTCAGGATAATCATTGACCAAGGGGAAAATGATCGCCCCATCTATTTGGCCATTTATGAGCACGGGGTAACATTGGGCACTACAGAAGGAAGGTTCATCAGGTGTGATTTCAATCCCCTTCTTGGTTTTAAGTTCCTTAAAGGTTTTTAGAGAGTGTTTATCAATGATCTCTAAATTCAAAGTTCCAGGATAGGGATCCATGGAGAGTTTTTCAATAAACTGCTTTCTCACCCAGGATATCTGAGTGAAGTGAGCCGCCTCTCTAAGACCTTCAACGATTCTTCCGCGAATTTTAATCCTTGAGCCCTTTCTTTCTTAGGGTTTTCTTCACCCGATTGCTTCCCCAGCGGTTAAAGAGATGGTGGTTGATCCCAAAGAGGTCAAGGACCTTTCCAATGGTATGGTTGATGAGATCGTCAATGGTCTTTGGGTGAAAATAGAAAGCAGGGACAGGAGGAAGCAGGATGGCCCCCATCCGACTCGCCCGAATCATCAATTCAAGGTGGCCCTGATGGAGTGGAGTTTCACGAACGAGCAAAACAAGTTTCCTCCTCTCCTTAAGTGTGACATCAGCAGTCCGGATCAAAAGATTCTCATTGTAAGAGTTTGCAACTCCGGAAAGGCTTCTAATGGAACAGGGAATAATCACCATCCCTTCTGAGAGGAATGACCCACTGGAGATATCCGCTCCTAAATTCTTTATATCATAGGAGACATTTGCAAGGGATTTGACTTTCTCAACCTTCCAATCGGTCTCCATGAGGATCGTTCTTTCAGCAGCCTCTGTGATAACCAGATGGGTTTCGATATCCGACTTAGAAAGAACTTCAAGTAGCCTGATCCCATAGATTGCCCCTGTTGCTCCAGATATTCCAACAATGAGTCTTTTCATTTTATCATTATCTCCTCGGTAGATTTTCAATCACCGATACGTCTTGGACCTGCCATAAGAGATAGGAATGAGGGTCTTAAGAAGGAGCGATACCCTGCGTTTCACTTTGTCAGGAACGTCCACCTTTTCAAATCCATCTTTTTTGGGTCTCGTGGCATCGATCCCAATCTTTGTGGTTAAAAATCCTTCTCCAGAGGAAGGATCGATAGGTTGGCCTCTGAGCTTGGGAATGAGAATTAAGTCTCTGTCCCCTTGAAAACGAGTGGCCATTGCCCACTCGACCTCTTGGTCATCTTCAGGATCGATATCTGAATCGACAAGGATTGCTTTTTTAATATTGGTAAAGGAGAGCGCATGGGTTAAAACCTTCTGGGTTTCTTCCTTATCGACTCCATCGATGTTCATCACCACATGGGAACCAAAGGTTCCAGGAATAAAGTGGATCTTTTTCAGAATGGGGAAAGCCTCCTTCATTTTTGGAACAAAGTCAATCCCATGGATGAGGGAAAGAAGGTTATCCACCTCGAGACTCCATGGGAGTATGGCCTGAAAGAATGCTCCTTTCCTAAGAGTAATGGC
>CAZFDM010000124.1:0-1872 GCA_964517975.1 uncultured Syntrophaceae bacterium
TTAACATCTCCAATCCGAATGATAACGGTGGGGTTTTTACAAAGCAGTTGACTTCGGGACAGTGGACCTCGATTCATAAGTTAGTGGGAAGCGTGCCCGGGTCAGTGATTTACTGGTATGTGGAGTCATGGGATGTGGTGAGGCGTTATAAGAATACCTCTGTGATGAGTTTTACCCTGACCCCTTAGAGGAAAAGAAAAGACAAAAGACAAGAGAAAAAGGAGCAAATGGAGCCCACGGACGGATTTGAACCGCCAACCCGCTGATTACAAATTATTATCATAGGTTTCCTTTGTTTTCAACCACATTCTCTTTTATTTGATTTCATTTGAAAAAACCTTCTGAGAGGGTAACCTCTTTACATAACATTTTCTATCGCTTTCCTTCATCTGGTGCACAAAAAGTGCACATACCAAAAGGAGAATCCAAGATAGGAATCAATCATTCACCCCCTACCTACCCCCATGAGTCGTCATCCCACTACAATCCAAGGAGTATGGGAGGGTCAGTTGAGTCTCCCCTTTGCGAATACACAGGGTCTTAAAATATTTTAGGTGTTCCTAATGGGACTCCTGCAAAAA
Source organism: uncultured Syntrophaceae bacterium (assembly GCA_964517975.1). Lineage (GTDB taxonomy): Bacteria > Desulfobacterota > BSN033 > BSN033 > UBA1163 > JBBIRM01. Next base: position 582 of record CAZFDM010000124.1, read on the forward strand.
TTTTTTGTCAATATTCGTTACTTCTTAAAAAATTTTTTATCTAAGTTAGAAAAATATTCAATTAAATTCTTGGATGGGAAAGTACCTAATTCAGCTTTGAGGTTTAAACCTACAAATCCTCATCGTAAAAGGATAAAAATAGGACTATTTACGATGGAAAGTTTCATTAGAGTTATCGAAGTGGAGGTTGATGATGCCTTTGGGGTATTTCAGATTTTACTCTCGATTTGTATTCTGTTTGTCGCTCTCGTAAAAAGGACCGGCTACTTTTTAATAAGATGGAGAGAATCGGTTTCAAATAAACCAGCTTGTTCTGTTTTCCCAAGGTTTTTTGAATTCTCACGCTGAGGGCCTATATAAGATTTCCAATTTTCTCGGGTTTGCCAGTTGGTAAATATAATCAATGTGTTCAACCATTTCTTTATAATTTTTATCTGCCCCCAGATGCCGTATCAAAGCCTTCCAATCTTCCACTTTGTAGCAAATCGCACTTCCAAAATACCGTAATGCTATTTTTTCAGAAAGATATCTGTCTTCAGTCATCATTCCGATCAAACTGTAGAAATTCAAAATTTTTATAATTGACCTATGCAGTGATATTTCATTAACCTCGTTAGCTCGTAATTTTCCTAAATGTTCATCCAATAAGCCATCATCACTAATCTTAACATCCACTACTTTATCTCTGTGGTTCTCCAATTCAATATGAAAGATCTCGCAAAGCTTAATCAAAGAGTCGAAGGCCACTCTTTTTCTGTAAACTCCATAATTAAGAGCCAAAGCGATAGCAGCCACTATAAAAGCAAGGGCTGTCGCCAGTTCACTCAATCTTGTTAATATATCCTTATCCATACCACCTCTGGGTTCTTGCATATTTTTTATAGAGGTCTCAGAATTCAATTTCTCTGGCGCCTCGAATTCCTGAGAGCTAACGCTTACAATGGTCAGAATTACCAAAATTCCTGAGAAAAAGAATTTTTTTAACATGTTGTGCCTCCTTATAGAGCCAGTTGGTCATAATAGCTTAATGCGGTTGGACTTGATAAAATAATTACCGATTGCTTGCTAAATCTCGGTAGGCTGCCAGTTCCTTAAGGATTACGTAATGGAATCTACACCTTTTAGCGGAATCAGTCAACCGGTGATTACGGGAAGTGATTTTGATGGTGGGTCCCCCATTAATGTTGGAAATTCTCTCCCGATTTTGCAGAATCAAACTAAAGAGGAGAGGGAAAGGAAAGGGGGGACTATAGGGGGGATAGGAAAAGGAGAGGAGATAGAGTGGAGAAAA
>CAZFDM010000125.1:0-12693 GCA_964517975.1 uncultured Syntrophaceae bacterium
CCGAGAGAGAATTAAGGTCTTTCTCCTCGAATCATCCGTGGGCAATTCATCATCGAAAATTCCAATGAGTTTAGCAATACGATGACAGGCTGGTTTTTCTGTCAAAAAGCAATCCGGGCCACCATCCACAATGAATTGCCCGTCTCCCTCTGGATCGGGGATAATCTCTGTGAGGATCTTTCCACCGAGCCGAGGGTCCTTTTCAATCAATAGAAATTCGACTCCGTAACCTTCGGATGCAGCTCTTTTAACTTTATAAGCAGCACCCAGTCCTGCAACACCTCCACCAATGATGATGATTTGTTTCATGCCGTTTCTCAAAACCGTTTGAAATTCAGAAGAGGACTTTTAAAATCTCCAAACTCCCACTTTCGAACTTCTTACTCACTGAGAACATGTTCTTCCACAATGCTTGCTAAAGCCTCTATAAACCTCTCTGAGTCGTTGAGTGAAGGGGTTCTTCTTAAAGTCATTCCTAAGGATTCGGCCTTTTCTCGACAAAGAATATCAATATCATAGAGCACTTCGATATGGTCTGAAACAAACCCAATGGGAACTATGAGGATTGCCTTTACATGAATTTTTTTAAGTTCAAACAATACAGAATCAATATCGGGGCCAAACCATCTCTCAGGCCCGCCACCCTGGCTCTGGAAGGCTATATGCCAGGGAAGAGGTTCAATCATTTTTAAAACGCCCTCGACACTCTCCTTCATATCTTTGACATAGGAATCATTCTCAATGATTGATTCTGGAAGACTATGGGCTGTAAAGATGAGATGGATTTTCTTTTTTTCTTCCTGTGAAAATTGCTTTAAACCCTCTTCAATCCTCTCTGCCACAGCCCCTAAAAAGAGGGAATGACAATGCCATCCTTCAATCAAATGAATTTTTAACCGATTTCCTAAGGCCTCGTTTGACCGATTTAACTCCTCTTTATAGGCACCCGTTGTTAATTCTGAACGAAAAGGAGTCATTGGGATTGCCGTCACTTCATGAATTCCATCCTGAAGGATTCTCCTTAAGGCTTCTTGGATAAAGGGTTGACCGTATCGCATCCCCACATAGGATTTAAACGAATGACCCCTTGCATTCAGTCTCTCCTCCAGGCCCATGCCTTGTCTCTCTGTGATATCAGGAAGGGGTGAATAGCCTCCGATTAGACGATACCGCTCCTTAACCCTTTCCAGTTGATCTGATGATGGCTTTTTCCCTTTGAAGAGGCAGGTCAGAAAGGATTCGACCTCATCCAGAGAGCGTGGACCCCCAAAGGCTAAAAGGAGAAGGGCTTTCATCATTCTTGCTTCGCAATGCTAAGCGTTAAACGATAAACGATGAACAAAGTGCCACTTTTTCCGTCTGCTGATTGTCCATCGTTTATCATCTCTTTCCACCCAAACGGGGGTTAAAAATCTTAACCCATAACCTGTCTTCTATATGACCTTTGAGCTATACTCATGAACCATATCTACCAGGGCGGCCACATTTTCCACAGGAGTATTGGGAAGGATCCCATGGCCGAGGTTGAAGATATGACCTGGCCGACCTTTAATGGAACCAAGAATTCTCTTTACCTCTTTCTTAATCAAATCTACGGGCCCAAGCAAGACAACAGGATCGAGGTTTCCCTGAATCCCTATGTCGTAGCCAACCTGTGCCCAGGCCTCTCCAATCTCGATCCTCCAATCCACTCCGATCACATCCCCTCCTGCCATCTTCATCTTCTCCAGTAAAGCAGAAGAGGAAGTTGCAAAATGAATGAGGGGAACTTTCTTATTCATCCCTGCAATCACTTTTCTTGAATAAGGAAGGACATAATTTTCATAATCACCTGGGCTCAAACATCCCACCCAGGAATCAAAGAGTTGAAGAGCCTGAACCCCTGCCTGAACCTGTGCGTTGAGGCAGCGGATCAAAACTTCTGAAAGTTTTTCCATCAGGGTAGACCACAGAGGCCGATTTTGATACATCAGGGATTTTGTCAGGACATAATGGTTTGAATGGCCTCCTTCAATTAGATAACTGACGAGGGTAAAGGGTGCCCCTGAAAAACCGATCAAGGGAATCTTACCCTCTATTTCTCTGCGGACTATCCGGATGGCTTTTAGCAAGAAGGACAAGGATTTCTCAGGATTAAAGATCCGAAGGCGAGCAATCTCTTTTTCCTCACGGACAGGGCGAATAACAGGGCCTTCTCCCTTTTTAAATTCTAAATCGACTCCCATGGGTTCTAAAGGAAGAAGAATATCTGAAAAGATGATAGCAGCATCCAGATTAAACTTTTTGATTGGAAGGAGGGTAACCTCTGCAGCGAGTTCAGGGTTTTTACACATTTCTAAAAAGGGGTATTTCTTTCGAAGGGCCCGATATTCCTTCAAATATCTTCCTGCCTGGCGCATCAGCCAGATAGGCGTATAGTCTGCCTTCTCTCTTCGACATGCCTGAAGAAACGGATATTGATTTTCAGGTTTTTTCATACTCGATTTCTTTCAATCAATCACCAATAACCAATATTCAATTCCAAAAACTTTGTTTGATTATTGGGTATTGGAATCTATTTGATGTTTGAAATTTGGTTATTGGAGTTTCGCTTGCTCCAGTCTCTGAGCACTTGGAGAAGCAATCTCACCCCAACCCCTGTTCCTCCTTTTGGAATATAAGGCCTCTCTTTTTCAATGGACGCAGGTCCAGCGATATCGAGGTGGACCCATGGTGTTTTTCCAACAAATTTACTCAAGAAGATAGCCCCAATAATGGCTCCTGCAGCCCGTGTTCCCACATTTTTAAAGTCGGCTACATCGCTTTTCAGGTATTCAAAATATTCATCCCAGAGGGGTAGTTGCCAGACCTTCTCCCCTGTGGTGGCTGAGGCCTCCTGGATTCGTCTTAAAAGGGATTCGTCATTCCCAAAAAGACCTATTACGTAATCTCCCAAGGCAATGACACATGCCCCGGTTAGGGTAGCCAGATCAATGATTGCTCTCGGCTCATATTTCAATCCATAGGTCAAAGCATCGGAAAGGATGAGTCTCCCTTCTGCATCGGTGCTGATTACCTCTACGGTTTGTCCAGAAAGGGTCTTTAAGATATCTCCTGGTTTATAGGCTTTTCCACTGGGAAGGTTTTCTGTCAGGGGAAGGATGCCAATGAGATGGAGGGGAATCTGGAGCTCAGAGGCCGCCTTCATTGTTGCCAAAACTGCAGCCGCCCCTGACATATCATCTTTCATCCGTTCCATCTTCTCAGAGGGTTTGATCGAAATCCCACCACTGTCAAAGGTGATGCCTTTCCCCACCAGAACGATTCTGTCCAGATTCTTCCCTTTATTGTATTCCAAGATGACAAACTTGCCGGGCTCTCTGCTTCCCTTGGCGACTGCAACAAATGCTCCCATCCCCAGTGCCTCTGCCTGATCGACTTCGAAAATCTGAATCTCTATTCCATGCTCTTTTCCAATCTCCCAAGCCTTTTGAGCCAAAAAAGTAGGGGTTACCTTATTGCTGGGTGCATTGACCCAGTCTCTTGCCAGACAAACTGCTTCTGAAACCACCTGACCTACTTTTAACCCTTCTCGGATAAACTCCAATTCTTTCTCTGTTTCTCCGAGAAGGATGACCTCTCCAATCTCTTTGCTTTTTTCTCTTTCAGTGGTTTTAAACTCTTTGTATTGGTAGGTTCCAAGTATGAGACCGGTCACAAATGCTTCCGTTAATTCCTTCTCTGTGAAGCCATCCAGCTTTATTGATTGAAAAACGAATTGTTTCAATCCTAAATCTCGGATGAACTGTCCGGCCTTTGATGCAGCTCCTCTCAACCGATCCGAATCAAACTCATCCCTTTTCCCCAAACCGGTAAGGAGAACCCTTTTGGCAGGTATCGCGCCATGGGTATATAGAAACCAGCACTGATAGAGTTCCCCCTTGAAGTCTCCTTGTTTTATTAAATTAGATATGAATCCCTTCCATTGCCGATCTACCCTTAGAAGGGGACCTTCTAAACCCTCGGGAGACTCGAAAGAAAAGAGAAGAAGAAGCTCACAGGGATACTCTTCCGACTTGCCTTTCTCTACTCTGAATTCCATTTTTCTCCTTTCGAACGACCCCCCAAAAAAGGGAGCCTTGGAAACCTTAAAGCCAATTTTGAGGATGGATGATTATTATCATATTTTATATTGATAAAACAAGTAGGGTAATCCTTAAAATAATTAAGAACTTGAAAAAATTCCTTAAATTTTATAGTTTAATAAAAATATCACAGGGTTTCACAAAAATAGATTTAGAAATCCTCCCTCTATCCGTTGGGGAGAGGGGGATTTTAGGTTTATCTTAGATTTCTACTGTCCGTTGAAACCCCGATTAATTTTAACACCTGGGAGGGATTAAAAAATGGGTCTACTCAAAATGACAATAGGTGACCTTTTAGATAATATTTCTTCTAAATTTCCAACAAATCTTGCCTTGGTTGATATTTCTAAGGGAGTGAAATTTACCTACCATGAGTTTCAAAATCTGGTTAATTCCTTGGCCAAAGGATTTCTGAAGATGGGTTTAGAAAAAGGGGACCACGTTGCCCTTTGGAGCCCTAATCGATGGGAATGGATCGTCACCCAATTCGCTCTAACAAAGATTGGAGCGGTCTTGGTCAGTGTAGATATTCATACTCAACTGAAGCAGCTTGAATATCTCCTCAAACAATCAGATTCAAAGTGTATGGTTTTGACAGAAGGACTAAAAGGATCAGAATATATTGAAATGATCCACCAACTCTGTCCCGAAGTGAGCCAATCGAATTTAGGTCAATTTAACTGTACTCTCCTCCCAGAACTTAAACATCTTGTTTTGATTTCCAACAAGAAGATGAAAGGGATATGGAATTGGACAGAAGTCCTTGAGAGTGGCAAAGGTATCTCTAACCACCTCTTCATTGAGCGACAGCGCTCTAATCACTATGAAGATGTCGTCACCCTCCTCTATACTTCAGGGACCACAGGGGTTCCAAAAGGGGTGATGTCAACCCATTTGGGGTTGATAAACACTACCCTGGCAAGTGCTGAAAATCAAAGGTTAACAGAGAAAGATAGACTCTGTCTCTCTGTTCCCCTCTCCCATATGTTTGGTTGTATCTGTATCACATTAGCCTCTGTGATCAAGGGGGCAACACTCGTGATCCCATCTGAAACCTTCGATCCGAAAAAAATCCTTGAGGCTATTGAAAAAGAGCGATGCACAGCCATTTATGGCTCTCCGAGTGCTTTCATCGCCTTGATGGAAGATCCTCAATATCCTACCGCTGATCTTAAATCCCTTCGGACAGGAATTATGGGAGGGGCACAGTGTCCGATGGAGGTAATGAAGAAGGTTGTAGAGGAGATGGGTGTAAGAGAGATTGTCATTGGCTATGGACTGACCGAATCTTCTTCTTGGATTACGGAAACAAGGCCAGATGACCCCTTGGAGTTACGTGTCTCAACTGTGGGAAGGCCTCTTCCGAATGTTGAGGTGAAGATGATTGATCCAAAGACTGGAGAAGAGGTTCCGTTGGGGGCAGTTGGAGAGCTCTGTGCCCGTGGCTTGAATATGAAAGGTTATTACAAAATGACTGCAGCCACTGAAAAGGTTCTTGACAGAGAGGGATGGCTTCATTCCGGGGACCTGGCCACGATGGATGAAAATGGATATGTAAGAATGACCGGCAGGTTGAAAGAGGTAATTCAGAAAGGAAGAGAGACAATCTTTCCTGCAGAGATTGAAGAAGTCTTGTTTACGTTTCCAAGAGTCTCAAACGCTCAGGCGTTTGGGGTTCCAGACAAAGTATTAGGAGAAGAGATTGCGATATGGGTTAAGTTAGAGGAAGGGGCTTCTTATACCGAAGAGGAAATTTTAAAATATTTAAAAGAGAAACTTCCAGAATCTCACCTGCCTAAATATATAAAATTTGTAAAAGATTTTCCTATGACTCCCCTGGGTAAGATTCAAAAATTCAAAATGAGGGAGATTACCTCAAAAGAATACGGATTGGAATAGAGACCATTAATATCTCACCTCTATTCTTCTGACTTTTTAGTTCCTATAAAACATAAGTGTTTTCAATAAGTTAAAACGAAATAGGCCTACCATTAAAATTTTTCTTGACAAACTATAAAATTTGTATTAATTAGAAAAATAGTAAATTCTGAAAAAGGAGTAAAAAATGGAAATTTTAACCGTGTCCCAAGCAAGTAAATATTGTAAGGTTTCTCCAAAAACAATCATTAACTGGATTGAAGCAGGTCATCTCAAAGCCTACAAAACAGTGGGGGGGCATCGAAGAATAAAAAAAGAAGATTTGGATCAGTTCCTGAAAGAAAGGGGAATGCCACTGCCAGAGGAGGCGAAAGTCGAAGAGAGGAAAAAGATTCTCGTAGTCGATGATGACAAGATTATTGTGGAGACAATTGTTCAGGCCCTTGAAGAAGATGAATATGGATATGAGATGATTTCTGCATCAGATGGTTTTGAAGCAGGCCTTCAAGTGAGTCATTTCAAGCCCGATCTGCTCATCCTTGATATTATGATGCCTGATATCAATGGGTACGAGGTCTGTCAGAAGATCAAATCCAATCCTGAAACCAAGGATACGAAGATCATCGTCCTCTCAGCCTATCTTGACGATGAAGCCTTCAAGCAGATGAAAGAGTATGGAGCAGATGCCTGTTTTTCAAAACCCCTTCCCCTTGAACAATTAAAATACGAGGTGGCCAAACTGTTAGGCCTAAAGAAATAATGCGAAAAGAAACCTTTAACATTTTATAATTAGAGGAGAGCACCATGAAGTTAGAAGAGAGCCTAAAGAAGAAGAAATTTGTTGTTACCTCAGAAATTCAGCCACCCATTGGAACAGGCATTCAGGATCTTATTCGGAATGTGGAACGAATTAAGGGGAGGGTGGATGCACTGACTGTGCCAGAATTGAAGATTGAAGGATTGGTCACAGATACCATGGGAACTTGTCGAGCCTTAAAGGATCAGAAATTTGAACCCATCCTTCAGACCACCTGTCGAGAGAAAAGCCGAATCGATATTCAAGAACATCTGCTTCGAGCCTCAGAGTCAGGGATAGAAAATATCCTTACTTTTACTGAAGATTATCGAATCACTGGAGATAGTCTCCAGGAAATCATGTTCTTCCATGTGGATTCAGGAAAACTCTTCTCCGTCCTGGAAAGCCTTAGAGAAGGTCATGATATTTCTGGCAAGGAGATCCCCATCAAACCAAAGTTCTGTGTAGGTTCAGGAATTGACTCCAGTTGGGGGAAAAAGGTCCCTGATCTGGAGTTAAAGGAGATGGAAGAATTGGCAAGCTTGGGAACAGAATACTTTCTTACAACCCCTGTCTTTGATCTCGATTCCTTCCACCAATTTATGAGAAGAGTAGGACCTATTCAAGTCCCTGTGATCGCTGAGGTGATCTTGGTGAGATCGGCGGAGATGGGGCTCTTTCTCAACAAACATGTCAAAGCAGGACTCGTGCCCAATCATATCATTGAAAAACTGGCCAAAGCGACTGACAAGGAGCGGGCCAGTATCGAAATCATTAGTGATCTGGTAAAAGGACTAAAAGAAGTGTGTCAAGGAGTTCATTTCATCCCCATTGGCGCAGAAGATAGGATATCGAAATATCTGGATGCAATAAAACTTTAAACTCTAAACACTAAACTCTAAATCATAAACAAGTTCAAAAATTAAAATCTTATCCATTTTTGAGTTTGGTGCTTTGAACAGGGGAATAACATGGTTGATAAGGTTGGTTCTGCATTAGTCGTGGGGGGAGGAATCGCCGGGGTTCAGGCCGCTCTGGATCTTGCCAACTCAGGAATCAAAGTTTATTTGGTAGAGCGGTCCCCGGCGATAGGTGGGAAAATGGCTCAATTGGATAAAACCTTTCCCACCAATGATTGTGCCATGTGTATCGTCTCCCCCAAACTGGTAGAAGCGGGGCGGCATCTTAATATAGAGATTCTCACCAACTCCGATTTAGTCTATCTGGAAGGAGAGCCAGGACATTTCAAGGCAAAAATTCGAAGGCGTCCTCGTTATGTGGATGTCCATAAATGCACCAGTTGCAATGACTGTACAGAAGTCTGTCCCATCTCTTTACCCAATGAATTTAACGAAGGCCTGGATCAGCGAAAAGCGATTTACCGTCCTTATCCACAAGCAGTCCCCAATACCTTTCTCGTGACCAAAAGAGGGACCAGCCCTTGTAAGGCCACCTGTCCTGCTGAGACAAGTGCTCAGGGCTATATCGCATTGATCTTAGAAGGTCGCTATAAAGAGGCCCTTGAGGTGGTCAAAGAATACAATCCCTTCCCTGCCTCAGTAGGCCGTGTTTGTAACCACCCTTGTGAAGAGAAATGCAATCGTGGAAAACTCGATAGCCCTGTTGCGATCTGCAGTCTAAAGCGTTTTGTCGCGGATTGGGTTTATGAACATCGTGAGGAATTGAAAGAAGTTCGGAGTCTGGAGTCCGTGGTTCGTGATGAAAAAGAGGTCGAGAGGCCCAAGGCAAGAGTGGCCATCGTTGGAGCAGGCCCTGCAGGACTGAGTTGTGCTCACCAACTCTCACGAATGGGCTATCGGGTCACACTATTTGAAGCCCTTCCAGTAGCAGGTGGAATGATGAGGGTTGGGATTCCATCCTACCGTCTTCCAAGGGATGTCCTTCAGAGGGAAATTGATGAGATTATTAACCATCCAAATGTTGAATTGAAGTTAAATACCCCCATTCGAAATATCAACAGCCTCTTTGAAGCAGGATATTCGGCTATCTTCTTAGCCATCGGGGCACATGAGCCACAGAAATTGGGCATTCCAGGAGAGGATGCCTTAGGGGTCCATCATGGAGTCCCATTCCTCCAAGGGGTCAGTTTGGCTGAAAGGCATGGCATCACAGAGGGATTTGAAGACCGCTTTATCATTGCCTTTGGAATCCCTGTCGCACCTAAAGTTGGGGAAAGGACGATCGTCATTGGTGGTGGAAATGTTGCCATTGATGCTGCCAGGACTGCATTGCGATTGGGCGCTAAGGAAGTAAACATTCTCTACCGGCGTTCTCGAGAGGAGATGCCCGCCAATTCATGGGAGATCGAGGCGGCTGAAAAAGAGGGGATTAAGATTCAACTCCTCACCGCCCCTGTAGAGGTTATGGTAGAAGGAGGGCGTGTTAAAGGGATCAAATGTGTGAAGATGCAGTTGGGGGAACCGGACTCTTCGGGTCGAAGAAGACCCATTCCCATCAAGGGTTCAGAATTTGTAATTCCTGCAGATACGATGATCGCTGCAGTGGCCCAAGCCCCAGAAATCTCCTTCCTCGATGAAACCCATGGTCTTGAAGTCACGCCGAAGGGAACCTTTGCAGTAGACCCATTGACCCTTGCGACCAATCGCCCAGGGGTGTTTGCAGGGGGGGATGTGGCAAGGGGGCCATGGATATTAATTCAAGCCATAGCGGATGGAAGAAGGGGTGCCCTTTCGATTGACCGTTATTTGAGAGGTCTTCCTCTGCTCACTCCAAGGGAACAGATTCCCCTTCCTGTCGTGGATATATCACGTGAAGAAATCGATCAGATGATAGAGGAGGGCAAAGTAAATTTAGCTCCTCGGACGACTATCCCTGAACTCCCGGAGAAAGAAAGGATTAAGGACTTTAGAGAGGTCGAGTTGGTTCTTACGGAGGAGCAGGCAAGACAGGAAGCATCCCGCTGTCTTGGCTGTGGAATCTGTTCTGAATGCCATCTTTGTGTTCGGGTCTGTAAAAGAGAGGCCATCGATCACCAGCAGGCAGAGGAGATGGAAGAGTTGGAGGTCGGTTCAGTGATCCTCGCTCCTGGGTATGCGTTATATCAACCTGAACTTTCCCCTGAATTGGGCTATGGTCGTTATTCCAATGTGGTGACCAGCATGGAATTTGAAAGAATGCTAAGTGCTTCAGGTCCGTGGGGGGGGCATATCACACGGCGCTCTCCAGATCATCGGGAACCCAAGAAGATAGCATTTCTTCAATGTGTTGGTTCAAGGGAGAAGGAGCATGATTATTGCAGTTCAGTCTGTTGTATGTATGCTACAAAAGAGGCCATGCTCGCCATGGAGCATATTCCAGGGGTTGAGATCAAAATCTTCCAGATGGATATGAGGGCTTTTGGGAAGGGATTTGATGCCTATTTCGAGAGGGGAAAGGAAAAGGGGATCCAATATATTCCCTGCCGTATCTCTGGCCTCGAAGAAGACCCACTTAGTAAAAATATCCTCATCAGATATGAAGACTTAGAGGGAGGCCCTGCCATTAAAGAGGAAGAAGTGGACTTGGTCGTTTTAAGCATTGGAATGTCTGCCCTGCCTGCTATCGAGGAGTTGGCCAAGGCTTCGGGGATTGAATTGAATGAATATCAATTCTGTTTAACCAGAGATTTTCATCCACTGGAGACAAGCCGACCAGGAGTCTTTGCCTCGGGCTGTTTCACAGAACCAAAGGATATTCCAGACAGTGTGATCCAAGCCAGTGGAGCAGCTGCCAAAGCCTTATCCATCATTGGGGAGGCCCGTGGGACACTCGTACGGAAGAAAGAATATCCTCCTGAGAAAGAGGTGACTCCTCAAGAGGAGCCACGTATCGGTGTTTTCATCTGTAGTTGTGGCACGAACATCGCAGGAACAGTCGATGTGAAGGCAGTGGTGGAATATGCAAAATCCCTTCCAGGAGTGATCCATTCTGAGAATACCATCTACACATGCTCGGCAGACTCCCTGAAATTGATTCAAGAGAGGGTCCAGGAGTTGAATTTAAATCGAGTCGTGGTAGCCTCCTGTACACCACGGACTCATGAGCCCCTGTTCCGGGATACCATTCGAGAGGTTGGTCTTAATCCCTACCTCTTTGAGATGGCCAACATTCGAGATCAATGTTCCTGGGTTCATATGGGTCAGAAGGAGGAGGCAACCGAAAAGGCAAAGGACCTTGTTCGAATGGCTATCGCCTGCTCAAGAAATTTAGAAGCCCTCCATGAAGTCCCAAGAACTCTCTCCCACGACTGCCTGGTAATAGGAGGTGGAGTGGCAGGGATGACTGCCTCCCTCAGTTTAGCCGAGCAAGGGTATTCTGTATACCTAGTTGAAAGAGAAAAAGAATTAGGTGGAAGGGTTAAACAAATTTATTATAGCGGAGATGGGGGTGATCCTCAAACCTTTTTAAGTGATTTAATTAGAAGAACTGAATCTCATCCGAGAATTGAGGTTCTAAAGGGTTTCCAAGTAGTAGAACATGAAGGTTCCCCTGGAAATTTCAAAACAACGGTTACCAATGGTTCAACACAGAGAGCGATTGAACATGGGGCAACGATCATCGCCACAGGCGGGAAAGAGTATCGTGGTAAGGCCTATCATTTGGGTGAGGATCCGAGAGTGATCACCCAGGGTGATCTTGAGAAATTGATCTCCACATCCGATCCCTCCCTCTCTAAAGTAAAATCGATGGTCATGATTCAATGTGTGGGCCCTTGGAATGAAGATCCCTCCAGGTCTTTCTATTGTAGTCGAATCTGTTGTAGTGTCGCCATTAAAAATGCAATAAAAATGAAGGAACTTTATCCCGGAGTTTCAATCATCATCCTTTATAAAGATATGAGAACCTATGGGTTCAAAGAGGCCTTCTACACAAAGGCAAGACAAAAAGGGATTCTCTTTGTACGATTCGATGACGCAAAGAAACCTTTGGTCTCCCTTTCCAACGGCCACTTATCGGTTCAGATAGAAGACCCTATGCTTCACTTTCCTCTCACCCTTTTTCCAGATCTGCTCGTCCTCTCAGAGGCCGTGGTCCCCAATGAGGGGAGTAAAGAGTTGGCCAATCTCTTTAAGTTTCCGCTCACCCTGGATGGCTTCTTCTTAGAAGCCCATGTCAAGTTGAGACCGGTTGATTTTGCAAGCGATGGACTCTACCTCTGTGGGATAGCCCATTACCCAAAAACGATCAATGAGACCATTTCGCAGGCTGAAGCAGCCTCTGCACGGGCAGCGACCATTCTTTCTCAAGAAGTGCTTCAGGTGGGTGGGGTAGTGGCGGTGGTGGAGGGGGAGAGGTGTGCGGCTTGTTTGACGTGTGTGAGGGTATGTCCTTACAGTGTGCCTGTGATCAATCAGAGGGGGGAGGCGGAGATTGATATTGCCAAGTGTAAGGGGTGTGGGAGTTGTGTAGCGGAGTGTCCTGCGAGGGCGATTGAGTTGATGCATTTTAGGAGCCATCAGTTGGAGGAGAAGGTTCAGGCTCTGGTGATGGAGATAGGTGCAGATCGCATTGAGCAACGGGCATAGAGGAGTTTAGGATGGAGGCGGTTCAGGAGATACGAGGGGCGAGGGATGACAGACGAGGGACGGGAGATAAGAACGGACACGGGACACGGGCACGGCTTTGAGCCTCAGATTTTGGCCTTTTGTTGTGAGCATTGAGCCTATAGTGCGGCGGACCTGGCGGGTTCGATGAGGCTCAATTATCCTCCGAATGTGAAGGTGGTGAGGGTTCCTTGTACGGGGAGGGTGGATGTGTTGTTGATCCTTAAGGCTTTTGAGTCTGGGGTGGATGGGGTCTATCTGGCGGGTTGTCTGGAGGGGGAGTGTCATTTTCTCAGGGGGAATTTGAGGGCGAAGAAGAGGGTTGAGTATG
>CAZFDM010000126.1:0-82500 GCA_964517975.1 uncultured Syntrophaceae bacterium
ATTTAACAGACTTGTCATCCTGAACTCGTTTCAGGATCTCACCTTTTGGACAAAACAAGATGCTGAACCAAGTTCAGCATGACACCATTTGTTCTCAAGTGTTAGAGATAAATTCTCAGACTTAAACATGTAAGAATCTAACAAGAAAAAGAAATGATGTCAAAGTCGGAATCTCAGTTTTTCGAAAGAGCCCGTTTGAATTGACATCTCTTCCATATTTTGTTAATTTTTCTTGTCTAATTCATCAAAGGAATAAGGGGATGACTTGGTTTAAGAGAGAAGAAGAGAAGGAAGGAAAGGAGAAGAGAGAGAGTCTCAAACTCACCGACGAACTTTGGGTGAAGTGCAATTCCTGCAATGAGATTATCTATCGAAAGGTCATCGAAAGAAATTTTCAGGTCTGTCCCAAATGTAATTACCATTTTCAAATTCCTGCCAAAAAGAGAATCGAATGCGTCCTGGACCCTAACACCTTCATCGAATATGACGCAGGCCTTGTTTCCGCAGATCCCCTGGAGTTCAAAGATATAAAAAGGTATACCCACCGGATTAAAGAATCTCAGGAAGCCACTGGTCAAAAGGACGCTATTCTCTGTGGTGAAGGAAGGGTAGAAGGGCAACCCGTGATGGTAGGGGTTTTTGAATTCAATTTTATGGGTGGGAGTTTAGGGTCAGTGGTAGGAGAGAAGATTACCCGTCTCATTGAACGAGCCATTGAGAAAAGGATCGGAGTAGTCATTTTCTGTGCCTCTGGAGGGGCAAGGATGCAAGAAGGAATTCTCTCGCTAATGCAAATGGCAAAGACCAGTGCTGCCCTGGCCAAACTCCATGAAGCCAGAATCCCATACATCTCTGTTTTGACTGATCCCACCACAGGCGGGGTCTCAGCCAGCATTGGAATGTTAGGAGATATCATCATTGCCGAACCCAAAGCGATGATCGGTTTTGCAGGACCAAGGGTGATCAAGGAGACCATCCGAGCAGAACTGCCCGAGGGATTTCAACGAGCAGAATACCTTCTTGAACACGGGATGATCGATCTGATTGTAGAGAGAAAAGACCTTCGCCATACCTTGGCCTCCCTCTTAGAACTGCTAAGGCCAGAAGGTCAAAGGGTCTAACCTAAAATGAGAGAAGAGACTTATCAACAATCGCTTGACTATCTCTATGGCCTTGAACGGTTCGGGATGATCTTTGGCCTCACTCAGGTCTCCAACATTTTGGAGGCCATCGGAAATCCCCATAAGGAGATTCAGGCCATCCACATTGGTGGGACAAACGGGAAAGGGTCGACCGCAGCAATGATCGCCTCCATCCTCCAGAAAGAAGGATATCGAGTGGGGCTTTATACCTCTCCCCACCTCATCCGATTTACCGAACGAATTAAGGTAAATGGAAGGGAGGTCGATAAAGAGGAAGTTTCGCAATTGACCGAATGGATGAAAAAGAAGATTGAAGAGGCGGGTATCCCTCAACCCTTTACCTTCTTTGATTTCACCACCGCTATGGCGTTTCATTATTTTAAAGAGAAGATGGTCGATCTCAGCGTCGTCGAAGTGGGATTGGGAGGAAGGCTTGATTCGACCAATGTCATTGATCCTCTCCTTTCGATTATCACCAACATCTCAAAAGACCACGAGGAACACCTGGGCAGAAGCATTCTGAGTATTGCCAGAGAGAAGGCAGGAATCATCAAAAAGGGTCGACCCTTGATTACCGCAGTGACTCAACCCCATGCCCTGCGACTTTTCTCAAAGATCTGCAGGGAAAAGGGATCTCCGCTATTCAAGGTTGGGAAGGATTTCCGGCACGAACGGTCCGAGGATGGAAGTTTCACCTATGAAGGAATCCATCGAAAATTATGGGGCCTCCATCTCAATCTCCGAGGACTCCATCAGATCATCAATGCCACCACGGCATTGGGAGCCTTAGAAGTATTGGAGGATCTCGGATATCCTGTCTCCATTGAGGCAATGGTAGAGGGGTTAAGAGAGGTGGAATGGCCAGGGAGGCTGGAGGTGGTTTGCCAATCTCCCAAGGTGATTCTCGATGGAGCCCATAACCCAGCGGGGGCATTGGTCTTGAAGGAGACGTTAAAGGAAGAGTTTCAATATCAACACCTGATTCTACTCATTGGAATGATGAAGGATAAGGATGTTAACTCTTTCCTTCATCACTTAGTCCCCATAGCAGATTATATCATTCTCTCTCGACCTCACATGGAGCGAGCTGCCCCACCCCAACTGCTCAAACAGATATTGGGAGAGAATGGTAAGAAAGCAGAGGTGATTGAGGACCTCAACGAGGCCATCGAAAAAGGCCTCTCCATGGTGAGTGGAAAAGATCTATTCTGTATCACTGGATCGCTCTATACCGTTGGGGAGGCAAGGGCCTTTTTCAATCCTGGAGGGAGAGGATGAGATACCCATGGATTCTCTTAACCTCTTTCCTTCTCCTCCTTATCCTCTACCCATCCCAAGTCCTTTCGGCAAAGATGGGCGAGATAAAACTCCCTACAGAGATATCCAAAGAGGAAGGTCCTGTAGAGGTTGAGGCTGACCAACTCATCTACGATCAGAATGAAAAAATCTACCAAGCCCATGGGGCAGTAGAGGTGAACCGTGGGGATATCTCCCTGAAAGCCGACCACGCCCAAATCAATATGGTCACGAAAGAGGTCAAGGCCTGGGGAAATGTGGTATTAAGAGAGGGAGAGGATGTGATGGAATGCGACCGCCTGGAGATCAATCTTGAAACTCGTTTGGGGAAGATCTATAACGCCAGGCTCTTTTTAAAGGAACAGAATTTTCATATCGAAGGCCGTGAAGCAGAGAAGTTGGGAGAAAACCATTACAGGCTGAGAGAGGGTTCGTTGACCACGTGCGATGGAAAAAAACCCCCTTGGAAATTTACTGTCCGTGAGTTGGAAGTAAAAGAGATGATGGTGGGGGGATGGGGAATTGCTAAAGGGCCGGTCTTTCATATCAAGGATATCCCGGTGCTTTATTTTCCTTATGGAATCTTTCCGGTGAGGAAAGAGAGACAGTCTGGTTTCCTCATCCCCAGGCTCGGATACTCTAAGGAATATGGTCCTGAGATTAAGAATGGCTTTTACTGGGCGATGGCAAAGAATATGGATGCGACGCTCACCATAGAGTGGTTGGGAGAGAGGGGAGCAAAGGGAGGGCTTGAATACAGATATGCCTTGACCCTTGATACAAATGGTCAAGTCAATCTCCATTATATAGATGATCGATCCATTAAAAAAGAGCGATACGCCATCTTTGCCCAGCACCAGCAGAGACTTCCCTACGACTTCTATCTCAAATGGAATATCAATCATGTGAGTGATATCCACTACGTTCGCGATTTTGATGAAGACCTGCCTGAGGAGGCAAAGATTGACTCCAGAAGCAGAAGACAGTTGAGATCAAACCTTTTTGGAGGAAAGAATTGGGATCAGTTCAGTTTCTTGGTAGATACCACAGTCTACAGAGATTTGATGAGGGACAGCAATGACGAGACCGTTCAGAAACTTCCCCAGGTCAGTTTCTTTGCCCATCCCCAATCCCTATTTGGAACTCCTTTCTTTTATGAAATCTCCTCCTCCTACACAAACTTCTGGCGGGAGAAGGGGGTGGAAGCCCAACGAGGAGATCTTTTTCCAAAGATCTCCTTTCCCCTAAGGCTCTTCAATGTGTTGAAGTTGGAATCGAGTGTGGGCCTAAGAGAGACCCTTTATCGAATCTATGATGATCCACTGAATCGACTGAAAGGATGGGAATCAAGAGAGACTCTTGAGGCTGTCATAGAGATGGGGGCTGAGTTTTATAGAATCTATGAGGGAGATACCTTCTCCAAGATCTCCAGCGTCTATCAGGTCTCGAGATGGATGCATACGATTGAGCCGACCATTAGATACTCCTATAGCCCCAGGGTTCATCAAAGCGACCTCCCCCTGTTTGATGAAGTCGATCGAATGCTCTATACGAATCAGATTACCTATGGAGTCACCCAACGCCTGGTGGGGAAACCCTTAAAGGAAGGGGCGGCTTCGGGTCCCTATGAATATGCTAAGCTCAGGGTGTCTCAGAGTTACAGCTTTGGAGACCCTATCCAGAGGGAATCCAATGGAAAGGAAAGACATTTTTCAAATATCCGAGCAGAGATGTGGTTGAATTTTGGCCCCTACCTCACTGCCAAGGGAGAAACTGAGTTCAATCCCTATCATGGAAGGTTCGATGTATTAAATGGAGTGATCACGGTCAAGGACCGAAGGGAGGATATGGTTCAGGTTGAATATCGGTCCACCAAAATCCCTAACCTTGAAAGGGTTAAGGCCATCAATCTCAACGCCCGGGTAAAAACCATCCCTCCCCTATATCTTTTTGGATCCTTCCGTTATAATCTCTTAGAGGGAATGAGAATCGAGACCATCTATGGAGCAGAATATCAGGCACAATGCTGGAGCCTTGCCGTAACGCTTGAAGATAAGAACCGATCTCCAGACCATACGCAAAAAAGGGATTTGAAATTTCAAATCTACCTTAATTTATTAAACCTCGGCTCAGTGGGGCACAAACCCTATTTAATGAAATTATAGGCAACCGTCAGGAGGAAGAAGAGATGAAAGGGGTGATTTTAGCAGGAGGATTGGGAACACGACTTTACCCATTGACCAAAGTGACCAACAAACACCTTCTCCCTGTCTATGATAAACCTATGATCTATTACCCCATTCAGACCATGATCAATGCAGGCATTGATGATATTCTTATTGTGACAGGGGGGAACAATGCGGGCGACTTCTTGAGGCTGTTGGGAAACGGCAAAGAGTTTGGGCTCAAACATATCAATTACACCTACCAGGAGGGAGAGGGAGGAATTGCTCAAGCCCTCGGATTAGCCGAGTTCTTTTCAGCAGGGGAAAAGATATGTGTCGTCTTAGGAGATAACATTATCGAAAAGAATATTCGAAAGGCGGCAGAATCGTTTCAAAAGCAGAAGGAGGGTGCAAAGATCCTTTTAAAAGAAGTCCCTGATCCCCACCGATTTGGTGTCCCGGAGTTAGAGGGAGATCGGATTGTTCGGATTGAAGAGAAACCCAAACAGCCTAAATCAAAATACGCAGTGATTGGGATATACTTCTATGATCCAAATGTCTTCGAGATCATCAAAACGCTTAAACCCTCTCAACGAGGAGAATTGGAAATTACAGATGTCAATAACCAATACATTGAAAAAGGACTGATGACCTATGATATCTTAGAAGGCTGGTGGACCGATGCTGGAACCTTTGATTCCCTGCTTCGGGCAAACCAATTGGTGGCCCAAACAGGAGCGAATAACCTTTAGCACCGCTAAGCCCTTAGCGGTTTCCCATAGGAGGAAGATGAGATGATCCAGGGGGTGAGACTCAAACCCTTGAGGGTGATTCCGGATGAA
This sequence comes from uncultured Syntrophaceae bacterium, assembly GCA_964517975.1. Taxonomy (GTDB): domain Bacteria; phylum Desulfobacterota; class BSN033; order BSN033; family UBA1163; genus JBBIRM01. The sequence continues at coordinate 5,446 of CAZFDM010000126.1, forward strand.
CGGGGAAGGGTAATGGAGATCCTTCGGGCGGATGATGATCTCTTTTTGAAGTTCGGCCAGGTTTACATCACCACGACCTACCCTCAGGTGGTAAAGGCCTGGCACTATCACAAAATTCAAACGGATCATATTGCGGCCATTTCAGGAATGATCAAACTGGTTCTTTACGATCCGAGGGAGGATTCTCCGACCAAAGGGGAGATCAACGAATTTTTTATTGGGGTCCACCATCCCATGCTGGTTCAGGTTCCCAATGGGATCTATCATGGATGGAAATGTATCAGTGAGGAGGAAGCCATCATCCTTAACATCCCGACAGAGGTTTATGTTTATGATTCACCCGATGAGTACCGTCTTCCCCCTCATGGGAAGGATATTCCCTATGATTGGTCGAGGAAGGATGGTTAAAAAGAACTTTAAACTCTAAGCACTAAATTCTAAATCCTAAAGCAAAAATAAAAAAGACTTAACGTTTGGAACATTTAGATTTATTAGATTCTTACATGTTTAAGTCTGAGAATTTATCTCTAACACTTGAGAACAAATGGTGTCATGCTGAACTTGGTTCACCATCTTGTTTTGTCCAAAAGGTGAGATCCTGAAACGAGTTCAGGATGACAAGTCTGTTAAATTTCAAATATTTTGGTTTAGAGTTTAGGATTTAATGATTTGTCGATTGATTCAACCACTGGAAAGGGTGGAGAAAAATGAAGATATTAGTGACGGGTGGTTGCGGGTTCATCGGAAGTAACTTCATTCGATATATGCTTAAGACCTATCCGAACTACTCTCTCATCAACATTGACAAACTCACCTATGCTGGAAATCTGGAGAACCTCTCCGATATCTCTCACTCCCCCCGTTATCATTTTATTCAAGGGGATATTTCGGACCCTGTCCGGATGGGAGAGATCGTTGAAAAAGGGATTGATGCCATTGTCAACTTTGCGGCGGAATCTCATGTTGATCGGTCAATCGAAGATCCCAGCGCCTTTATCAAAACCAATATCTTTGGAACCTTTGTCCTTTTAGAAGCCATCCGAAAGCTTTTCCCCCAGCAGAAAATCCGTTTTCTCCACATCTCCACCGATGAGGTCTATGGTTCTTTGGGTGAGACCGGAGCATTTACAGAGGAAACCCCCCCTGCCCCCAATAGCCCATACTCCGCAAGCAAAACCGCAGCCGACATGCTCATCCGGTCTTACTTTAAGACCTATGGACTGCCGGTACTGATCACCCGTTGTTCCAATAACTACGGTCCTTATCAATTTCCTGAGAAGTTGATTCCATTAATGATCTCTAATGCGATCGAAGATAAGGAACTCCCCATCTATGGGGATGGAATGCATGTTCGGGACTGGATCTATGTAGAAGACCACTGTCGGGCCTTGGATGTGGTGCTCCACCATGGGAAAGAAGGTGAAATCTATAATATTGGTGGACAAAGCGAAAGGCCAAACCTTGTGGTAGCTCAAACCATTCTGGATTGGTTGGGGAAACCTTATTCCCTGATTCGACATGTCACAGACCGTCCAGGGCATGATCGCCGTTATGCGATTGACTTCTCCAAGATCAAGAGAGAGCTCGGTTGGAAGCCTACCGTCTCGTTTGAAGAAGGAATCCGATTGACGATCGAATGGTATCAGACTCATCAGGAGTGGTGGAGAAAGATCAAGAACAGAGAATATCTGACCTATTACGATCGAATGTATAAAAATCGATAAGGGAGGAGAGCAACGCTCTTGGCTCCAAATTGAGAGGAATGAAGCGATTGCTTATCATTGGGGCAAAGGGGATGTTGGGAAGGGAGTTGGTCGAGGTCCTCCAATCTTCCTTTCAGGTCAACCAGTATCCTGATCGAGAAATCTGGGCGTGGGATTTAGGGGATATCGATATTCAGGATGAAAGCGATACGATCTCAAAAATAGAGAATCTTCGCCCGGAGGTTGTGATCAATGTGGCTGCCTATACCGATGTGGATGGATGCGAGACCAATAAGGAAAAGGCCTTTGCCATCAATGCCGAAGGGATGAAGCATGTGGCCTTGGGAGCGGTGAAGTGTGGGGCCAAGGTGGTTTATCTCAGCACCGATTATGTGTTTGATGGAAGAAAGAGAGAGCCCTATACAGAGAACGATCCTCCTAATCCCCTCAATGTCTACGGCCGTTCTAAATTAAAGGGAGAACAGTACCTCCAAGAGCAGGTGGAGGATTTCCTGATCGTTCGGACACAATGGCTCTTTGGAAGATATGGAAAAAATTTTGTTACCTCTATCCTTCAACAGGCACGGGAGAAGAGAGTTCTATCGATTGTGAATGACCAGATTGGTTCCCCTACCTACACGGCTGATCTGGCAAAGGCCATTTCGATCTTAATTCAATCCAATGCTCGCGGGATCTTTCATGTGGCCAACAGTGACCTCTGTAGTTGGTATACCTTTGGACATGCGATAGTGAAGCTCTCAGGGTTGACCGGGATAAAGATCATCCCTATCTCCTCTAAAGAACTGAACCGGCCCGCGATCCGACCTTCCTATTCTGTGCTGAGTACTCAGAAATTCAAAAGGGAGACTGGAATGTCCTTACGATCTTGGTCTGAGGCATTGAAAGAATATTTTATTAGCGTTCGCTAAGGAGAGGGCAGAACTCACTTTTTGATCTTGCATTTTTTATCATCCCATTATAAATTTTTATCAAATTTGGGTTAACGTTCGAGTTTAGGATGAATATCTGTGTGATTGGAACAGGTTATGTGGGATTGGTGACTGGAACCTGTCTCGCAGAATTCGGAATGAATCTAATCTGTGTGGATAGCGACCAGCAGAAGATCAATCTCCTCAGACAGGGAAAAATCCCCATCTTCGAACCAGGATTAGAAGACCTCGTCCAAAAAAACCTGAGGGAGGGGAGGCTGAGGTTCTCAACGAGCATCTCCGAAGGGGTCACCTCCAGTCTGGTAATTTTTATTGCAGTGGGAACTCCTTCCAATGATGATGGTTCCGCAGACCTGCAGGCGGTTGAGGAAGTGGCCAAGGAGATTGCCCGTTCGATGGATGGATATAAAGTCATTGTAGTCAAATCCACTGTTCCAGTGGGAACCTGCCGTCGATTAAAAGAGTTGATCAGGGAGTATCAGCTCAAGCCCATCTCCTTCGATATTGTTTCCAATCCAGAATTCCAGAGAGAGGGTTCTGCGGTTGAGGATTTTATGAGACCCGATCGGGTAACCATTGGGGCAGAAAGCGAACAGGCCTTTGCCATTATGAAGGAGATTTACAGTGCCCTCTACCTGATCGAAACCCCCTTTGTGCTGACCAACCTCGAAACCGCTGAAATGATCAAATATGCTGCCAATGCATTTTTGGCCACAAAGGTAAGCTTTATCAACGAAATTGCTAACCTCTGTGAGTTGATGGGGGCTGATGTTCACCATGTCGCTCGAGCGATGGGATTGGATGGGAGAATTGGAAGAAAATTTCTTCATCCAGGTCCAGGATATGGGGGTTCCTGTTTTCCTAAGGATACAAGGGCACTGTCCAGGATGGCGTCTGAACGGGGTTACTCCTTTAAAATTCTCAACTCAGTGATTGAGGTCAATGAGGAGCAACGGTTGAGGATGGTGGAGAAGATAAAGCAAAAAGTAGGGGATCTCCGAGGGAAGACTATTGGGATTTTGGGCATCTCCTTCAAACCCAATACCAACGACATTCGAGAGTCCTCCTCCATCGTCATCATTGGCCATCTCTTAAACTTAGGGGCCAAGGTGAAGGCCTTCGATCCTGCCGCCATGGAAGAGGCGAAGATGGTCTTCCCGAATATCGATTACGGACGCGATGCCTATGAAGTGGCTCAAGGGGCCGATGCCCTGGTGTTGGTGACCGAATGGAACCAGTTTCGAAGATTGGATCTCCCTCGAATCAAAACCCTGCTTAAAAGTCCTGTCTTCATTGATTTAAGAAATGTTTACGATCCAGAACAGATGAAGCGGTTAGGGTTTGACTATTGCGGGGTAGGAAGGTAGGGGGCGGTTTTGGGACGAGATGGAAAGGATTGGATTTTTGTCTCAGATGCCCATTTTACTGGAAATGAGGCAGAGGAGATGGAAATCTTTCTCCGGTTCTTAGAAAGAGAGAAGAATCGGATGGCAAAACTCGTCATTTTAGGCGACCTTTTCGAATTCTTCTTCGGTTTTAAGAATCTTTTCATGAGAGAAAGACCCTCCCCTCTTTCGTTTTATCTACCCGTTTTAGAAAGGCTAAGGGATTTCTATGAACAGGGTATTCAGATTGAATATTTTGAAGGGAATCACGATTTCTTCCTCTCCTCGTTTTTCAGAGAACAGTTTGCCATGGAGATTCCTGTCTACCCCGATGGGTGTGAGCAGAGGATCGGAGGAAAGAGGGCCTTTGTAGCCCATGGGGACCTTTCCAATCCGAAGCAGTGGAGGTATCGTCTCTTTCGAAGGCTCCTAAAGAATCGATGGACCTATCATCTCATCCATTGGGTGGGTCCAAACCTCTCCTTGAGGGTGGCCCAAAAGATGAGTCAAACCAGTTATCAGAGATATCACCAACTCTCTTCGGCCCCACCTCCTGCCTTTAAGGAATTTGCCTATCAGAAATTCTTAGAAGGGTTTGAACTCGTCATCCTTGGACATTCGCACTATCCCGAGAGGGCTGAGGAGTGGGTTCAGGGCCGACAATGTCTTTATTTCAATGTAGGAGATTGGATGACCCACCGATCTTTTTTGCGATTCACCCCTCCGGAGCAGTTTCAATTAGAGAGATGGAACGATGGGGCAATGGGGTGATAGGGAGAGAGGAAGAGTGATGATAGAAACGAGAGATGGACACACCTCTGGACTAAAACTTATTCCAGCGGAGAGGCACGGTCACGGTATTTTTGAGATCCATTAACGATGGGACATCCAGCGGTTTTTCTTGATCGAGACGGAACAATTAATGAAGAGGTGGGGTACGTGAATCACATCGACCGATTGAAACTCCTACCCCGTGTGGGGGAGGCCATTCGATTATTAAACCAACATCAGATTAAGGCAGTTGTGATCACCAATCAATCTGGGGTCGCGAAGGGCTATTTCCCAGAGTCATTGATCCATCAGGTTCACCAGAAGATGCAGGATCTTTTGAAGGCGGAAGGCGCCTATCTCGATGGAATCTATTACTGTCCCCATCACCCTGATGTAGGACCGCCTCCCTATCGGCAGAAGTGTCGATGCCGAAAACCGGCCCCAGGATTGGTGGAGGATGCGGTAAGGGAGTTGAACCTCGATTGTTCTATCAGTTATATGGTTGGAGACCGTGGGGTAGATATCGAATTTGGCCATTTGATTGGCACCAAAACCATATTGGTCTTCACGGGATATGGAAAAGGGGAGTGGGAATACTTTAGAGACCAATGGAAAGTAAAGCCAGATTATGTGGCTGAAGACCTCTTGGGAGCAGTTCATTGGATCCTTCTCCAAGAGTCGAAACGAGAAAGATGAGAGAAAAGGAGGATGAAGATGCCTATCAGCAAAGAGCTCTTGGACATCTTGGCCTGTCCAAAATGTAAGGGAGATATCTTTTTAAATCAGAAAGAAGATGGGTTGATTTGTAAGGCTTGCGGCTTACTCTATCCCATCAAGGACGACATCCCCGTAATGCTGATTGACGAGGCCCTCCCCTATAAAGGCGAGGAGAACTAAGGTCAAAGGGTGAGCTTCCCATAATGGATAATCTCATTGGGTTTACAGAGGATGTTCTTAGATTTTGGGATAAGGATACCAAGGAGACAGAGGGGTCAAAGAAGAGATTTTATCTAAAATATGATATAATGTTTCAAAAGGAGACCCATTGAAGAATATCCCCCAGAAGAGTGACCGCCTACCCCCCAAAAAGCCCACTGGAGAAAGACACACTTACCTTCGGGTGGGGGATAAAGTTTATCATAAACGATACAAATCTTGGGGAGGTGGGGTGGTGATTGAAACTCGTTCCTCGGAACAGCCAGGGGGAATGTGTTATGTTCGAATCCTCTTCCAGGATGGAAAACAGAGAACCTTTGATAATAATTTTGAGAGTGCCTGCTGCTGCTACTATACAGGCATTACACTTCTTGATCGCATCGAACTATAAAGGCTTCTCATAACCTTTCTACTTCTCCTCCCCTTTGCTCCAATATTCTCCCAAAAGGTCTCGACTGTGCTCGTCATCATGACAGTAAACACATAGATTTTCCCAATTTGACCCATCCGGCGGATTGTTCAAATAATTCCCATCTTTATGGTGAACGGTCAGAAGATGTCGGGTCTTGGAATCAAACTCCCTTCCACACTTTGCGCAGATGAGACCATGGATCTGGAGGGAACGCTCCCGATACTCACTCCATTTGGGTTTATTCCTCTTAATTTCCTTTAAAATCTCTTCGACCGATTTCTGAGGAACACCTTTTTTAGGTCTTCGAATGATTCGATAAGGTCTGTTTCTCACCCAAAGAATCCCCTTTCATAAAATGACCTGAACCATTATATCATCCCTGCTTTTTGACATGCAACCCCAATCAAGAAATAGACCCTGTGGCGCTTTTTGCCCATGGGTAAAAATCACTTGTTTAGGTCATCAAATTCTGCTATCTATAATTATATCTGAGAGTGGAACGTAGAATGGGGGCTTGATCATAAGTTCTCTCTCTTCTACCTTCCATCTTCCAATCAAAAAGGAGGTGGGGTTCATGATCACTATTCCGGCCCACAAGGTAAGGCAGTTTGGGGTAGAATTTTATCAAACCTCTTTTACCTCAAATGACATTCAGAAATTAGTAAAATTTGAGGTATTGGATTACCCGATCCTTGAGGAGGGAGCAAAAAAGAAAAAACCATCTAAATCCAGTCCCATCAATTGGGAACTTCTTGAAAAAAGGATCGGCAGAAGTGAGGCGGCCTTCCAAAGGCCCATGATTCGGAAGAAGATTAGAGAACTCGTCCAATATTATTCTGACTGCCAGGAGGCCCAGAATCTTCCTGCCATCCCAGGGGCAGTCATTATGATCACGGAGAAGCGACTCAAGTTTTCACCTCTTGGGAAGAATCCTAATATTGGAATGCTTCAGATTCCAGAAGAATCAGGGATCCTTCGATGTCTCGATGGTCAACACAGGCTCCTGGCTCTTGGTGCAAATCCGGATAAGGCGATGGAAATAGACGTCCCTGCTGTCCTTTTTGATTCATTGGATCCCAGACAGACCGTTGAGCTTTTTGTAACCATCAACGCCAAACATACTCGCCTCAACCCCTCCCACCTCATCTCACTGGCTGGGCGAAGACTCTATGCAGATCGCTATCAGGCTTTAGCCCATGATATCATCCGTCAACTCAATGAAGAGGAAGATTCTCCACTACGCGGTGAGATAAAGATATTGGGCGTTGGGAAAGGGAAAGTCTCCCAGGCCTCTCTGGCTGATGAGATGGTCGATCTCTTTAACACTATTGAAAAGGTAGGTGGACCTGAGCGCTTTAAAGAATTTGAGGAGAATGGGAAACGCTTCTTCAGAAACTATTTTAAAGCCATTGTGGCGATCTTCCCAAAGGCATGGGCAGGCAGGAAATACAGTATAAAGACAGGGGCAGCACTCAGGGCCTTTATCCGGGTCAGCCCAGAGGTCATGGCTCGGTCAAAAGAGTTGAAAAAAGATGCCTTTGACTATTTTGGGATAAGGGAGGCGATTAAGAATTGGGGAGATCGAATCGGGGATGAGCGATTTGAGACCGAGGGGGAATGGAAGAGGAAACTTGCTGGCGGTACCCGAGGGACGGTAGATCTTCTGTCCCGTGAACTTCGAGATGCGATGAGAGTGACTTAAGCAGGGGGAATCAACTCATTTTTTCAAAAAAGGAGAAGGGATGAAACGGTATCTGATCATTGGAGATGGCGTGGCAGGAGCAAGGGCGGCTGTAAAGATCCGTGAGGGCGACCCGAAAGGTGAGATAAGAATCTTTACCGATGAAGCCTATCCCTTTTATTACAGGGTTCGATTCCCAGAGTTGATTGCAGGCGAAGTAACCCTTCAAGGAATTACCATTCATCCAGAAGCCTTCTACAAGGATAAGGAGATCTTTCTCCACTTGGAAGAAAGGATTATAGAGGTTTATCCTGATAAAGGAGAGGTCAAGAGCCAAAAAGAGAAGGTCTATCCTTATGATCTTTTGCTTATGGCCACAGGTGGATGTGCCTTTCTTCCTCCGCTCAAAGGGTCAGACAAAAAAGGGGTCTTCACCCTTCGGACAATGAAGGATGCCATTGAGATAAAGGAGTTTTCTTCAGAGGTAAGGCAAGCGATCCTCATAGGTGGAGGCCTGGTGGGATTGGAAACAGGGGGAGCTCTCTTAAGGCGAGGCTTAAAGGTAGCGGTCATTGAACATAATCCGAGAATCCTTCCAAGGCAGATGGATCCTGAAGGGGCAACCTTTCTTCAGGAGAAGATGGAAAGGATGGGGTTTACTTTTTTCCTTAATGGAATCACAGAAGAGATCTTTGGAAAGGAGAAGGTAGAAGGGGTTCGCCTAAAAGATGGAAGAACCATTGAAGGGGAGATGGTGATCATCTCTGCAGGCGTACGGCCAAATGTTCAACTGGCACGGGCAATGGGATTGGAAATCAACAATGGGATTTTAGTCAATGATCGACTGGAGACAAGTTTTAGAGGGGTCTATGGAGCAGGGGATTGCTCTGAACATCGGGGGCGAGTCTATGGAATCTGGCCTGCAGCCCAGAAACAGGGAGAGATCGCCGGAATGAATATGGCAGGAGGGGACGTTCTCTATGAAGGAACGGTCGTTTCAAATAAACTAAAAGTGGTGGGCATAGACCTCACCTCTGCAGGGGAAATTGATCCCGAAGGAAAACTGGAATGTGTGGTAAGAAGCGACCGAGAAAGATGTCACTACTGCAAAGTGACCTTTAAAGAGGACCGAGTGGTAGGCTGTATCTTCCTTGGAGAGACCAAAGGAGTCCCAGAAATCCTTCAGGCGATTGAGAATAAGATAGAGGTAAAGGATTTTAAGGAAGAGATCCTAAAAGAGGGGTTTGATTTTAAGAGGCTGAAATGAATTGGCCGTGGGGTCTTCAAAAAAAATCCACCGTTCAGGTGGATTTTTTGTATTGAGGAGGAAAGAGTTTTTTTCTTTTGTTAGTTAAATCTATACCATATCCACATTAAAAGAAGATTAAAAAAAGATTAAAATTTTCTAATCTTTCAACCCTTAAATTAGTCTTAAGGAATCAGAAAATAGGGCAAAAAAGGAGGGAGAGATGGAGGAAGAGAGGAAATTGAGCGAAGAAGAATTTGTGATTCAGGCCATTAGGAAGTTAAGAAAGGAGCCCTTTCGGGGGATCCATAGCGTATACAGTGGATTCAACGAGGCTTTTCGAAGATATTTTAATGCGAATCCCATCGAGGCCACCCATAGACTCGCTCGAGAGGGAAAGATTGAGACAAGGCCCTTTAAGGGAGGGGTGATGCTCTTTCTACCTGGAGAGGCTCCTCAAAGGCCGTCTGTGGAAGAGGTGATTCGAAGAATCGTTGAGCCTGGGGATCGGACTCTTACGGAGGAGGAGTTCGTCCTTGAGGGAATCAAGAAGTTGAGAAGAGAACCTTACCGAGGGATTCATAGTGTCTTTAGCGGGTTTAACGACGCCTTCCGAAAACATTTTAATAAAGACCCAATCGAACTAACCAATAAAATGGCCTCGGAGGGAAAGATTGAAATCATCCCTCTAAAGAGTGGGAGAGGGGTCATGCTCTACCTTCCAGGAGAAGGGCCAAGGGGACGAAAAACTGAAGAGGCACTGAAGAAGATTTTAGGTTAGGGATTTAAGAAGAATTAACCCCTTTAGGATACCACGATCTCTTTTAGGGCTTCTTTATAGACGTCAAAGGTTTTGGTGTCAAAAAGGACAAATCTGACCAGTTTGATTTCAGGATGATCTTTTAGATAGTCTCTCACAGTTGTTAAAGCAATCCGAGAGGCCTCTTCTACAGGATACCCATATACCCCTGTGCTGATGGAGGGAAAGGCAATCGAAGAGATTTTGTGTTGGGTGCAGAGTTCCAGGCTTTTTCGATAGGCGCTGGAAAGGAGTTCTGCATCTTTGGGTGATCCTGAATAGATTGGACCTACCGCATGGATCACATACTTTGCCTTTAAGTTCCCACCTCCTGTAATCACCGCAGAACCAGTGGGGCACCCTTTATAGTTTGCCCTGAGTTCAGCCATAATGGCCGGTCCCCCTGCCCTATGAATCGCACCATCCACTCCGCCTCCCCCTGCCAGTCGGGAGTTGGCGGCATTTCCAATGGCCTCAGTATCCTGTTGGGTGATATCACCCTGAACCACCTCTAAGGTTGATTGATGAACGGAAACCTTCATGACCTCCCCCCTTCTTTTTTCTACCTAAAAGAAAGAAGTAGCCTCCTCCCTGGACTCATAGTGTCTCGTAAAAGGATTTTTTTAAGTATTTAAAGGATTGAATAAATTTATCAAAAACCTCAAAGGCCGATGGGTCATAAACCCCATCAAGGGCCTCCACTGGGTAATATAAAAGGCCACGATCCTCTCCCCACGTTTCGCAAAAATCACCTTAGCCTTTGCCTTCTCCTTTTTCACCGGATCCTTCCCTTCCACGGTGACTGATAGCCCTTCTTGCCCAAGGACCTGAACCTTCTTTCTCTCTAAGACTTCAAACTTTAATATGGCGTTCCAGAGAAACCTTTTAAAGAACTCCTTCTCCCTTCCCTCAAAGGTAGTTGAGCATCCAAATGGCTCCTCATCATAGGCAAAGATAGATTGGGATGGAAAAGGGCCTGGGTCTCTCCTCATAAATCCAAATGCAAACTCTCCCTCGTCCTCTCCTTCTGGCCAGAAGATATTCCAACCAAGTGGGGGTAACATAAACTCATATTCTCCCCCATAAATCACTGTCCCCCTCGGAGTGACTTCATAGGGTTTCTTCTTCGTCTCCAAAGTGGCGCATCCCATCAGTAAAAGGAGATAGAAGATTAATAAAAATAGAGTAAGAGATTGTCTTCTCATCGTTTCTCTCCTGCTTATAAGGATCATTGATCTTCCTCGTTCAACTTCTTAAGGAATAGAAGGATCTCTTTGTAACGGGGAGATCCATCCTGCACATATCGGATCACCCCTCTCTTATCAATAATGACTGTTCTTCGCGAAAAGACTGGATAGCCTTTAATCTCCAAAGAGGGTTCCACTCCAAAAGAGGCACCTAAAAACCCAGTCACATTGGAAAGAAGGGGAAAGGTTAAATCCAGACTTTTTGCCCAATATTTTAGGATAATCACATCATCTACACTGACACCCAGAACCCGGGCGTTGAAGCGCTCATAGAGGTAGAGATTCCTCTGATGGCCCTCCATCTCACCCGTTCAGATAGGGGTAAAGGCAGCCGGAAAGAAGGTGATGATGAGATGGTATTTCCCATAATACTCCTCTGCATAATTGATGAGTCGATCCTCGGTCGAAGGCAAGGTAAAATTCGGTGTCTCTCTTCCAACCAACTCCATCTTCTTTTTTGCCTCTACATTGAAGCAAAGAAAGAGCAGTAAAACCATTACCCATCCCGACCACACCCAAAGTCCTTTTCTTCTCATGACAGACCTCCTTCGAGGTTTTATAGACTTATTATAATAGGTTTTGTAAAGAGTTACCATCTGACCCTATCACAAAAATACCTTGCTAAAAAGGATTTAAGATGTTAATTTTGTTTTGGAGAAAAGATATGATTGCCTATGACCTTGTCTGTTCGAATGGCCACCTTTTTGAATGCTGGTTTAAGGATAGCACCTCCTTCGAGGAGCAGAAATCGGCAGGAATCATTAATTGTCCGATCTGCAATGACACCGATGTTGAAAAGGTCTTCTCTCCTTTTGCAATAAAAAAAGGAGAAGGAAGGAGGAAGGAAGAGGGAAGAGAGGATGGGGAGGAGAAGGGAAGAAAAGAGATAACTCTTCAACAAACCTTCCGAATGATCAATGAATATCTGGATAAGTATTTTGAGGATGTAGGCAGGAATTTTACCAAAGAGGCGCTTAAAATCCATTGGGGGGAGGCCGAGAAGAGAAATATTAAAGGGATTGCTACTCCACAAGAGGAGGCCCTTTTAAAGGAGGAAGGGGTTCCCTTTATCAAGGTTCCCATTGTGAAAAGGCTCGATAATTGATGCGAAGTTTCGGGTCTTAAATGATAACAAAGTGTTGGACAACAGCAGCTTAAGGCCGTAAGGAGAATTGTATCTCTTGAAATTTACCTTCTCTAAAAATTAAGAGTTTTATTAAACCCCCTCCTTTTACCTCATCTATCGCCTCTTCAAATTGCTGAAGGCTTCCTATCTCTTTCAAATTGACCTTTGAAATAATGTCCCCTGCCCTGATCCCAGAAAGTTCAGAGGGACTGCCACCCACTACCTCCGAAACCAGAACTCCCTTGGGTCCCTTAAAGTTGAAATGGGAGGCCAAGGAGGGAGTGAGTTCCTGAACCCGAATCCCATAGCGTTCGGAGTGGGTAGGGGGTTGGGTCAAGGTAACTCCTTTTTGTTCGAGGATTTTTGCTGAGACATAAATGGGGCATTTCGATTTCAATGCAAGGATAATGGCATCGCTTGGCCGAGCATCCACTTCGATTAGATTTTTGTTGGAGATCAGCGAAAGGGTAGCATAGTAAGTATTATCCTTTAGGTCAACGACTCTCACCTCCTTCAATTTAACCTGGACTTGACCCAGAATGGAATGAAGCAGGTCGTGAGTCATGGGTCTTGTTGAAGTGAGATGCCGGAGTTCCTTATCGATCGCATTGGCTTCGGGAAACCCAATCCATATTGGAAATAACTTTTTACCCTCTTTATCGGACAAAATGACGACAGGACTTTGTCCAATCCAATCAAGTCTCACCCCTTTTACCTCCATCTCAACAAAACCCGGCACACTCTCCCTGGCCATTGTGATGAAAACAAATAACAGAAGGAGGACTCCTGCAAGGATAAGTTTCCAATAGCGTTTCATGATTTTTCCTCTCCCTTATTGGTGAAGACTCACCTGATCTCCCTCAAGAGAAGGATGATGGGAAGGCAATCCCTTTCTCTTTGAGGATAAGGCCCTCTTTCTTAAAATGGCCATCAACCCAATAATGATCTTCTGTCCATCTCGCTTGGTCACTGGATTGGGCCTTTTGATAATCCGCTGGCAGAAGCCTTGATAATGGGCTTCTGTCCATCCCAATTCCCTTAAGAGGTAAGTGAGAAAGTCCTGCTGACTGGAGGTGATCGATTCCTCACCTTGAGGACTTCCAGCAGGGATAAGCCTTGATTTAGGACTTGGATGGTAGGGGTGGAGAAGAAGGCCTTTAAACCCCATCTCCTGGAAACGTGTCATCACCTTCTCAAATCCCTTTCGGGTCAATTCAGTTGAACTCTCTACCCCAGCCACTGCCTTGAGAATCTGGCGATAGGATTCCTCATCCAACCCAAGGTCCTCTTTGGCGATATGAACCAGTGCCTTCTTTTTCTTTCCGATTTTCATAAAAACATTATAACCCAAATCAAATAAAAAAAGGAGAGGGATAGGGATGGTATAACTCCAGCGAGATAAACTCATAAATGGATGGAGGGCCTTTCCGATTATAGAAAAAGATATTATATTTCTTACCAGAATGGTTATTCATTCCCGCTTTCGATAGCACTTCTTAGAATCACTCGGTTTATATGATATACACCTATTCGGGAAGGGTGGAGAAAGATAAATTCTAAGGGAGGGGGATTGAAGATGAAGATCGGTGTGATTTCAGATACTCACTTAAAAGAACCCCATTCTGAATTTAGGAAGATTATAGAGGGCTATTTCAAAGATGTGGAAAAGATCATTCATGCTGGCGACTTTATTGATTTTCGCGTTGCAGAATATCTTTCGGGGCTGAAAGATCTTATCGCGGTCTGCGGGAATATGGACCCTCCTGAAATTCGAGAGGCCTTCCCTTATAAGAAGGTTGTTGAACTTGGAGGATTCCAGATCGGCCTAATCCATGGCGGAGGACCTCCTTTCGGGTTGGAGTCAAGGGTTAGGGAAGCCTTCGATAAGGTGGATGCCATCATCTATGGTCATTCTCACACACCGGCCAATCACCAGGTGAAAGAGATCTACTTCTTCAATCCTGGTTCCCCCACACGTTCTTTCATCCATCATGGAACTATCGGGGTATTAACTATCGGTGAAAAGATAGAGGGCGAGATCATCAAGATTTAGGAAGGGTCAATAGACTTGAGTCAGATCAATCCTAAAGATCAAGAAACCCCCAAATCCCATAGAGAAAATACATAAGTTTACTTTTTCGAAGGTTTGGGGAGGGCTTGATGATAGCCCGTGGGCGGATAGAAAATTTCATCTTTCAATTCTTTTTTCTCTATCTTTTTTACTTCAAGCCGGTGGATCCCTCCCAATCCATAAGTCATGGTATAATCCTTCACCAAAATAGGAAACCCAATGGTTTTTAACTTTTCGTAGATCTCCCTTCCTTCTTTCATCTCGGAGCGAAACTGCTTTGAGAATCCTCTAACTATTTTCTCATTCACCTTCTCCATCTCTCCCATCTCCACCTCTCGGGTGACCCAATTCTCCTCGATTAGCTCTCCATCTGCTATAATTTCGACCTTCTCTGTAGGAAAGCCATTGATGATGGCTGTCTCACCTGTCTTTCTCACAATAATCTTTCTTTCCTTTGGTGGAATGGCTGGGGTGTCTTTTTTAAGCCGCCTTGAAACCTCCTTTTCCCACTGGGAGAATTTGATCTCTACATAGCTTTTGGAAGGGTGTTCTATCATGACTAATCGGTCCTCCTTGAAATCAATGATCGTTGTCAGGCCCTCCTCCAGATGGTCGGTGCGGAATCTAAATCCTGAATAATAGGTGATGACTGAGGCAGGTTTTCCCTCCATATCCCTCATCACCTGTTCGATGACCATCCCCGCCCATCCCTCCTTAGGGAGCAGAGCGAACCCTGTCAAAAGAATCCCTATTACAAAGGCCATCCGTTTCATTTTTCCTCCCTATTCGATTTCTGAATCAAGTTCCTCTAATCTACGGTTTACTTCTTCCAATTTTCTCAACGATCGGAGGTCAGGGACTCCTCTTCCTTTTGATTTTAAATGTCTCAACCTTCGGCGAAGCCTCTTGTAATTTCGGTCTAATTGATGGGAAAGGAGCATAAAGGTGTCCCAAGGGGATGGAACTTCTTCCTTCTCCTCTTGGGGGAAGGGTTCTTCCATTCCATCTCTTTCATATCCAAAAAGAGATCTTTTCTCCCTCCATTTGGGGAGGTTTGTTTTGAAAGGAAATTGCTCGTGGATTCGTTGAGCAAACTCCCTGGAAATCTTCTCTTCCCCATGGTTAATAAAGATCTCAAGTTGAGGGTTTTTAAAATGGGAGAGCCAATCGAGAAGCCCCTTCTGGTCTGCGTGAGCAGAAAACCCCCCCAGGGTATGAATATGGGCCTTGACCGCAATCTCCTCTCCGAGGAGTCTAACCATTTTTGCTCCATCGACGATTCTTCTACCCACTGTCCCTTCTGCCTGATAACCGATGAAAACAATATGGGAGGATTCTCGCCAGAGATGGTGCTTCAAGTGGTGTTTAATTCTTCCAGCCTCACACATTCCACTGGCAGAGATGATGATCCCTGGCCTTGGGTCTTCATTAATGGCTTTGGAGGCTTCAGTGGTTTGGGTGTAGAGGATTTCAGGAAATTCCAACGGATTTCCTCCCTCCAGTAAAAGGGTTTTCGTTTCCTCATCGAAACAATCAGGGTTTTTCTTAAAGATCTCTGTGGCAGAGATTGCGAGAGGACTATCGATATAAACCGGGATGGAAGGGATGGCGCCTTTTTTGATCAGTTGGCCAACGGTAAAAATTATATTTTGGGTCCGCTCCACTGCAAAGGCAGGGATGATGACCTTTGCCTGTTCGCGGATTGCCTCCTGGATGATCGTTGATAATTCTTGAACGGTTTCTTCATGCGATTTATGAGACCGATTCCCATAGGTCGATTCCAACCATACAAAATCCCCTTCTTCAATCAGGGCAGGGTCTTTAAGAAGAGGTTGACCCGTATTTCCTAAATCGCCAGAGAAGACCAATTTCTTCTCCTGGCCATTCTCCTTTACCCAGAGTTCAATGATGGCAGACCCTAAAATATGACCTGCATCTCGGAACCTTGCCTTCACCCCATCCCCTAAGGGGAACATTTCATCATAATGGATAGGATGAAAGAATCGAAGGCTCCGCTCCACATCCCTCATCGTATAGAGGGGAGTGGATTCATTTAGGCCAGACCTCTTGTTCTTCCGATTCCGCCATTCTGCTTCCATCTCATGGATATGTGCACTATCTTGAAGCATGATCTCGCAGAGGTCCAAAGTGGCTTTGGTACAGATCACCTTTCCACAAAACCCTTCTTTGACAAGTTTTGGAATGAGACCGCTGTGGTCAATATGAGCATGGGTGAGTAAGATAAAGGAGAGGTCTTGAGGGTGGTAGGAATGAACGTTGTGGTTTCTCTCTTCGAGTTCTTTGCCGCCCTGAAACATTCCACAATCAACAAGCCATTTCAGTGTCCCCTTTTCTAAAAGGGTCGCAGAACCCGTAACGGTTTGAACTCCGCCCAAGAATTCAACTCTCATGTTGAGAATCCTTTAAATTGAAACTCGATGCACATCGCGCTAAGGTGTAGGATTGACTTTAAATTACTTTTTTCCTAATATAAAATTCTTAATTTATCAATAAAATTAATCGATGACTCATCATCCACCATT
Organism: uncultured Syntrophaceae bacterium; assembly: GCA_964517975.1. Taxonomy (GTDB): domain Bacteria; phylum Desulfobacterota; class BSN033; order BSN033; family UBA1163; genus JBBIRM01. The sequence continues at coordinate 22,316 of CAZFDM010000126.1, forward strand.
CACAAACCAAGAGAATAGGAGGAACCATGATTGATAGACAGTATGTGATTGATGAAATTACGATCAAGGATTCTTGGAGGATGTTTCGAATCATGGCCGAATTCGTTGAAGGGTTTGAAACCCTTGCTAAATACCACCCGGCGGTAAGCGTCTTTGGTTCAACGCGGGCCAAACCCCAAGATGAAATTTATCAGATAGCCGAGCAGATCGGCAGGCTTTTGGCTCAAAATGGTTTTGCAGTGATCACGGGTGGTGGTCCGGGTGTCATGGAGGCTGCCAATAAAGGGGCTTCGTCGGTAGGGGGAAAATCGATTGGCTTAAATATAGAACTCCCTCTTGAGCAGAAACCCAATACCTATACAAACGTTACCCTTAGTTTTCGGTACTTCTTTGTCCGGAAGGTGATGTTTGTCAAATATGCGGTGGCCTATATTATCCTTCCTGGCGGATTTGGAACAATGGACGAACTTCTCGAATCTGTAACTCTCATTCAGACCCACAAGATTAAACCCTTTCCTGTGATTTTGGTAGGGTCTAACTACTGGAGAGGTTTTTTGGAATGGCTTAGAGAGGTTGTGCTCAAGGAGGGAAAGATTTCCCCCTCCGATTTTGAAATCCTCCGACTCATTGACGAGCCTGAAGAGGTTGTCAAAACAATCAAAAAGACCATTATCCTATAACTAAAAAGTAAAAAGGGGACAGATTACTTTTGTTCCCTCGTTGGGAAGGAGTATAAAAAAACTACCTGTTTAAAAGAATTTGTAGGCTAACCCTTTTGGGTTACCTTTATTGAGGTAAGGGAAAAGACCTTACCCTATACATTGAATGATAAAAATTTTTTTGTAGGGTAAGCCCTTGTGGCTTACCATTTCAGGGAAAAGATCAAACATCTCCTGAAATCTCCTGCCAAACTCAGTCGATTTAGATTTACCTCCGAACTACGAACTTATTAAGATCAATTTCGAAAATGATGAACACCATCCACTACATAGTAGGTTAGGAGAGTAGTCAATTCAATTAATTTCTTTTCCTCCTCTTCGGGAAGATATCCCAACGTCTCATTCCGGCAGATGGCCTCCCACTGGCGAAGCCTTTTCCGAACCGAGTGTTTATTTGAACCTGAGATCCAGAGGCTGACCTGTTCAGTAAGAGTTCTTGCATATTTCCGAATTAACTTCCAAGCGGGCAGAAGATTTTTCCACCCATTTTGGGGCCTGGTAAAAAGTTCGTTCATATCTGTAAGATATTCCTGGAGCTCCTGATCTAAAATCTCTCCATCTAAACCCCACCATTCTGAAACCGTCTCCTCAATCTCTGTATAGGCTCCATCATGTTTTATCTCTAAATTCAGAGGTTCCTTCCCGGCTATCTCTTCCATGAGGTGGTCCACATAAGTGAGTTTCTCTAATGCGGTCGGCCAGTTTCGGTATTTGACTTCCCAATGAGATCTCGGATCAAGCCAGATGGCAAAGGTCTCCGCCCAATCCTCATCAGGATGTTTTTGGGCGTAGTGGGGATCTCCTAAGTAGTGAAGGTGGCGAACATAACTTTTTGACCAGGGGTTTACTCGGTAAAGATATCCATCTCGATACTTCTTATGGAAATCACCAAATATCTCTTTCCAGTCTTTCCGTTGCCAGAGTTTATAGGCATAGTTGACCGCATGACCTGTCTCATGACGAAGGGTCTTCAGAATCTCCTCTTTCGTAGGAGGATCCCCCTCAAGTTCTTTTAATTCTGGCATGGCCAAATAAAAAGGAATACTGACCGAGATCTTCTTATTGACGCATCCCCACTCATTCCCAAAATAGAAATCAGGCCAAAGAAGAATTTTTCTTGCCTTCAATTCTTTCTTTAGTCTTTTAAGAAGAGGCCCTATACTCTCCTCTACATTTAATTCCAAATCGGAAATCTTGGTCATTAAAAATTTTTGATAAAGAATCTCATCCATACGCCTCAACCTCCGATGATCTCAGCCCTGAAGTTGTATCAATTTTTTCGATTGGTTAAAGGGAAAGAGTTCAAAATCCCTTGATAAGTTTTCGAGGGAGATAAGAAAATTAAAACCCCTTCAATGAAAAACTTATCAATGGAGAAAGAAAAACATAGACAAAAAACTAACCCCAATCAATAGTTAGGGTAATTTTTTTACAACTTCAGGTTTCAATAAATATAATATGCCCAAGGCTGAAGGTCAAAAAAATTTTTTTCACAAGGTTATAATTTAAATCTTTATTTATTTTCAATAAGTTAGATAAGTATTAGTTTTGTTAAAAATTCAGGGTTTTAAAAAATTCTTCCCCTATTAATAACGCCCTCATCCTGTAAAAACAGTAAGTTTTATTGTAATATAAAGAGGAGGTCTAATATCATTTAAGAATAACTTTCAAAAGGAAGGTTTAAATGGAAGTATATATCTCAGGCGTTGGAATGACCAGGTTTGGGAGATCAAAGGACTCGCTTGATAAAATGATGGCTGAGGCAGCAGGGTTGGCCTTAAAAGATGCTGGGTTGGAAAGAGTAGACGCCATCTATATTGGGGTCATGAATGTGGAGGAATTCGTAGGGGATTCAAATGTCGCAGCCCTTTTGACCGATACTCTTCATCTCACTGGCCTTCCTTCCACTCGTGTGGAAACCGCTTCTTCTACAGGGGCAGGAGCGTTTGAGGCCGCCTTTTATGCGGTTGCCTCAGGTTATATGAAAGAGGTTCTGGTCCTTGCTGGGGAGAAGATGAGTCACCTTCCTACTCCCAAGGTCACCCAAATCCTCTCTGAAGTGATTGATCGCTCCGAAAGGAGATATGGTGCAACCATGCCTGCATTGGCAGCACTGATCGCCCAAAGGTATGCCAAGCAGTACGGTCTCTCTCCCTCTTTGCTTGAAGACATTCTTTCCCATGTAGCTATCAAAAACCACTCCAATGGATTTCTCAATCCAAATGCCCAATTCAAAAAAAGGATTACCAAAGAGGACTATCTAAAGAGTCAGATGGTTTCCTTTCCTTTGCGGCTTTATGATTGTGCACCCATTTCGGATGGAGCAGCCGCGATGGTACTCACTTCAAAACCTACCCCCGTAATCGTTTCCGGAATTGGTCATGCCACAGATACCATGGCAGTTAGACATCGTGCTTCCCTCACTTCGTTCAATTCAACCAAAGAGGCCGCCCGAAGGGCCTACAGCATGGCAAAGGTCAATCCTTCAGAAATTCAGTTTGCGGAGGTTCATGATGCCTTCACCCCTTTTGAGATCATCGGGACAGAGGATCTGGGTTTTTTCTCCCCCGGAGAGGGATGGAAGGCCTTAAAAGAAGGCTTAACTGAACTGAGAGGAAAACTACCCATCAATCCATCTGGTGGATTGAAATCAAGAGGACATCCTGTGGGAGCCTCTGGCCTTGCTCAACTCGTGGAGATTGTTTACCAACTAAGAGGGGAAGCAGGGAACGAAAGGCAACTGAAACGGGCAGAGGTTGGCTTGGCCCAAAGCACAGGAGGATTGGGGAATAACAACTTCGTTACCATCCTTGAACGAACCGATCGAAAAAGGGTAAAGGTGGGAGGTTGGGAATTGGAATATCATCCGGAGACTCCTATCCCAGAAAAAACCTCTGAAGGCCCTCCTGTCGAAGGGATGGGGGCTCTCGAAACCTTTACCATCCTTCATTCCCCCCCCCAAGGATTTCTATCACCCCTGGCCCTTGCCTTTGTCAAAAGGGGAGATGGAAAGAGGGTGATGGCGTGCAATCCTAACTACCGATCTCCGAAGAAACTAAAGATAGGAAAAGTGGTTTTTTTAAGGGTTCAAGAAGGACTTTATGTCTTTGAAAAATTAACCTTCTGGAAACGCTTGAAGCACTGGCTTAAGAGGTAATGATTTGGGCCATCTGGCCTGCATAGATGACAATATACCGCATGGCAAACCCACCGATGAGGACAGAGGTTGTGATCACGCCAGAAATCCAGGGGTTGTGCTCTCTCAATTCTCCATGCCAGATGTAATGAGGGATCAATTCGTAAACCTCCAAAGAAAGAGGAAGAAGAATACCTACCCCGACCACAAGGGTCCAGAAAAGAAGAGTAAACTCACCTCCCATAATGAGATGAACCGCGGCCACTGAACTTCGGGGTGAAACGTATAAGCCCAGGATAAAAAGGAAGACAGCAATGATTGAAAAGACCATAAGGGTAAAATCAATGGAATGAATCATAAATTTATTCGTATTGATGTTCTCCCGGCTCATTCCCCGAAAACCTTTGACAAAGCATCCTACAAAACAGATGGCAGCCGAGCCGGTCATCATTGCAGAGATTAAGAATAACATTGGGAGCATTGGATTATTCCAGAAGGGTCGGGCAGTGAGCGCCCCTAAAAGGACGCCGGTATAGATTCCAACTCCTATGGAGATAGGGATTCCAAACCCTGCAGTCAATCCCCGGATCGTAGTGAGGTTTTCTCCTCTGAACCGACTTAAAAATCGGTTTGATTGGATTCGAGGAATAATTCTTAAATAATCAAATTTCTCAGGAAGCCAGAGATAGAAATGAGCGAAACTAAACAGGGAGAAAAAGAGAAGAAGCCAAGCCCCAAGAGACATGACTGAATTGGGTTGGAAGGTAAGGAATAATTTCCAGAAAAGATGGGGTCTTTCAAGATCGTAGATCAAGGCAATGATCCCAACGAGGACTGGAAAGGGAGCAATATAGGCTCCAATCCTCGTCATGGTCTCGTATCGTTCGCGGCCAAGAAAATAGGCCGTTGCGGAGATAATGAAAGCTCCAGCGCTTAGGCCTGCTGCAAAGAGATCAATGGCTACAATCCAATTCCAGATGATATGTATCGTCCCTTCCACCTTAAACTCCTTAATAGCCTTTACGGGCACGCGACACACCTGCTCGCGCCCAGGGTCAGGGTTGCGCTTTCCTTCGATCCGTCGCCGACGAATCTTTCTAACTTCAGCCCCCTCCTATTTTGGGGACAAAGGAAGGATCTGCTTTCCCCATGGAGGCATCCCGATAGAGGGTAGGAGTATCCTTCCAATAACTTAACTCAATGGGTTCCTCTACTTTCTCTTGACCGCTTGTGAGATTCCAAAGGTTTTCCTGATTCCCAAATGCTTGAGATTTCTCCTTCTGCTTACATCCGATCAAAAGGAATAATCCTCCAAGAGTGAGGGCCTCAAATAACCTCTGGATAAATTTCCTTCGTTCCATCACTCCTCTTCTCCAATCTCTCTTTTTCTTTTTGGATGAAAAGATGAAGAACCTCCATGAGGCTCCAATAAAATGGATGGGCATTTGCCCTTTCACACGCTCCCTTAAGAAAAGGGATCCAATTGAGATGATCCTTTATAAACCTCTCAATGACTTCATCCCCTGCTCCTTGATAGAGATAAGCCAAAAACTCCAGTTCAATGATCAGATGATCCGGCATTCCCTTAAAGGAATCTGAGACCTCTATCCCCCATTGTTGAAAAAGGGTTGAAAGGTGAATGGCTGAATCGCCCATCAGAAACCCCTTCTCTTTTGCAAAAGGAAGACAGCAATGAGGGTCTTGGGTCCAGGGCTTATAAAAAGACTCCACCAATGAAATTCTCTCCCCACCCGTATCGGAGAAGAGTCGGTAATACTCCTCCTTTAAATCCTTCAAAAGGATTTGGGAAGGCGATTCAGGCAAAAACCCTTTTAAACATCCGATCTCCCCTTCGAAAAATTGGACATAGGCCTTAAAAAAGGAATAGAGGTGACCTTGAGTTAACTGCTCCACCATTTCCTGATCCGGAGGGCAGAAAAGAGACGAAACGACTTTACAAAAAAAGGCTTTCTCTTTATGAGGCATTCCTGCTATCCCCTTTTATAGTAAATTCTTGGTTTGGTGTTGAGTTCTGCCTTAAACTGTTTCAACTTATGTTTAATAATGTATTGGGAGATCTCACTATTGGGATCATCCAGATCTCCAAACATCCTTACCCCGGTCATACAGGTCGTCACACATGCTGGCTTTTCACCCTTTTCAACAAACTCAATACAGAACCGACATTTTTCAATATAACCCTCTTTTTTAATGATTCGAACATTATAGGGACAGGCGGCAATACAATACTTACAGCCGATGCATTTATTCTTATCTACCAAGACTACCCCGTCCTTCCTTTTGTGGGAGGCTCCAGTAGGACAAACTTTGACACAAGGAGGGTTATCACAATGCTGACACTGGACAGGTAAGAATTCTCTTGTATAGTTGGGAAAACTTCCATATTCTCTTTCTTCGAGATGGTTATAGGCCTCCTTTTCTTCAAGGCTGTTCTGATTATGGCAGGCCACACGGCAAGCATGGCAACCCACACATTTTGTTTCATCAATCACCATTCCATATCGAGCCATAACTCACCAAATTTCAGATTGTGAATTTTAGAGTTAAATCTTATTTTTTAGGCTTTGCTCTATGCCCTATGCCTTATTCACTTGAACCACAATTTCCGATGCCATCACATGTCCTACCGTTGGATCGAAATAAGTTGGAAGAAAATCGTTATAGGAGAGCCCAATATCATAAGCCGTTTTTAAATGTTTTGAGAAAATCCCATAACCGCTCGGAAGCCATACACAGGAGGGATGGATCCCCTCAATGAGACGGACTCGGATTCTCCCCTCACCGACTAAAGATTTAATCCTTACCCAATCCCCATCTTTAAGACCTAACTGCTCCCCTCTCTTTTTATTCATCCATAGTCGAATCAAATCATACCGGTGGCTCAATGCCATGAGGATGGGTTGATTGGCTGTCATGGAGTGAGTATGGATCGCCTGTTTTCCATGGAGCAGTCGAAAGGAATGAGGATCCTTCGGATCAGGTGAAACCAAGGGTTCCTCCCACCTTGGAATGGGTGGGATCTCTAAACGGTCCAAGGTTCGACAATAAATCTCAACCTTTCCTGAGGGAGTATTTAACTTATCGAATCCCTCCTTCCATTTCTCTCCTACAAATAGGACACCTTTCTCCTTCAACTGCTCAAGGGTCACGCCTAAAGGTTTGAGTCTGAGCCGATTGGCTTCCTCAATATCAAAACTGAAATACTTGCCCACCCCTAAATGCTTTGCCAATTCAATGATAATCTGAGTCCCAGGTCGAGTATCGAAGAGAGGTTTGACCACCTGTTGTTGAAGGCTCACCTGAGCCCTCTTTCCACTATGTTTTGTATCGATTGCTTCGGTTCTCTCCAAGTAGAAGGATTCAGGTAAGACATAATGGGCTATGGAAGCGGTTTCAGAAAGAACGGTATCGATCACCACCAAGAGTTCAAGTTTTTTATAGCCTGCAATCACTCTCTTTGGATTTGGATTGGTCCGAAGGGGATTATAATGATACACGAATCCAGCTTTCAATTCCCCCCGAAGTGCCAATTCTGGAATGGCATGGGCAATCCCATCTCCATAGCTTCCCAAGGGATACCTCCCTGGCACCCCCGTTCCATCCAGTTTACCTATTGTGGGAAGTTCAGGTGCAGGGTGTTTAGGTTGAAGCTCCCCAAGATTTGCAGTCTTCGGGAAATAGATTCCTCCCTCTCGGTTAAGATTTCCTAAAAGACTATTGACAATGGCTAAGGCTCGAGCAGTCTGAAAACTATTCAGATATTGGGCTCCGAAGGCCCCATGGTAACCTCTATGGATAAGGGCTTTAGGTTTAACCTGAGCCATCTCACGGGTGATTCGTATAATCGTTTGCGATGGAATCTCACAAACCTTTTCAGCCCACTCCGGGGGATAATTGATAATCTGTTCCTCCAATTGTTCAAAGCCCACGGTTTTTTCTGCTACAAATTTCTTATCATATAACTCTTCTTTCACCATCACATTGATCATGGCTAAAAGGAGGGCTAAATCAGTTCCCGGTTTTATCGGAAGCCATTCATCAGCGAGGATGGCTGTTTCACTGTGTCTCGGATCCACAACCACCAGTTTGGCTCCTTTGGATTTAGCCTCTACGATTCTTTTCATCTGACCCAGATCAATACCCCCCGCGGGATTACGTCCAATAATCACAATATACCGAGAATTTGATAGATCGTTTGAAGGGAGTTCTCCAACAGTGTATACCCAACCTGCATTTCTTGCCGTATAACAGGTAGATCCGTGGGTAAAATAGTGGGGACTCCCCAAGGCATGCATGAATCTTAATGCATAAAGATGGTTTGGCTGTGGGTAATTGACCCAGAAGATACTTTGAGGGCCATGTTCCAACATAAGGAGATTAATTTTTTGGGAAATCTCTTGATAGGCTTGCTCCCAGGAGATAGGTTCGAAACGGCTCCCTACTCTTTTTAAAGGGCTTTTAATCCGGTCGGGATTATATAAGTCATGAAGATATCCGTGTCCCTTGGGGCATACAACGCCTAAATTCCCATTGGCCTCTGGATTCCCTTCGATCTTCCAAAGCCTTCCGTTCTTCACATAGGCATAAATCCCGCATCGATTCCCACATCCATTACAGATTGTAGGGACACGAGTGATCGGAGATTCAACCGATGCCTCAACCCATTTCTTAAAATCTATCCATTCGTTCTTAAGGGCGAGAGCACCAGCAGTCCCACCTGCTACTTTTAGGAAACCTCTTCTTGTAAGCCTAAGAGGGAAACGCTCCATATTTCAGATTCTTTTTTAGGGGAGATAGATTTATAAAATGGATTTGCTTCTCTATCTCCCCTCATTTTTATCTTTCTACGGGATAACCGGCCTTTACCCATTCCTCAAAGTGAGCATCCATAAGAACAGCCTGTTTGTAACCCATTTCGTTCAGAGTCTTTGTGGCCAGGGCTGATCGGGCAGCAGTGAGGCAATAGACATAGATTTTAGCCTCCTTATCTTGAATCTTATCCCAGATCACAAATTCCAACTTTCCACGAGAGACATTGATCGCTCCTGGGAGATGACCTGCCTTAAACTCATCTGGATCTCTGACGTCAAGGATGTAGGCCTTCTCTTTTTTATCAATGGCGGCCTTCACATCAGCCGGAGTAACCTTCTTGATCTCCGCCTTTGCCTTTGCGACCCAATCCTTAACGACTGTGGTTGTCCAGGTAGGGACTTTCGGCTTATCCTGAGCCAATGAGAGGCTAACCATTGAAAGAACGAAAACCCATGCTAATATCCAAACCCAAACTTTCTTCATCTTTTTTCACCTCCTTTCTCTACCCAAGGCGTATATAATTGATAGCGATTGATCATTGGTTAAAAGCGATCTAAGTTCAGAAGTTCTTCCAATTGATTAAGGTTAAAGGGCTTGACCAAGTACCCCCGAATCCCAGCCTTTAAGGCCTCCTGCCTCAATTCCTCATCATTTTTTACAGTCATCAGAATAGAGAAAATCTTTGGATTTTGACTTATCCATTCTTTTAACATCTCTATTCCCTCTCCATCTGGGAAGTGGTCTCCACAGAGAACAAGATCGAAAGGAATCTTTTTAAAAAGGGAATCTCCTTCTTTTTTGCCACATGCAACAAAAACCTCACAGTTTTTCCGATGACTAATAAAATAGGAAAGCGATTCCCCAATGGTCTTATCTTTTTCTACGATGAGTATCTTCATGATTTTAAAATGAACTCAACGGATACGAACAAAATAGCAACTTTAATGCCACTCTTTCTTAAGTCGGGTATTTTAAAAGGAAGATTGTAAAAACATCTTTTAAATCATGAAGATTAAAATTTTTTAAAATTTTAACAGGGAAGAAAAGCGAAGCATATGGAGATGAAGTTCTGAGGGATAACAAATATTGATGGAAAAAATTTTGGGATAACTTATTGAGATGTTTAAATAATAATAAATCGTCTGTTTTTAAACATTCTGTTTGCAATCGAACATCAAAAATACTCGCGCAATTTATCCCTTTATTCCATACTTTTCCATCCGGTAGAGAAGAGCAGAGCGAGAGATACCGAGAAGTTTGGCGGCTTGCATTTTATTTCCTTTTTTCATCTTTAACGCTTCGATAATATAATTTTTTTCGACTTCTTCAAGAATCACTCCCTGGGGAGGGATGACAGGTTTAAACTCTCCCTTGTCTTCTCGTTTTGATAGAAAAGCCAAATGTTTTTGATCAATCTGATCCCCTTTTTCCAACAGGATGATTCGTTCGACTACATTTCGAAGCTCACGGATATTCCCAAACCAGGGATAAGAAAGGATGATTTCTTCTGCTTCTGGAGAGATATGGAAAAACCCCTTTTTAAACTGTTCGTTAAAATGATTCATGAAGAATTTAAAAAGGGGGAGGATATCTTCCTTTCGTTCTCTCAAGGGAGGGATGGTCAATTTGACCACATTCAGTCTAAAGTAGAGGTCCTCACGGAAATTTCCTCTTTTGATCTCGGACTCTAAATCCTTATTCGTGGCTGCGATGATCCGAACATCTGCCTTTCTCTTTTCAACCCCTCCTACCCTGAAGTATTCCTTCTCCTCAAGAACTCTTAAGACCTTCACCTGGGCTGAGGGAGACAGTTCCCCCACTTCATCCAGAAATAGGGTCCCTTTTTCTGCCGCCTCAACCTTGCCGATCTTCCCCTTTTCCAAGGCACCCGTAAAGGAACCCTTTTCATAACCAAACAGTTCACTCTCGAAAAGGTCCTTAGGGATAGCCCCACAGTTAATTGGAATAAAAGGGAATGAAGAACGGGGACTCAAAAAATGGATATATTCAGCGAGGAGTTCTTTACCTGTACCGGTTTCCCCCTCAAGGAGGACCGTAGTGTCTGAACCCTGGGCAACCTTTTCAGCCAATTCCAAAACCTCTCTCATCTTTTGACTAACCCCGATGATCCCACCCGACCGAAACTTTTCCTGGTATTGGGTGCGAAGCCATTCCACCTCTTTCTTCAAACGTATCCTTTCCAGTCCTTTCTTGATCAACTCCTCAACCTGGTCTAATTCAAAAGGTTTGATAAGAAAATCAAACGCTCCCATCTTCATAGAGGTAACCGCCATCTCAATCGACCCCTGAGCAGTCATGATGATCACAGGAATATCGGGGGCCTCCTCTTTAACTCTACGGAGCACCTCATCCCCGTTGATCCCTGGAAGCCAATGATCTAAGAGGATAAGGTCGGGTCTCTCTTTTTTAAATTGTTCTAAACCCTCCTCCCCGGTTCGGGCAGTAACGACATCATACCCAGACGATCTTAAGGCCACTTCAAGAGAGTCTTTTAGGATAGGTTCATCATCGACCACTAAGATTTTAAACTGCATGACTTCCTCACTTCACGCCTAACGCACAGAGCCAATGGGTTAAGTAGGATTTGAGAATTTCCCCCCTGGAAAATGAATCGTAAAGACAGAACCTTTTCCTTCCTCACTCTCGACATCAATAGTTGCCCCGTGATGTTCTAAGATTTTAAGGCTAATTGAAAGTCCAAGGCCTGTCCCCTCAGATTTGGTTGAAAAGAAAGGATCAAAAATCTTTTTTAAAATGGATTTGGGAATCCCTACCCCTGTATCCTTTATCTCAACCCCAACCCCATTATTCTTCTCCAAAAAGGTACGAATCGAAAGTGTTCCACCCTTTTCCATCGCCTGAATGGAATTGAGCATGAGATTGATCAGGACTTGCTGGATCTGATGAATGTCAATCCATACCTTGGGTAAGCCTCGTCCACCTTCAAAGAGAGTAAAGATATTACTCTTTTTAAATTTAGTCTGGAGAATAGCCAGGCTCTTTTCAACCACCTCATTGATCTCTTCCAGTTTAAAATGGGCCTCTTTGGGTTTGGCAAAATGGAGCATGTCATCCACAATCTTCTGAATCTTTTCGATTCCTTCCTCCGTGCTCTTCAGAATCTTTCTTTCTGTTTCAGAAAGATTCTTCTTTCTCAATAGGATCTGAGTGTTGATCTTGATCCCGGCAAGAGGGTTTCGAAGTTCGTGGGCAACTCCCGCCGTCAACTCTCCCAATGACGATAACCTCTCGGTTAGGATCAAACGTTCCTCCGTCTTCCTCAGTTGCGTGATATCCTTGCAGATCCGCGTGGCACCGATGATCCTCCCTTCCGCATCTCTCAAGGGAGAGATCGTCATACTGGTGATGATCTCTCTTCCGTCTTTGGTCTGTCGTTTCACTTCGACATTGGGAATCACTTCTCCATTCTTCACTCTCGCCATCCACTGATCCATCCACTTCTCTTCTTCTGCTCTCAATTTTTCATCCTTGGGATAGAGAAATTGGGATACCTTTTTCCCCATCACCTCATCCTTTGGGTATCCATAAATCTTCTCAGCCCCTTCATTCCAATAAATAATCTTTCCTTCAAGGTCAATCACCGAAATGGCATCCCCTGCTCGGTCCACAATCGACTCAAGGAAGTTCTTCGTTTCGATCAGTTCCCTCTGCAATCTGACCTTCTCCACCATCAAGGTATATCCTTCGACGGCACGATTCACAACAAAAGGGAAGGCTTTGGCACACTCCGCAGACCGATTGATATAATCGAACACCCCTTCCTTCATCGCTTCGAGGGAGAGTTTCGGATCTCCTTGGGGCGTTATGAAAATGGTGGGAATTCCAATCCCCGATTGATTAAACTTTCGAAGCCACTCCAACCCTTCACCATCGGGAAGGGAGTAGTCAAGAAGAAGAATATCAAATTTTTCTTTTTGAAGCATTTTCAAACATTCTTCTCCAGTGAAGACCCTCTCAATATGGTAAACACCCCCTGAACTCTTTAAAGAATCTTCAATCATCTCCAAGAAAGAGAGATCTTCCTCTGCAACTAAGATACGGATCTCGCGGCCCAAACCTATCTCCTCCGTTCCTTTACCCAAGAACCATTTACATGGTCCGTAGGGAATGTCTCTTCCAGTAAGTGATCAGTATCTTCAATTAGAATACCTCATTTTACTTTGGTTGACAATCTTTCATCAATTTTTTTAATATGATTTTATGATCGTCCTCATCTTTCTCCTTTTTTTTATGATCGTCGGACCTGCTTCTGGAGAGTCGTTCAAGGAATCTTCCCTTCAGGTTTGGATGGTGGGGGAACGCCGGTGGACCATTGAAGAGGAAGACCGTTACGCCCAATGGGTTGAAGCCAATCTCACGGAGGATTTCTTCATTCGCCATAAAATACCTGTGGACTGTGCCGATGTACCTTATGCGGTCCGATGGATCTATGCGCGGATCGCCCGTCTTCCCGTTGCTGCCACCACCAAAGATCATAAACTCATCGGGCACTGGTCCACCCAATGGGGAAACCTTCCCACTCATAAAGAATGGCATAAGGATCAACGGTTCCGGAGGGCCCTTCTCTATATACTTTCTGAGACCACCACAAGAACCCTTCCTCTGGACACCTACCCGATCTTCATTGCTCCTGAATCGGTCACTCCAGGGACGGCGTTCTTCATCACCGAATCCCATTCTGGGATCGTCGCTCGGATCATCATGGATGGAAGCCATGTCCATCCTGTCCAAACCTGGGAAGCTTCCTACCCTGCAAAGATTCAAAAATTGAATCAGAGAAATTTTCTTTCCTCAAGGCCTGAATCAACCACCTATTCGGGTCTGGTGAAGTTTCGCTGGCCGATTTTTGAAAACGGTCGCTGGAGTTACCTTCCCTCAAAGAAGCACCCCTTCTATTCCGAAGAACAGTATTCCTCTCATTTTTATGAAGGTTATATAGACTATGCAGAGGCGGTAGCCAGACGGATTGATCCCAAGCAATATGATCCCCAGGAGAGGTTAGAAAAACTTCTTGAGACCATTGCCAATTATCTAAGGGAGAGGATTCCCATCGTGTTGGCGGGTTATCATCGATGCCAACGGGGAGGATGTCGGGAAGGCTCAGAATTATGGGAGATCTATAGCACGCCAGGACGGGATGGTTTCATCATGCTTTTAATAGATTATCTCCGAGAGTTTGTTGAACTGAATCAACTGGACCAAGAGGAGTTAAAAAAGAAGATGGAGACAGTCTATCTTCCCATCTCCAAGGATCGTTTGGTGACCCTCTACCATGTCTACCAGAACTACCTTTGGCTCTCCTCCCATCCCGAGGATTCCATCGAGGCACGCTGGGGCTTGAAAAAGTGTGACATGATCCTCTCAAAAATTAGGGCCACGGAAAGTTCGATCCGATTCATTGAGAGGACTTACCGAAAAAGGGATCCAAAGTATGCCCACTTTGCCACTCAGCAACAACAGGAGATTCTCCAAAGGCTGATCGAGGAATGGAATCGATCCCAATGCCAAAGGGAAAAATGGCTGAAGGAAACAGAAAAAAGGAGAGGGTTTTAAAGCCTACTATATTTTCACAAAGAGCTGAACGGTCTCAAGAATTTCATGAACCTGGAAGGGTTTAGCAATAATCCAATCGACGCCAGATTCTCTAATTTTGTCTTCATCTAACCTGACTCCCCAACCCGTAACAAGAGCCACAGGGATTTTGGGCGTTCTCTCTTTGATCCACCGTACCACCTCCCAACCATTCATTCCCGGCATCCCCAAATCCGTCATGACCATATCGACCAATCCACCTTTCTCGATATAGTTGGTCCCTGATTTTCCATCTGAGGCCTCCACCACTTGGTATCCTCCATAAAGGAGGATATCCCTGAGAAGGGACCTCACCCGTTCATCATCATCAATGATCAGGATGGTATGAGTAATGGGTTGGGTCTTTTCTTTCATCTTTTTCTATGCCTCCTTTTGATGTTCAACAGCGGGAAGTCTTATGGTAAAGGTAGTCCCCATTCCTTCATGACTCTCTCCCCAAATCTCTCCGTGATGCCTTTTAATAATTCCATAAGAGATGCTCAGGCCTAGACCTGATCGATGGACCCCTTTCGTAGTAAAGAAAGGGTCGAAGATACGCTGCTGGATGGATTTGGACATCCCGATGCCATTGTCACCTACTTCAATAAAAACATACCCTTCCCCCATACCTGTCTTAAAAGTGATGGTTCCACCCTTTGGGAGTGCATCCATCGCATTGACGAAGAGGTTGACTAAAACCTCCCTAAGTTCAGCAGGGTTTCCCATGATTGGGGAAACCTCTCCCTGAATTTTATGGATTTGAATGGAAATACCCTTCTCCTCTGATTCATCTTTTATCTTGGGTTTCATCAATTCGATGGTCTCCTCGACGATCTCATTGATATTGAGAGGGAGGAAGGAATACTCCTCTGATTTAGGTCGCGAAAATTCCTGGATCTTCTTGATGGTTTGAGATCCATCCATGGCTGCTCGTTCGATAATACTTAGCTCTTTCTGAAGGGTTTCTTCTGATATCCTTTGAGCCCCTTGGTCCTTTTCCTTTAAACTCAATCGAATCAATTGAGCTCTGCCAAGGATTGCTCCCAAGACATTATTGAGATCATGGGCTACCCCTGCAGCCAGTTCTCCAAGGGCCCTCAATTTTTCTGACTGAACCATCCTCTCTTCCATTTGTTTCTTCTCGGTAACATCTTTAAAATAGAAAATGGTATGAGATTGGCCAGAGGGCATCGAAAATCGAGAGGCACTTACCTCCACTTTCCTCTTCTCCCCATCTTTTCGGAACACCTCCGTTTCACGAACCAGACCCTCGTCCCCATTCGAATTTAATACCAATCCTTTGATAAACGCCTCCTGATCCTTCTCCCTCAGAATTTTCTCTAACCCCATTCTGGTCAACTCTTCCGGAGGATATTGGGTCAGGTGGACCAGCCGTTTATTGAAAAATTTAATCCGGTCATGCTCATCCAAAACGGTTACCGCGTCATGGGATCTCTCTACAATCTGGCGATATTGCTTTTCGGAGTCTTCCAACTCTTTCAACTCTATTTTGATCTGTCGGGTCCTCTTCTCAAAGGTCTGAATGAGAAATCCATAAAAAAGGTTGACCACAAAGATGAAAGGAATTCTTAGAAGAACCCCCTCCTCTAAGGCCTTTTCATCCAGACCCCTGCTCCAGAGAATCCAACCATAAACTCCACAGATGATGAGGGCATTGACCAAAAGCAATTTAAAACTTCGGGCAATGGAGGCAAAGAGAATAATTAAAAAATAGGCAAGATAGAAATCTGACTCAAATTGACCGGTGAGATAAATTCCTAATGAGATCATGAGGGTATCAAAGAGTAGAACGACATAGAAGAAGGAGAGTTTTAAAAAATAGGAAGCAGGGATGAAATAGGCCATGAGATTAGAGGAGAGATAAGCAAAGATAAGGAGTAAGGAAGTAGTTCCAGGAGATAAGGGGCCTCGGCTGAATAAGATGAGATAGGAGGTCACAATGATCGTCACCCATCTTAAACGGAGAACCATACGTTTCTGGGCGGTCAAATCTTTAAAATCTATTTCTTCTTTCATATAACCCAGTGAGAAGAGTCTTTTTTCCTTCTATAATGATTTTTATTCGGAGAATGACTTATCGTTTTTAATCTCTTTGCTCCTTTTTTAAAATGGAGTTTCTTAATGGGACATCCCCCTTAAAATTCTTCAAGGGATTGCCTCCTTTTTATAAAAAATATTTTGTGATATCGATATGATAGTAATAGGGATCCAACGTCTTAACGATGCTTCTTTTAAAATGGCCTCCGTCCATTTCAGTTAGGTCGACCACCTCTTTCCTAATCTCCCTCTTTTCATTTTGGTCAATGATAATGACTTTTGGCCGATCTGCCCAACGGGGGTCAGGATGGGGTTTATAGACGATTCCAAGTTCATGCGTGTTGAGAAGAACCAGTGAGCCAATGGGATAGACGCCTACGACTCCAATAAAGATCTTGAGAAGGAGTGGATCGAAGTGAACCCCCCTTTCTTTCATCATAATGGCCAGGGCTTGTTCTGGTGTATAGGGGATTTTCTTATAAATCCGGGGGGTGGTCATGGCATCGTAGGAATCCGCTATTTGGATGATCCTGCCAAAAAGGCTCACCCTTTTTTTCCGGAAGAGTTTAGGATACCCGGAAAGGTTGCTTTTGAGATGATGATCGAAGACCCCAATCACCATTCTCGGATTGATCTCGCCCAACTGCTTCAAGTTGAGAATGGCCTCTACTCCCATGAGAGGATGTTTTTTCATTAACCCCCATTCCTCTTCGTCAAGGGCAGCCGGTTTGTTTAACAGCTCCCTCGGGATTTTCGATTTCCCAATATCATGCAGGAGTGCAGTAATCCCCAATTCGGTCAGCATCCCTCGAGAGAATCCCAATCGTTTTCCAATGGTGAGGGAATAGATGGAGACATTCACCGAGTGATTAAAGGTATATTCATCGTAGTTCTTAATGCTCGCCATTCCAAGAAGGATCGATTCATCCTCGATCACCAATTGGACCGCTTTTTGAGCCAGTCGTTTTAACCTTCTCACATCAGCGGACTGTTTCCCCTGAATGTTTCGGATCACTTCTTTGACCGTACCGATTGTTTCAAAGAAGACCTTTTGGGCCACCTCCCGGAAGTCCTCTCTGCGGGTAAGAACCATTCCATCCTCTGCCTCAAAGACCTCCAGAGGGTTTACCTCAATGATGGAAATGCCCCGACTGGATAACTCCTCGTTAAGGAGAGTTGCATTTTCCTCGCGGCCCTCTTCTAAGTTCATCAAGGCGTATACAAATTCCCTGAGGATTCTTTCATCGGCCCTCCCTTTAAAAACTACTTCCCCAATCAACCTCTTTTTCCACTGGGTCAGAAGATATTTGAAACTGGTAAATCCCTCCACAGAATACCTTAGCCGTTGATCGTTGAGGAAAATATCATCCTTCAAGATTTTGAGTGAGAAGCTTCCCTCTTTTTGAATGACCGAATTAATCGTCTCAAGCGACTCTTTAATAAACTGGCTGAGGGCAACATTTTTCGAATCATAAATCTGGGAGATTTTCATCAAGACATGGAATTTTGTAACCAGGTTATTCCCCAGTCGGGAGAGATCAGCATCCATGCCCTCTCCAGGTTTGATCATCCTCTTTGAAGTTTGTAGCGCCAACTCATCCATTCTCTCAACCCTCTCTTAATGGAAGGATTGTTCAACTGACCTTTTATTAGCCTCGATCATTTTCAATGCGTTGGAGGCACAGAGACGCATCTCATTCCACTTTTCTCTCTGGAACCATCTTCGTTTCTTCGAGATTTTCTTCAAGGTAGGGACAATCTCCTCAGACCCTGTCTCTGCCAAGGCCTTGAAAAAAGAGGCCTTTTCTTCATAATCCCTTTTATAAAAATCTTCGGACAGAATAATCTCCATCAGGGGTTTGGTTGCTCCTTGTTTGGCGGTTTTGGCAAAAAGGATAGAGGCCTTTGCTCTGATCTCGGGAGAGGGATCCTTCAATAGTTTATAGAGGAGATCTTTTCCCTTATTTCCAAATTTATTTAGAACTTGGAGTAATTCTTCCCTGACCTTTTGATCGTTGTGGTCCGTGAGGCCTTCCAGATATTTTAACGTGGAAGGATGTTTTATCCTTCCGAGGACGTAAAGGAGGTGACTCACCAGAAACGAGTTTGGGTCCTTTAAATACTTGGTTAAGGGCTGGATCTCTTCCCGGCAAAGTTCCACCAAAACATCGCAGATGGCCTTCCTCCACTTCCCGGACTCTAACTCCCCAAGGAGTAAACAGAGGGGATCAATGGCCTGTTTTGTCAGAAAGGAGAGGTATTGGAGAATCGAATCTTGATTTCGCTCTCCATTGGTTTTCATGGCTTTGCCTAAAAGTTCAACCGATTGGGGGCTCGATGATGCATCAAGAATCCGGAGGATGGCAAAGATCTGTTTATCTTTCAACGCCATCGATTCCATCGTTTCATTGAGATTTCTTAAAATGGTTACCACCTTCTCAATCTCCTTCTGCTCGAGCAGGGAGTGGATGAGACGTTCGAAGTAAGAGATCATATTCTCATAGGCATCCACATCCTCACCGAGATGGAGAAGGATTTCAATGAGATTATTGATTAAGAAAAAAAGATATTCAGGCGTTTGCTCCTGCTCTACTTCTTGCCGGAGCCTCTCCATTTCATCTGGAGTGAGTTGGCACGCTTGAGCAAGGGATTGTCCTAAAGAAGGGTTGATCAACTGTTTGAGTCCCTCCTCCTCCCTTAATTCCTGTCTGGCCTCCTTCTCGAAAATCCCCTCCCCTAATCCTCCATCCGGAAACCCTTTAAACTCTGAGCCGTTGACCAGATCCTCCCAGGTTGCGGGAACAAAGATACCACTCCCTCCCAAAAAATCGTCCACCGTAGTAAAGGAGATGTGAGAAAAATCTTTCTCCCAAAGAAGAGTAACCAGGTCATCCTCCATCCGATTCACATGTTCTCCCTTCCTCACCACATTGAGGAAATCAAGAATTTCTCTAAACTCCAGTCCTTTTGTAAACTGGATTTCCCGAATTCCGTCTTTAAAGAATAGGAAGGATAGGCTCTCCTTTAGATCCTGACTTTCATAAACCACTTTCCCTTGATAGAAAAGTTGATGTTCCCCAATCTGAAGACTGAATGAATCAAATTCATGGAAGTAGTGCTCGAAGTCCTTCCTCAGGCGCTCCAAGAATTTCGAAAGGATAGGATGTCCTGTTTCATAAAGTCGAAAAGCCTTGACCGTTTGGAGAAAACTCTGAATCAACGCCCGGGTGGACTTCACTCCTTCTTCAAGGATCTTTTCGTCAAACATATCTACCTTTTCCTCTGACTTCCTCACCAGTTAAAACTCCTCTTTTAGTTGTTTGAACTCTCACCTTTCAGGAATCGATCCAATTCTGATTTTAGAACCTTCCAACCCCTTCCTGCTTTGGCCCCTTTGATTCTTCCCTCATAGAGATACTTTAAATAGGTTGGTCTTGAAATTCTTAGGTATTGACAGGCTTCCTGGGTTGTCATCACCATGTCTTCTCTCTCATTTATCATCGTTTTCCACCTTTTGTATCAGGTTTTACAGAGATTGATAGCATTTTCTATACCAAATGGGCAAAGATTATTTAACCTGTTAATTTAATTAAAAATTTTCATTAGGATCCACATGGTATAATAAAAAATAATGACAATTTTTGTCCCTATATAGATAAGAATATCATGGTGATATAATAGTTTTTCAGTTAAAATGAGGGTTAATCCAATAAGGTTGCTTGGAGGAGAGGATGAAAAGACCATCAAACCCAAAAAGGGTAAAAGAGATCATCAAACTTCTATCAAAGGAGATCCCCGATTCAAGAATTGCACTAAGATTCTCCAATCCCCTTGAACTTCTCGTTGCTACCATTCTCTCGGCTCAATGTACCGATGTCAAAGTCAATCAGGTTACTCAAACTCTCTTCAAAAAATACAAAAATGCAAAGGACTACTTAAATGTAAACATAAAAGAATTAGAAGAGGATATTCGTCCAACCGGGTTTTACCGAAATAAAGCGAAAGCGATTCAAAAGTGTTGTCAAGAATTGGTGTCACGATTTGGAGGAGAAGTCCCAAAAACCATGGAAGAGTTAGTGACCCTACCTGGGGTTGGACGAAAAACTGCCAATGTGATCCTTGGAAATGCCTTTGGAATCCCTGGGATTGCAGTCGATACTCATGTGCATCGGGTAAGTCAGAGGATCGGTTTGACCAAGAAAGATGATCCAATGAAGATCGAATTTGATCTCATGGAGATCGTTCCGAAGGAAGAATGGACCCATTTTTCAAACCTTCTTATCTGGCATGGAAGGAAAACTTGCATTGCTCGGAAGCCTCTTTGCGAGAAATGTTCCATTAAAAAATTTTGTGATTATGGATCCGATCAGGGAAGGACATAATTATTTTCAAACCATAAAAAATATGATAAGAAGGTCTATCATCCTGAGGGCTTTAATCATTGAGTCATTTTTCTGATAGTTACTGTAAAAAAACACCCCTTTCGGAAAGTCTCTTTAGAAGGGCAAAGAGAGTCATGCCAGGTGGCGTCTCCCACAACATTCATTACTTTCCTCCCTATCCTTTTTTTATCAAAACGGGTGAGGGTTCAAAAATTTGGGATGTCGATGGGAATGAGTATATTGACCTCTGGATGGGCCATTATACGCATATTTTGGGCCACCACCCAAAGATCATCATTGAGGCAATAGAAAAACAGTTGAGAGATGGAATCCATTGGGGGATCCTCTTTGAAAGGCAGGTGGAGTGGGCAGAGTTGATTTGTGAGTTGGTTCCCTCTGCAGAATTGGTAAGATTCTGTTGCTCTGGCACGGAGGCCACCATGTATGCAGTTCGTGTGGCAAGGGCCTTCACAGGGAAGAAAACCATTCTAAAGATCGCAGGGGGATGGCATGGGGGAAATTCGGATCTCACAGTAGGGATTAAAATGCCATATGAAAAGGAGGAAAGCCTTGGTCTTCTGCCGGGATGTCAAACCTATACGAAGGTGATTCCATTTAATGACCTTAATGGTTCACTGGAAATCATTGAGCAAACCCGGAATGATTTGGCCGGAATCATCCTTGAACCCATAGTAGGCGAGGGTGGATTTTCGCCTGCGATGCCTGACTATCTCCATATGCTTCGGCGAGAGACACAGAAGCTCGGTGCCCTTTTGATCTTCGATGAAGTGATCTCAGGTTTCAGGGTGGCCTTAGGAGGGGCTCAGGAGAGATTGGGTGTTGTCCCTGACCTCACCACTCTTGGAAAGATTGCAGGAGGAGGATTTCCGGTGGGGGCTCTGGTAGGGAGGAGAGAGATATTGGAAAAGACTTCACCCGAAAGAAAGTGCAATAAATGGGAGAGAATTCTAATCGGTGGGGGAACCTTTTCGGCTCATCCTTTTACGGTTTCAGCAGGGCTTGCCATGCTAAGATTTCTGAAAGACCATTCCAAAGAAGTTTATCCTTCTCTGGAGACTAAAGGAGAGAAATTGAGGAAAGGGCTCCAAAAGGCTTTTGCTGAGGAATCTTTGAAGGCTACGGTCACTGGGACCGGATCCCTTTATCAAGTCCATTTCCCTTTCAACAAAGACGTTCTCTTCAACTCCCCTCATGCCATCCATCAGTTTACAGATTTAGAAAAGAGGGAAGTGGAATTCAGAATCAGGATGTTGGCAAAGGGAGTCCATGTCATGCATGGAGGAGGTAGCCTTTCAACCGCTCACTCGGAAGAAGACATCGAAAGGATCTTCCAGGCGACAAAAGAGGTGGCAAAAGAGATGGCTCAGTCATAAGGGTGGATTGGGAAATTCGAGTGTCGAATTTAATCCGCAATCCACAATCCAAAATCCGCAATTCATTAAGGAGGTGCCTTATGAAACAATGGGGGATGATTTTATTAGGAGGAACATTTTTTTTCACATTGCTGTTAGGAGGTTTGGCTATGGCAAAGGAGACCGAAAAGATTGGGGTTATTGTCGTGGATATCCAGGGGGACTTCACGAAATTTAAGAATGGCTCTTTGGCGGTAGAAGGAACAGATGAAGTCTATATTAAAGCCGTTGAAGAAAATACGAAAAAACTTAAGTCAGCAGGTTACCCCATTTATGCAACCCAGGATTGGCATCCTAAAAACCATGCCTCCTTCTTCACCAACCATCCTGGGAAGAAGGCTTTCGATGTGATTAAACTCCATGGGAAGGATCAGGTGCTTTGGCCTCCCCACTGCGTTCAGAAGACTCCTGGTGCGGAAATCCTTCTGGATAAAAAATTATTCAAGGCTGTCGTAAAAAAAGGAATGGATCCACAATATGACAGCTATTCTGGCTTTCAGGACGATGGTGGAAAGAAAACCGAAATGGACAGAATTTTAAAGAAGGATAAAATCAAGAAGGTTGTGGTTTATGGCATCGCAACGGATTATTGTGTCAGGGCAACGGCTCTTGATGCGGTAGCATCGGGATATAAAGTCATCATGATTAAGAATTTAAGCCGTGGGGTGGCTCCAGATACTTCACAAAAGGCCATCGATGAGATGAAAGCCAAAGGGGTTTTAATCCTCGATGATCTAGACCTTGAAAAGATCAAAACCAATTGATTCTCAGAACATCCTCTAAAAATAAGGGTGGCACTGTTTGGGGGTCATAATTCGTAGAATCTTAGGGTCAGGCAACGGAAACACGGTATTTTCTTTTCCATCCTTTGAGCACATTCTCTTTCACTTAATACTGAATTACCGTTGCCTGACCCCATTCATTACCTTCCGGAGACTGGACCCTCACCTGGGCGGGTATCTATTAAATAATCCCTTATTTCTTTTTTAATAGGTCTAATAATTTTTCGATTTGATATTCGGATTGTTCCTGGGCTTTCTGCCATGTTTGAATCATGGAGTAACATCTTTCTAACTCTTTCACAACCGCATGGATAGGGCGGAGCGGATCGGAGCCGATAATCAATGCCGCCACCATCATCAGCCACCAGAGTATCTCCTCGAAGGCTTCTTTGTTGAACCACCAAATACCCTTGTAATGGTTGACGCTTAAGAATTGTCGAACATCATCATTATTGAACAAAGATTCTAAGACCATATAGGCTTGATTTTGATCAGATGGTTTTTCCTCAAACCAATTTTGATGGCTCGTGAGCAATTTGATGATTGTCAAGGAATTCCGTGAAGCGACCTCATCAAGCCCCCAATCCCTTAGCGCAGATAGGAGGGTTTTTCCTAACCCCCATTCATCAATCCAATTGCGGCTTTTTCCTGCGAAGTCCTTTGGATGAGCCACCTTGCCAAGGGCATGAACAAATAACCAACCCAACAGCGTCGTCCAGAGAAAGGGTGAATCGGTCAGTTTGTTATGCAAGTATTCTGCTGCTTCCTTAACCCCTTTGGGTTGGAGTCGTGGATAACGGCTGGTGATGATGGGTAGGTAAAGGATGGCTTCAAGTTTCTGCCTTACTTCTCGGGCAATCGCCACTTCATCTTCTCCTCCTCCACTAAACTGTTTTACTTCTCTTAGGAGGTTAACGACCTTCTTTTCTACCTCTTCTATGAGGAGTTGATCGAGCTGGGCCTGTGGTTGGGTAATGCGTGCCTCGATTAAGCGACGGAAGAGGTCTTTATTGACCAGTTCCTTCAAAGCCTTCTGGAGAGGTTGCAAAAGCATTTCCTTAAATGCATCTTCAATACTCGGTACTCCACGGCCATTGAGTGTCTTTTCTATTTGAGCATAGTGATTCCATTGGTTATCCCGAACCTCTCTAAAGTCGAGAAAGACGTGATACTTGTAGGCCCCCAATTCTACATATAGTCCTTTCTCATAGAGTTCCTTGCTATTGCGAATGTACTCAAGACCACTTACATGGTCTCTGAACATGCAAAAGTAAGTGGGATCATTATGCAACCCAAGACCCTCTCCTAAATTTTTTTGAATCAATGAAGGCTCCTCCCCCCCATGCATCTTCACCGAATAGGCCACAGAGGATCTTATCCATCCATGAGCAAAATCATATTTATTGTGATAGATGACCAAGGCTCGTTCATCTCCAAACCGATTGGAGAAGGCAAACACATTCTCATTGACAAAACCTTCAGGGGTGAAAAAATCGTAGAGCAAAAAATTTTTAACATCTGAAAAAAGGTGACGGCGCTTCATCAGCGGGAAAATCTCTCTCTCGTGGCGGTCGATCAATTCCTGGTCGGGCTGTTCATCCCATTTGGCAAAACGGTATTCCATTCCATATTTTTCTGTGAACCCTTCGATCTGACCATGGCCAAACATGGGAAGTCCAGGCAGGGTCACCATCATGGTGCAGACCCCAAAATACTTATCTCCCCTGCCGAACTGGGTCATGGCCGTTTCCTCATCCGGGTTACTCATAAAATTGACGAACCGCTTGAGGACTTCTGGATTGAATTCAAGAGTGTTCTTCATAACCGAACGATAGTTGGCGTTTTCCTCATCTTTCAACATATTCATAAAAGCACTATTATAGACACGGTGCATTCCCAAGGTCCGGACAAAAAATCCCTCTAATAGCCAAAAGGCCTCCGCTAGCAATAAGGTGTCTGGAGCTTCTTGGGCGACCCGGTCCACTACCTGACGCCAAAATTCTTCGGGCATATGGCGATTAAATTCTTCTTTCGTCATCCCAAATTCTGCTCGGGATGGAATGGCACCGCCTGTTCCTGGTTCCGGAAACCAGAGACGCTGAAAATGCCTCCTGGTCAGGGTCATCGCTGCGTCAAAACGGATGATTGGAAATTTTCGAGCCACATGGAGAATGGTTCGAATCACCGCCTCACGGACTTCTTCTTTTAGGAAGTTCAATTGGGCCGTATCGTTCCAGGGCATTCGAGTCCCGTCGTTTCCATGATAGAGATATTTTTCACCTCCACTGTTGCGGTCCACGCGCTTAAAGACGACCGCTGCATCCGTTCGGTCATAATAATGGTCTTCAATATATATCCCTACCTCCCTATGCCATGAGAGGTCTGGTCCACTGAAACGATACGAGGGAAATGGGGGATGATCCAACGAAATAAACCAATCAGGATGTTCGATCACCCATCTCGAATCGATGCCCATATGATTTGGCACCATATCGCTTGCCAGACGAATCCCACGCCTCCAAGCCCGATCTTTTAAATTCTGAAAGGCCTCTTCACCTCCAAGGTCACTTGCGATCTGATAGTCGTAGAGAGAGTAGGCTGAGGCTACGACATCAGGATTTCCCATGATTTCCTTTATCTTCTTTGAGGCAAGACTTCTTTCCCACACCCCAATGAGCCATACTCCTGTGATTCCCCAACGGGCTAATAGATCCAGTTCTTCATCAGGGATCTGATCAAGCCTGTAGATCGAACGCTGATATTTTCGAGAAAGTTGATGAAGCCATACATAGACATTTTTTGCCATGAGAACCACCCTGGGCATCCATTCGAGATCGTGGCTAAAACGCTCTGGCTCCCCTTCCATCCCGAGGTATTCATAGACCTCCACAGGGGGTCGTTCCCAAATGGCTACCCTCCGCCACTCTGCAATTTCTTCCTCTTTTATAAAGTCAAGACTGCTGAGAAGTCTTAAAAGATAGGGTCCCAAAAGATAACCCCATCTCTCCCGGATATATTCTAACTGTCCTTTGAGGGAGTGGGGGACAACTAAGGCAGGACTTCGAAGCATATCCACGAGATTCTGGTTTTCTGGGCCAAAGAAAGGTTGGGTGGCAAAAAACAGGTTAAGGGCAGCCATCATTGGCCGGTAGGATGTTTCTTCTTCTAAAAGGGTATCATCAAAGAGTTCGATAAAGGGAGAAAAGGCAGGATTAATATTGTCTAACCAAAGCATAAGCATCTCTTCCAATACGATTAAACGATGGGGAAGACCTTGGGTTTCTCCATCCAAGTAAGAATCCCTTTCTACTTCACCCCGATAAACTGCGACCGGTGGAAATTCATCTAAAAATTTTCTTAGTGTCTCATCCACACTGGATTTGCCCACCTTATCATAAAGCCAATTTAATGCTTGTTCAATCACAAGTGGATTTTTTTCACTACGATACAAACCCACAATATAGTGAAGGATTTCGTCTATCAACCCCATGGCATTAATTTGCCCGGGCTTGACCGCTTGTTCGGGAAAGTTGATCAAATCCTTTTTTTCATTTATCTTCTGGGCAAACAGTCTTACCGCTCGGAAATTGGGAATAATGACATTTCCACTCAGTGTGAATAAGGCTTCGTCAAATTGGTAGAGGTCGCGCGCCTTGCGCGAGATATGGAATTCCATCTTCATAGAATTCACGCTATGCTCCATACTCTATGCTTTTAGTCTCATAATATAGGCTATTCTCCTCCAGGACTCAAGAGAAATGATGGGCAACATCTTTGGACATTGACAGGAAGCATTGCAATGTGATATTTTGCAATAAAATGTCATGCAGGGGGGTGTTTGAAGATGAAATCTCAAATTACCATCCGGTTGCCCGAGGATCTTGAGGAAGACTTGAACGAGATGAGCCGGAAGTTTCGGTTAAAACGCTCGGATATTGTTCGCATGGCCCTTGAGAAGTTTGCCAGAGAATTCAAGGGGGCCGAAACCGAAAGACCCTACGAAAAGGTTGCGGATGTGATCGGAACGATTTCAAGCGGTCTCCCTGATCTCGGAGAGGCCCATAGAAAGTATCTTTTAAAAAGGATGAGGGGCCATGCGTAACCTTATCCTCGATACGGGACCTTTTGTTGCCTTGCTCGATTCGAGTGAGAGGAACCATGGGCGGTGCGTCCGTTTCCTTAAGGAGTTTCACGGCCAGATTTTTACGACGGAACCGGTATTGACGGAGGTAATGTATCTTCTCGGTCCCTCCATCAGGGACCAGAGGGCAGCGATGGAATTTATTTTAAGAGGTGGGGCTACCCTGGTTCCCCAATCGTTAAACAGTCTAAAAAGGGCAATGGCATTCATGGAGAAATATAAAGATGTCCCAATGGATTTCGCCGATGCCACTCTTGTGACGCTTGCGGAGGAGATGGGAATCTCTGAAATATTTTCATTGGATACAAAAGGTTTCAGCACCTATCGGATCCATGGGAAAAAACCCTTTAAAATATGGCCACAATAATGGGTGAGAGGGATGGCGACGCTCCATTTTAAAGGTAAAACTTTTGTCCAGAATCATCATTTGACGGTGAAGTATCACCAGCTCATCCCGAAGAAGGATAAGAGTTTAACGGACAAAGTTAGCCTTAACGATAACCTCATTATCCATGGTGATAATCTCAAGGCCCTAAAGGCCCTTCTTCCCACTTATGCCGGTAAGGTGAAATGTATTTACATTGATCCACCTTATAACACCGGAAATGAAAGATGGGTCTATAACGACAATGTCAACAGTCCGATGATGCAGGAGTGGCTTGGAAAGGTTGTTGACAGGGAAGATTTGACCCGCCACGACAAATGGCTCTGCATGATGATGCCGCGGTTGAAACTGCTGAGGGAGTTGTTGAGAGATGATGGAATAATCTTTGTGAGCATTGATGATAATGAAGTTCACCACTTAAGAATGCTGATGGATGAGGTGTTTCAAGAAGAGAATTTTAGAAATTTAATAGTTGTTCGAAGAGGTGTAAAAAGTGTTCAGGGTCAATTTGAAAGCATTGATAAATTAGCAGAGGGTACAGAGTATGTTTTGGTTTATACGAAAAGTAAAGATTTTCGATTGAATCAATTCTTTATTGAGTTGTTTGAAACGCGACAAGGAACATGGAATAACCATTGGCGTGGAACAGATAGGCCGACTATGAGATATGAGTTGTTTGGAATTATTCCTTCAACTGGCCAGTGGCGGTGGAGCCGAGAGAGAAGCTTAAAAGCCATTGAGAATTATAAAAATTTACTTAAAGAATTTAAGAAAAATGGTTTATCAATTACTCAAAAAGAAATTGATGAATACTACTTAAAAAAAACTTGCAGAGGGAGATGATCTTGATCTATTAAGACTTTCAAGTACTGGGAAGCCAGAACATTATGTACCACCTTCTGATTACAAACTTGGAAGTACAATGTGGACTGATTTACTTGCAAATCGCACAAAGGAAATTGTTGATATATTCGGAATGAAAGTCTTTGAGAATCCAAAATCAATTATGCTTCTCAAAAGATTATTTGGCTTAGCGGGGGTAAATAGAGATAGTATTATCTTAGATTCTTTCGCAGGCTCTGGCACAACGGCTCACGCTGTTTTGGATTTGAATAAAGAGGATGGTGGCAATCGGAAGTTTATACTCGTTGAATGTGAGGATTATGCAGATAAAATAACTGCTGAAAGAGTAAGGCGGGTGATTAAAGGAGTTAAAAACGCAAAGGATGAGAAATTACGAGAAGGCCTTGGAGGGACATTCAGCTATTTTGAACTCGGCGACCCCATTGAGATGGAGAGCATTCTTGAAGGAGATAAATTACCGAGTTACCTTGACCTTGCGCGATATGTTTTTTATACAGCTACTGGGGAAGAATTCGATCCTAAGAAGGTAAATGAAAAAAATAACTTCATAGGAGAATCAAGAGAATATGAAGTCTATTTGTTTTATAAGCCTGACATTGATTATCTGAAATCGACCGCCCTGACGCTTGACAAGGCAAAAGAATTAGGTTCTTACAAAGGTAAGAGGCGTCTTGTCTTTGCCCCGAGTAAATATCTCGATACGGATTATCTTTTAGAGTATCGGATAGATTACTGCCAGTTACCTTTTGAGATTTATAAGTTAAGGGAATAGAATGCCAGAGATTAGTAGGTTTTTTGGTATCATCATCGCGATGTTCCATCGTGAACATTATCCACCACATTTCCACGCAAGGTATGGAAGTTATATGGCATCGATCAGAATAGAAGATCTCGCAGTAGTTGAGGGGTATCTTCCTCCAAGAGCATTGGGGCTTGTTATGGAATGGGCTTATATGCATAAAGAGGAGCTTCTAAATGATTGGAAATTAGCAATGGAAAGAAAACCTCTTCTCCCGATCGAGCCGTTAAAGTAAGGAGGTGGCTTTATGTACTACGATGTGATTGAAGCAAGGTATATCGAAGGCTATAAACTGGAACTTACTTTCGAGAATGGGAAAAAAGGGGTCGTCGATTTTAAAGATTATGTAAAATTAGGAGGGGTTTTCAGCCGTTTTTCTGATCTTGAGTATTTCAAACAATTTTATATCAATAAAGAGTTAGGTGTTTTATGCTGGCCCGATGAGGTGGATATTGCTCCGGAGACACTCTATAGCGAGGCAACCGGCGAGCCATTGCCTTCATGGATGATTCCCAAAATAGATGAAGAGAAACCAGAGAAGGCAGTAGTCCTATAATTATGGAGCTTAAAGAATATCAGAAAAAGGCATTGGAACAGGTCAAGCGTTATTTGGAAGCGCTTGCTGACTTCAAAGCTAAAAATGAGAGGCTGATAAAACAGGACCCTGAGATTTCAATCAACTTCCCGCAAAAAGCGTGGGAGAAGGCAGTAGGGGCAAATTATTATTCAAGAAAGAATGGGTTAGGTGAGGATCTGCCCAATTTTTACCTCAAAATCCCTACAGGTGGAGGGAAGACCCTCCTTGCCTGCCATGCCATTGACCTGATAAATAGAACTTATTTAAAAAAACAGACAGGTATTGTCCTTTGGATTGTTCCGACCACACAAATTTATCGACAAACCCTAATAAATCTTAAAAACCGGGAACACCCTTATCGTCAGGTATTGGATATCTCGAGTGGTGGAAGAACCGTTATCTTAGAAAAGACAGATCGATTTACCCGATTGGATGTTGAAGAGAATCTTGTGGTGATGCTCTTGATGTTACCCTCTGCCAGCAGACAGAACAAAGAGGTGCTAAAAGTTTTTAAAGACAGCGGAGGGTTTGGTGAATTTTTCCCAGCCGAAGATGACAGAGTGGGAAATGAGAGACTTTTGAAAGCGGTTCCTAATCTGGATTGCTTTGGAGATGAGAAAGTCTTTTGGGGCCGGGTTGTTAAAACATCTCTCGGTAACACCCTTAGATTATTGAAGCCAATCATTATTATTGACGAAGGCCATAAGGCATATAGTGAAATTGCCCAGAAGACCATCAGAGATTTTAATCCCTCAATTATAGTGGAGTTATCAGCCACCCCACCTAAAAACAGCAATATATTAGTCAACATCAGTGGACAGGAACTCAACCGGGAAGAGATGATTAAGCTCGATTTACATATTGCTAACAAAGCAAGTATTGACTGGAAGAATGCCATGCTTGCCGCTCTGGAGAAGAGGAATTTTCTTGAGAAGAAAGCCAAGGAGTATGAAGCCAATACAGGGGAATATATTCGACCCATCTGTCTCATTCAGGTCGAAAGGACGGGGAAGGAGCAAAGGGGCACAAAATTTATCCATGCCGAGGATGTAAAGGAATATCTGATCAAACAATGCGGGATTTCAGAGGAAGAGATAGCCATAAAAAGCAGCGAGAAAGACGATATTGAAGGGATTGATCTTTTAAGTAAAGACTGCCCTATCCGCTTTATCATTACTAAACAAGCATTGCAGGAGGGTTGGGATTGTGCCTTCGCTTATCTCCTTACTATCCTTACCAATCCGAGCTCACAGCTCAGCATCACTCAGCTCGTTGGAAGAATTTTAAGGCAACCCAAAGCGAGAAAAACGAAGGTGAAAGAGCTGGACGAAAGTTATGTATTTTGTTTTAGGCAGAAGGCAAAAGCACTTTTAGAAAATGTAAAGAGGGGATTCGAGACTGAAGGGCTTGGAGATCTGGCTGGAAGGGTCTTAATGGAGGAGGGAGATAAAGAGACTATAGAAGCAACCAAAGAAAGGACAGTGGGTTATAGAGAGAGATTTAAGAAATTTGAAGGGAAGATTTACCTTCCCAAATTTGTAATTCAGGAAAAGGATGGCTGGCGTGATGTCAATTATGAGATGGACATTCTAAGCAGGATTGATTGGAACCAGATATCTATAGAGGCATTAAAAGATATTTCGCTTGGAAAGATAAGGCCCGAAGAGCATGAGATCGTTGTTGGATTAAGCGAAGATATAAAGGAGTTAATTAAAGAGAAAGGCAGGGTGTCTAAGGAAGGTGGTTTTGAAATCAACAAGGTCTTTATGACCAGACAGATTTTGGATGTGGTTCCTAATCCATGGGTGGCCTATGAAATATCCAAAAAGGTGATTGACCTATTTTTGATGGAGAATGATGAAGAAACAGTTGCTAACAGCCTCGTTTTCATCATTGAGGAGTTGAAAAAACATCTGATCAAAGAACGGGACAGATTAGCAGAGAAGGTGTTTAAAGACCTCATAGAGAAAAAGGTTTTATGGTTCTTTCTCCTTTCTGATAAAGGTGGTTATAAATTACCATCCAGCATAAAAGTGAAAAATACCTCCAAAGCACTTATAAGATCAGACCATACACCAATCCAGAGAAGTCTGTTTGATTTTGTTCCAGAAGAGGAATTTAATGAACTCGAAAAATCGGTTGCCCTTTATCTTGACGAACAGGAAAGGCTTTTATGGTGGTATCGGAATTTGTCGAGGCAGGATTATTATGTTCAGGGATGGAAGAAAAATAGGGTGTATCCAGATTTCATCTTCACCGATATGGATCATAAAAAACAAGACGATTATAGTAAGGTCTATGTCATTGAAACAAAGGGTTTGCATCTCAAAAACGAGGATACAGAGTATAAGAAGGATGTGTTTTCTTTTTGCAATAAATTGGGGAAGCAGAAGGATTGGCGAGATTTGAATTTGGAATTTAAAGAAAAGAGAGTGGAATTTCAGGTCGTTTTTGAAGATGAGTGGAAGAGGCGGATCAACCAAATATTTGAAACCTAAACCATTATCATCATATCTAACACCTTTGTTGTGTTCATTTAATAAAGAAGAATGATCAAGATCGGCACAAGTGGGTTTTCTTTTCTGGATTGGAAGGGGCCGGTTTATCCTGTAGGGTTACGGGAAAGGGATATGCTCTCTTTTTACGAGAAAGAATTGGGATTTAATGCCCTGGAGGTTAATTTCACTTACTATGCCCTTCCTTCCCAGAAGAGTTTTTTAGCGATGTCGAAAAAAACTACCAAGGACTTTGAGTTTGTTGTAAAGTCTTTTAAAGGGATGACCCATGAGATTCGTGATAAGGGAACAGGGGAGATCCTGGATAATCAGGAGGTATTTAAAAAGTTTAAATATAGCCTCATCCCTTTACTGGAAGAAGGAAAACTGGCCTGTGTGCTGGCCCAATTCCCTTATGGATTCTTCCCAAACAAGTCAAACCTTGACTATCT
This sequence comes from uncultured Syntrophaceae bacterium, assembly GCA_964517975.1. Taxonomy (GTDB): domain Bacteria; phylum Desulfobacterota; class BSN033; order BSN033; family UBA1163; genus JBBIRM01. Next base: position 54,985 of record CAZFDM010000126.1, read on the forward strand.
TAAGCGGTTTCGGGAAGAGATGCTCGATATTCCTTTAGTCTTTGAGTTTCGGAATCAGATATGGCTCAAAGACCAGACCTTCCAATTTTTAGAAAGGAATGGGATTGGGTTTTGTGTGGTCGATGAACCGAAATTGCCTAAGTTGATGCCCTATCTTCCAAGGGCCACTTCCGAGATTGGGTACTTTCGATTTCATGGGCGAAACCCGAACTGGTTTAACGCACCCACTTCAATAAGGTATGATTATTTATATAGTGAAAAGGAATTAAAGGAATTCATCCCAGATATCAAAGATATTTCAAAAAGGACGGCAAAGACTCTGGTCTTTTTTAATAATTGCCATGCAGGATCTGCAGCCAAAAATGCGGCCCAGATGGCGAGGATGCTCATAAACGAATAGGATTCAAGGGGCCTGGGGTTCGAATAAATTTTTTAATTCTTGAACCCCAACTCCTTGACTCCTTAACAAGGAGGTAACGTGGTCAAGATCGATTTTAAGAAAGGGAAAGGGCTTGTCCCTGTCATCATTCAGGATGCTACGACCCATGAAGTCCTCATGATGGGGTATATAAACCAAGAGGCTTGGAGAAAGACACTGAAGGAAAAGAAGGCAACCTTCTGGTCAAGGTCTCGGAAGAAACTCTGGTTAAAAGGAGAGACTTCAGGCCATGTTCAGGAGGTAAAAGAGATCTATCTTGATTGCGATGGAGATGCCCTTCTTTTTAAGGTAGACCAGATCGGAGGGGCTGCTTGCCATACGGGATACCGGAGTTGTTTCCATTACAAGTATGAGAAGGGGAGATGGAAAATATCAGGAGAAAAGATATTTAATCCGAAGGAGGTATATCAATCGTGAAGATTCTTAAAGTTGGAATTCCAAAAGGAAGTCTGGAAAATGCCACGATCGAACTTTTTCGAAAGTCGGGATGGAAGATTTCTGTCAGTGGGCGAAGTTATTTCCCTTCGGTGGATGACGACGAGATGCGCTGTACGTTGGTTCGAGCCCAGGAGATGTCACGATTTGTAGAGATGGGGACATTAGATGCAGGGCTCACCGGGAAGGATTGGGTTTTGGAGAATGGTTCGGATGTTATCGTTGTTCAAGACCTGATTTATTCCAAAACCAGCCCTGTTCCTGCCCGATGGGTAGTGGTGGTGGCAGAGGATTCGCCCATTCGGACTATAAACGATTTAGAAGGGAAGAAGATCTTTACCGAACTGGTCAATTTCACTCGAAGATATTTTGCCGAGCGGAATATTCAGGTGGATGTGGAGTTTTCATGGGGGGCGACCGAGGGAAAGGTGATTGAGGGGTTGTGTGATGCGATTGTAGAAGTGACAGAGACCGGAAGCACCTTGAAGGCCAATGGTCTTCGGATTGTTGAAGAATTGATGCAGACCAATACTCAACTGATTGCCAATCGAGAGTCTTACCAAGATCCATGGAAAAGGGAAAAGATTGAACAAATCTCTCTCCTTCTTCAGGGAGCCCTTCGAGCAGAAGGGATGGTTGGCCTTAAAATGAATGTTTCAGCCAACGACCTCCAGAGCGTCATCGAAATCCTACCGAGCATCACCGCACCTACCATCTCGAACCTTTTTCAAAGTGACTGGTTTGCCATAGAGGTGATGGTTTCTGAAAAGGTGGTCAGAGAGTTGATTCCCCAGCTCCTCAAACGAGGAGCAGTGGGGATCATTGAATACCCGCTCAATAAAGTCATTTGAGGCTAAGGGTTAGGCTGAAATAAATTTAATTTAATCTTGACATTTTTGAAGAAGTCCAACCACTTCCATGTGATAGGTCTGTGGAAACATATCGATAAGTTCCAGCCTCTCGGTGGAGTATCCTCTTTCGGTCAGAAGTCGAAGATCCCGAGCAAAGGTGCTGGGTTCACAGGAGACATAAATCACCTTTTGGGGTTTTAGCCTGATCATCTGTTCCAAAATATCCCGGCATCCCTTTCTTGGAGGATCGACTACAATGAGGGTGGGGTTTTCGTTTTCCAAACTCTTCAAAACCTCTTCAACCCTCCCCTGAATGAATTTACAATTTCTGATTCCATTTCTTTCTGCATTAAACCGTGCGTCCTGAATCGCTCTCCGATTCTCCTCAATCCCAAAGACTTCCTTTGCTCCTATCGCTGTTAGGGGAAGGGTTAGATTTCCAATTCCACAATAGAGGTCAAGTGCTCTCTCCACCTTATGTCTTCCTGCCCATTGGAGAATGGTTTGAATTAACCTTCGATTCTGCATTGGATTGACCTGAGAAAAACTCCCAGGAGAGATTCGAAGAGTAAGCGTTTTATCCCCTTTTCCTGGATTCATAGGGATTTTAAATTTCAGGGTTGGATCACCTAAATGATTTAATCCTCCTTTTTGACCTATCACAATTCCTTTGAGGATGGGATGGGTTTTTAAAATTTCTTCAAAGAGGCTTTCTGTTTTTTTTCTTAGGAGAGAGATAAGGAAGGAGGATGACCCCTTGGTTCTCATCTGGAGAGACATTGATTTCTATTTCTTCTGTTTGAATAAAGGAAAGTAACCTTTCTCTAATTATTGACAAGAGTTGGTTGATTAAGGGATGGGCAATCGGACAGGTCTGGATATCTACCACCCGATGTGACTTCTCTTGATAATAACCCAGCCTTTTCCCTTTTGCTTTCAGCTGAACTCTCACCCTATATCCATAGGGTTGAGGAGAGTGGATCACGGATGGGGGAGGGATTTCCTTAAGCCTTCCAATTCTTTTTAAGAGATCTTCTAAAATCTCCTTCTTGATCTTACATTGTCTCGAATAATCAATATGTTGCCAATGACAACCTCCACAACTCCCAAACCTTGTGCAGAGAGGGTTGGTTCTCCAAGGAGATGGATTGAGGATCTGAATTAACCTCCCCTTCGAGTAATTCTTCTTCTCCTCAATCACCTCGATCCATGCCCGATCCCCAGTCATGGTATATGGGATAAATACCACCTTCCCATGGATGCGAGCCACTCCATAGCCTTTAAAACCAACGGATTCGATAAGGACCTCGAATTTTTTCATCCTATTCAAAAATAGCATGAGGGGGGGATGAATCAATGGAGTCATAGAGGGAAAAGGAGAAATTTTACTTGAAAGGGATGGAAGAGAATGAGTATGATAAAAAAATAGAATTGGTTCCTTATGAAATCAACAGTAGAATTGGAAAGATTGCAAAGAAGAGTGGTTCGTTGTCGAAAGTGTCCCAGGCTGGTCACCTATCTTCAGGAGATTGAAAGCCATAAACCCAAGAGATTTCGGGAATGGACCTATTGGTCAAGACCCCTCCCCAGTTTTGGGGACCCATATGGTCGTGTTTTGATTGTTGGATTGGCCCCAGCCGCCCACGGAGGTAACCGAACCGGTCGAATGTTTACAGGTGATCGGAGCGGAGAATGGTTGTTCAATGCACTCTACCAATTTGGTTTTGCTAATCAATCCAATAGTCTTCAACTGGATGACGGATTCAAGTTGAACGATTGTTATATTACAGCCACCATTCGATGTGCACCCCCTCAGAATAGACCCTCCCCAGAGGAAATCGAAAACTGTCGGCCTTATTTTATAGAGGAACTAGACCTTCTTAGAAATGTCCAGATTTTCATTCCTTTGGGTCAAATTGCCTTTAATCAAACCTTAAAGGGGCTACGATTGAAAGGACTCAAAGTTCCACCTCTATCTTTTGGGCATGGGAGAGTCTATCCTCTTCCAAATGGGAAGACAATCGTCACCTCCTATCACCCAAGCCAACAAAATACCCAAACAGGTAGACTCACGAGGCCGATGTTTTATAAGGTATTTGAAATAGTTGGAGATATCCTAAAAGGCTATAACTAATTGGTAGGGAAAGGAATTGATGGATAAAAAGACAATAATTTTAGTAGTTTAAAATTTTTTTGACATTCATTATTTTTTAATATAAAATATTTGTTAATAACCAATTTCTTAAAGAAAGCAAAATCTTTGTTGAATCATGAAAAACGAATAAATGAAATGATTTCTAAGTTGAAGGAGAAACGGCTTCGCCTAACCCCACAGCGACTTGCAGTTGTAAAGATTCTGGCTACAAGTCAGGACCATCTCAGTGTTGAGGGGATATACCAAAGAGTAAAAGCAGATTTTCCCGTTACCAGTTTAGCTACCATTTATAAAATCATAAATGTACTTAAAAACGTCGGTGAACTTATGGAACTTGGTTTTGTTGATGATTGTAACCGATATGATGGTGCCAGACCTTTTCCTCATCCCCATTTGATCTGTATTCGGTGCAGGAAAATCCTTGACCCCGATATCTCTACTTTAACCGAACTCCCTAAGGAGTTAGAGGAGAAGACAGGGTTTCAAATCATTAACCATCGTCTTGATTTCTTTGGTATTTGTCCCGAATGCCAAAGAGAAAAACCTATTTTATGAAAAGGAGGAAGGAATGATGGCTAAGACAGAACAATTTTTAAAGGAGGCCTTTGCAGGAGAGTCTCAGGCGAACAGAAGGTATTTAGCCTTTGCAGCCAAGGCAGAACAGGAAGGCTATCCTCAGGTCGCTCGTCTCTTTAGGGCTGCTGCAGAAGCAGAAACCATCCACGCCCATAATCATTTAAGGGCACTCAAAGGGATTCGAAGTACGAAGGAGAATCTGGAAGAGGCCATTGCTGGAGAGACTCACGAATTTAAGAAGATGTATCCAGAGATGATTGAAGCCGCCAAACAGGAAGGAAACAAAGAGGCAGAACGAACCTTTCATTATGCCAATGAAGTCGAGAAGGTCCATGCCAACCTCTATCAAACTCTCCTCAACAACTTGGGAAAAACTCAGGAGGCCTTCCCTTATTATGTATGCCCTATTTGTGGTTACACAGCCGAGCGGGAGGCTCCCGAAACCTGTCCGGTATGTGGCGTAAAAAAAGATAAGTTTAAAAAAATTGATTAAGAATTCCTTTTTTGAATCTTCCCTCTCGAAAGGAGATGATCATTATGGCCGAACATGTGATTAAACTGACAGACCAAGAAGTTCAAAAAATCCAGGCTATCATTTTAGATCGAGATAAAGAGGAGGCCTTTCGATTTCTCGTCGATGTCATCAAAGAGAAATTGAAAGCACCGACCAGCCGTCCCTGTGGTCCGACCCCTGTATAATACCATAAAAAAAGGAACCCTCTGATGAAAGAACGAACAGGACGGATTACCTTTAAAGGAAATCCTCTAACTTTAATTGGAAATGAAGTAAAAGTCGGGGATGAGGCCCCTGACTTTATTGCTTTGGACCCTGATCTTAACCCTATCTCATTTTCGACCTATCGGGGGAAGACCTGTCTTCTCTCTTCTGTCCCCTCCCTGGATACCCCAGTCTGTAATATGGAGACTCGAAGGTTCAATGAAGAAGCAAGCCGTTTAGGTCCAGACCTCACTATTCTTACCATCAGTATGGACCTTCCCTTTGCACAAAAAAGATGGTGTGCTGCCACAGGAGTAGATCGCATTCAAACTCTTTCCGACCATCGGGATGCCTCCTTTGGAACTTCCTATGGTGTTTTGATAAAGGAGTTAAGGCTTTTAGCCCGAGCTCTCTTTTTGGTGGATAAAAAAGGGGTCGTTCAATATGTCCAGATCGTTAAAGAGATAACCCATGAACCTGATTATGAATCCGTCTTAGGAGCCTTAAAAAATTTTGGGGGAGGAACATGAAAAAGATCATCTTTTTGGTTCTTTTGGTCTTAACTCTTCCATTTTTAGGGTTCCCATCGAATAAGCCTCCGGAAAAGGGTGAGTCCTTTCCATCCATCCAACTCCCTATCCCAAAGAGTCCATCTGAAAAAGCCTATCTTGGTCTTTCAGGAGAAGGCCTATTTAAAATCCCTCAAATTAAAGCAAAGGTGCTCATCATTGAGATTTTTAGTATGTATTGTCCCCATTGTCAGAAGGATGCCCCTGGAGTGAATGAGCTTTATGATCGGATTGAAAAGAACCCAGACTTCAAAGGGAAGATTAAACTCATCGGCATTGGCGTAGGAAATACCCCTTTCGAAGTAGAAATGTTTAAGAAGACCTATCAGATTCCCTTTCCCCTCTTTCCAGATCGAGACTATCTCCTTCATAAAGCCTTTGGCGAAGTGAGAACGCCTTACTTTATGGTAGTCAAAATCAAAGAGGAAGGGGCTTTAGAGATCGTTCACACCCAATTGGGAGGATATCCTGGAGCCGAAGCCTTTTTGGAATTGGTTCAAAAAGTATCGGGATTAAAATAGGAGCCTTTAAGATGAAAGAAAAAACCCTTTCTGTTCTTATCCTTCTTGGTTTGATGCTCTCCCTGTGGATTTACACCCAAGACATTTGGGGTGTTTCTGAGGTATTCAAAGAAAATATCTTTCCGGTTGGCAAACTGAAACCTATTGATAGTCAATTAAAAGTAAAAGTTGGGGAGCGCGCTCCTGATTTTACCCTTCCTTCGATCTCTGGAGAAAAGATTTCACTAAGGCAATATCGAGAGAAAAAGAATGTCGTTCTTTCCTTTGTCCCTGCTGCGTGGACTCCTGTTTGTTCTGACCAGTGGCCGGGATATAATATTGCAAAGGAGATGTTTGACCAACACGAAGCCATCCTCCTTGGAATTGCGGTGGATAATCTTCCTACTCTTTTTGCCTGGACCAATCAGATGGGTAAACTCTGGTTCCCTGTGCTCTCTGATTTTTGGCCTCACGGAAAGGTAGCCAAAAGATATGGGGTTTTGCGGTCTGATGGAACAGCAGAGCGGGCTCTCTTTGTAATCGATAAAAAAGGAATTATCCGCTACATTGACGTTCATGATATTAACAAAAGACCTCCACTTGAAGATCTGATGGGGGCTTTAGAAAAGCTAAAAACCCCATCACTCTAATACCCTCTACCCCTCCTCTCTCCATTAAGGTGAGAAAGAGGGGTGGCAGGGGCTTGATTTAAATCCCCCAATTCATACTGTAGAATCCCGATTAAAGTAATGGCTGCCGTTTCTGTTCTAAGAATTCGTTGTCCCAATTTTACAGGGATAAACCCTTTCTCCATAGCAAGCCCTACTTCCTCTCTCGTAAATCCCCCTTCAGGCCCAACCATAAGATATATTCTTTTGACCTTATCATTATTAGAGACTTCCCTCTCAGTTCGTAAGACCTCTTTTAGTCTCCTTCCTTCCTTCTCCCAGAGAAGAATCTTTAATCCCTCTTCTTCAGCCCATTTTAAAGCCTCCTGAAAGGTGCAATAGGACCCTATCTGAGGTACCCTTGCCCTCCTTGACTGCTGGGTTGCTTTAATAGCGATCTCTTGCCAGCGGTGAGCCTTCTTCTGTTTCGTTTCCCTTTCCTCTAAGGAAATAGACCTTTCTGATTTAAAAGGGACGATGGTCGAAACCCCCAATTCCGTTGCCTTTTGAATAATCCATTCCATCCGTTCTTTCTTCGGGAGAGCCTGAAGAAGAACGATCTCCAACAGAGATTCAATCGGAAAGGTAAATGCCTCAAAGACAAGGGCGGATGCCTCCTCTTTCGAAATTCTAAGTATCCTTCCCCTGAAATCCCTCCCTTCTGAATCCGTGAGGGTGATGATACTTCCTACCCGCGCTCTTTGAAAACGAAGGGCCTCCAGAGGAGGCCCTTGAATTAAAACTTCCTGATTGATCTTAATGACATGATTAAGGACAATTCTATCCCTCACAGGTCGATTTTCTCCCTCTCTTCTTTTTCTCCTCTTTAGCCCCTTCCTCTCCTCCTCCTTCAAATTCTCTGATCTTCATTCCCAATTCTCGAAGTTTCTTGTCCACCAGGTCATTGACCGTTCCTTCTTTAAATCGTCCATCCTCCATTCTTTCTCCAGCCTCTACCCCTGTAAGGATTTCAATTCCCTGATCGATCGTCCGAACAGGATAGATGTGAAATTTCCCTTCCTTCACCGCCTGAACGACATCCTTTCTCAGCATCAGATCATCGACATTGAGATGGGGGATCATCACCCCTTGTCTTCCGGTCAACCCTTTGGCCTTACAGACATCAAAGAACCCTTCGATCTTTTCATTCACTCCACCGATGGGTTGAATCTCTCCCTTTTGGTTGACCGAACCCGTCACCGCAATATCCTGCCTGAGTGGGAGTCCGGAAAGGCTGGAAAGCAATGCATAGATTTCCGTTGAGGAGGCACTATCCCCTTCCACGCCGCTGTAGGACTGTTCGAAACAGAGACTGGCGCTCATTGTGATGGGCTTATCCTGGGCATATTTTCCCCGTAAATATCCGGCCAGGATATAGACTCCTTTGTTATGAATGGGACCACTCATCTCCGCTTCTCTCTCGATATTGATAATCCCGGCTTTCCCTAATGAAGTTTTTGCCGTGATTCGAGAGGGTTTGCCAAACATGTAATCTCCTAAGTTGTAAATGGAGAGGCCATTGACCTGCCCTACCACCATCCCGTCTGAATCGATCAGGATCGTCCCATCCTCGATCATCTCTTGAATCTTCTCTTCGATAAGGTTGACTCGGTACACCTTTTTTTCGATGGCCTTATCGACATGTTGTTCCTTTACAACCTCACTTCCATCCTTTTCTGCCCAATAATTTGCCTCTCTCAAAAGGTCGGCAATCAGGTGAAACCGTGTGGAGAGTTTCTTCTGCTTCCCAGTCAGTTTAACCCCATATTCCACCACTGCGGCGATTCCTGTTCGGTCAAAAGGCCTTAACTTATCCTCCTCACAGATCTTTTTAATGAAGGAAGCATATTGGTAAACCTTCTCATCATCTCGATTCATCACCGAATCAAAATCTGCCTTGATCTTAAAGATCTTCTTAAAATCGTCATCCAAATTGTAGAGGAGGTAATAGAGATGGGCATCCCCAATCATGATCACTTTGGTATTGCATTCAATGGGCTCAGGTTTGAGGGCAGAGGTGGAGAAGAAATAAAACGGGTCATAGGTCTGGATTTCAATCACTTGATTTTTCAGGGTCCTCTTCAAGGCAGGCCACACCCAGGGCTCAGTGAGGGCATCCAGGGCATTAAAGATTAAATATCCTCCGTTTGCCCTTAAAAATGACCCTGCCTTGATATGCATGAAGTCTGTCCTCCAGACTCCAGAACGATCCAACACCCTTTCGATCGTCCCAAAGAGATTTCTGTAGTTTGGAGTGGTTTCCACAATGACAGGAGCCCCCTTGGTCTCCGAATTGTCCACCAACACGTTGACCTGGTATTCACTGAAGGTGTCCACAGGTTGAGGGAAGGTTAGCCCTGGAAGGGGAGGGGCCACTGGTTCCTCTTTTTCTCTAAAGCGGGAAAGGTTGGCTAAAATATGCTCCTCAACTTCCTCTAAATAGTTTAGGACCTTTTCACTATTGAACCTCTCTTTAATATCAGAGATGGAGTCCTTTACTACCGGTGAGATCACCTCATTGTCCAGGGCAGTCAGTTCCTCCCTAATCCCCTTCTCTGCCTTCCTCGTCTCCTTGAAGATGTTTTCCAACTCATTGATCAGTTCAGCCTGCTTCGCTTTTAGCCTTTCAAGATCTTCTTTGGGAAACTTATCCTCTTCGGCCATCGCTTCCAATTGCTCGATGTTGACTGGATTTCCCTCCAAGACAGGAAAGATCCCCGGCCTTGAATAGGGACCCATCTGGACTTGAACCAGGGCAAATCCTTCCTTATTCACCTTTCTTTCAAAATCTCTGAATATCTCTGCCTGCCTAGTTCGATATCTTTCCAATACCTCTTTTTTCTTATCCAGATAGGTCTCATTTTCAAAAATGAGAGGGATTTTCTTCTTTAAGGTTTCGATTAGATTCTCCATCTCTTTTTTGAAGGCAATCCCTTGGCCTGCAGGGAGGGTTAACATATGGGGCATATCAGGATTCTTAAAATTGTTCACATAGCAGATGTCATTGGGTATCCTTCCCTTAACATCCATTTCTTCAAGAAGGCGTTTTATCGTTGTGAAACGCCCTGTTCCAGCCAGACCGGTCACAAAGATGTTATATCCAATGCTATGAATATCCAACCCCACACGGATTGCCTCCAGAGCCCTTTCTTGGCCAATGATCTCTTGGCAAGGTTTGATGGCATCGGTGGTCTCAAAAGGAATTTGGTTTGGATCACAGCGCCACCTCAATTTTTCTACTGGAACTTCTTCAAATACCTTATCCATGATCCACTCCTCTCATTGAAGTATCAAAATTTTTTCGTTTTAATTTTCTACCTTAGAATTAGTGAAATGTCAACCTTGGGGGAAATTCTTTTGTTATAGGATAATGGGTGAAAACCTTTTCAGGTTTCAATTTTTCATTGCCTTCTTCGTCTTTTCAGATTAATATAAAACCATCTCTGTAAAGACGTAGAGGAGGAGAATATGTTGATGAAACCTTTTTCCATGCATCTTAACTTTAAGACCGGGGATCTCATCCCCCATGACCGAAAAAATATCCGTAAGCTCAGCCACATGAGGGGTATGTTTTTTGATACGGAAGCCGAGGATCGAATCCTTAAAAACGAAGACCCCGTGATTTACTTCTTCAATGAGAAAATTCTACCCGAAGAGAATGGTCATCTTCAGATTGCTTCAACGACCATTCTTCCTGGTAAGATCGGTGAAGAATATTTTATGACCAAAGGTCACTATCATCGAAGACCCGATACCTCAGAGGTCTATCTCGGGTTGGAAGGAGAAGGATATCTTCTCATTCAGACAGAGAGAGGAGATTTCGAATCCATCCTCATCAAGCCCGGGGTGGTTGCCTATATTCCTCCCTACTGGGGACACCGAATGGTCAATACCGGTACAAGGCCGTTTGTCTTCTTTGCTGTCTACCCGGGGGACGCAGGCCATAATTATGGCGACATTGAGAAGACAGGTTTTGTGAAGATCCTGGTGGAGCGGAATGGGAAGGCAACTTTAGTGGATAATCCAAAGTGGAGAAAAGAATGAAACTCGATCTCAAAAAGATTTTGAAGGAGTTGGAACCCTACAAGGAAAGGAAGGCGGTCCTTCAACCCAAACAAGCAGCACTTCTTGTCATCGATCTTCAAAATTATTTCTCTCGGATTGTTCAACCGGTCTTAGGAAATATCCTGAGGGTGATCCAATCCTGTCGACAGAAGGGAATCCCCATCCTTTTTACCCAACATGGCCATACCCATCCAGAGTCTGACGGAGGAGAACTCATCGGATGGTGGGGAGAGGTCATCGTGAGTGGAACAGAAGATTGGAGACTGATTCCAGAAATTAAGGTCGAACCAGGGGATATTGTCCTTCAAAAGAAACATTATAGCGCCTTTCTCGAGACAGACCTAAATTCGACCCTTCAATCCAAGGGAATTAAGGATTTAATCATCTCTGGGGTGATGACCAACCTCTGTTGTGAAACTACAGCCCGCGATGCCTTTATGAGAAACTACAGGGTTTTTTTCTTGATCGATGGGACAGCCACTGGAAGAAGCGACCATCACCTTGCGACATTAAAAAATTTAGGTTACGGATTTGCCTACCTCATGACCTGTGAGGAGCTGATCGAGAAGTTGAAGTGATGGCTTAAGAAGAGATCATGAGCTTACCCAACTATACTGATTTAATTTGGGCTTCTGCGAACTTTTCAAAAAAGGTGACAATGCCCGAATGGTCATATTCAGCTTTGCCTTCTTGGATCAAGGAAGTAAGGATCTGTTGAACAAAACTGGTAAGAAACATGGGAAGGCCCAAATCCCTTGCGGTGGAAAGGGCATTCTGGAGGTCTTTCTGATGGAGACGAATCTTAAAACCTGGTTTAAAATTCCTTTGAAGAATCATAGGCATCTTTGTTTCCAGGACCTGACTCCCAGCCAATCCGCCTCGAATGGCTTGATAAATCACTTGGGGATCAAGACCTGCTTTTACTCCAAGGGTGAAAGCCTCTCCCATCGCCGCAATGTTTAGGGCAACGATGACCTGATTGACCAATTTGACATAGCCTCCTGAACCGATCTCTCCCACATAGACGATGCTTTTCCCAAGGGCATTAAAAATCTCCAAACAATCTTTAAATACCTTCTCTTCCCCACCCACCATAATAGCCAGCGTTCCTTGAATCGCTCCGATCTCTCCTCCGCTGACAGGAGCATCCAGCATCTCCACTCCTTTCTCTTTTAACTCCTTCGCAATCTCCTTTGTAACCAGGGGGTTGATGGAACTCATATCAATTACCACTGAACCTTCTCGGATTCCATGAATCACCCCTTCTCGTCCTAATATGACCTCCCTCACTTCTGGAGAGTCGAGAAGCATGGTGATGATTACCTCTGTACGTTCTCCGACTTCTTTGGGAGAAGTTGCAGACAGGGCCTTTTCCCTGACCAATTCTTCTACCGGAGCCTTACTTCGGTTGTAGACCACCAGGGGGAATCCAGCCTTTAGAAGGTTTTTGGCCATGGGTTTTCCCATAATTCCCAATCCAATAAACCCAATTTTTCTCTTCATCTAAAACCCCCTTTCGTCTTTAAAATTCGAAAATTAAAAAAGGCCCATCCCAAATTCAGGAAGTGGGCCTCTTACCAAATCTTTATCTATTTTAGGTATTGGATAAAAGGTAAGCCAAGTTGTCTAATATATGGGTAAAAAAGACATCCTTGACCACAAATCCCTCTGGCACAGCGATTTGAACTGGGGCAAAGTTTAAGATTCCCCTTATCCCGGCCTCCACCAGCAGATCTGCCACTTTCTGAGCCTCTGAAGGAGGGGTTGTGATCAAGGCAATCTCAATCCCCCTTTCTTTAGCAACCTCTTTGATCCGATTGGTATGAAGTATCTCAACAGGCTTTCCCAACTTCTCTGAAACCCTTCCGATCACTTTTGGAGGATTGATATCGAAAGCAGCAACAATTTTATAATTCTGTTTTAGAAAATCCTTGTAAGAAAGGAGCGCAGAACCCAAATCACCTATACCAATCACAGCCATCCTCCATTCCTTATTCAATCCCAATATCCGTTTAATATCTTGGAGAAGGTCTTTTACATAATATCCCACCCCACGGATTCCGAACTCTCCAAAATAGGCGAGATCCTTTCTCACCTGGGCTGCATTAACCATACATTTGTTAGCCAGTAGGGCAGAAGAGATAACCTTTTCTCCCTTTTCATTCATCTCTTCTAAGCACCTTGAATATCTGGAAAGTCTTCGGATGGTCGCTTCTGGAATCTTTGTGTATTTCAATTTTGTGACTCCTTTCACAAATCTTACCTGAATATTTAGGAAATAATTATCTATTTGTCAAGTCCTAAATCAGAGATCTCTGAAAAATTATATCGTAAACCATTTTTCAGTATGGGTGGGCAGTGGAAAACCCTTCTTCCCTGGGGGAGGCGGGCGGATACAGAAAAATGATTGTAGGGTAAGGGTTTATCCCTTACCGAAAAGTGGTAAGCCACAAGGGCTTACCCTACAAAAAATTAATAACTTCATAGGGTAAGGACTTGTCTCTTACCGATATTCGGTTTACCCTCCTATATAATAAAAAAAAGACTTTTTCAGAGGTCTCAATCATAAGAATCTTAAAATTGATTCTAACGATAAGTGAAATTTATCTCTTTTTAGATAACTGTTTGATTGCTTCATCCAGGCGATAATTAGCAAATTCTATTAAATCAACTGAATATTCTAAGTTATGAATCCCATTCCCCTTTTTTACTAAATTATAGTTAAATTCCGCCTCCCCAAAAAGTTTTCGATAAACAAAGGTATGACCCCCACGCTGGTCAATTCTTTCAATCTCCTCTCTCACCCGATCGATTCGCGAGGTAGTCTTCTTTAAAAGATTCTCATAGGTATTCTTCCATTGGATTGCCTTATCCCCATAACTCGGGTCATGGCATTCAATACATCGCTTCTTAATGGTATCAAAAGACTCTTTCTTCTTTTGAGTCACTCCAGGATGGCAATCCACACATTCCAAAATCTCTAACTTAATGCTTGGCCTTTCTTTAACGCCAATCCCTTCCCTCCCTTCTAATAGTCTTTTAACTGAAATGTGACAATCTTCACACCTTACTTTTTTCTGAGCCTTACCATGGTGACATTCGACACAAATTTTCAGGAAAGTCTTTCCATGATTTTGTCGGGGAGAATGGCAGTCGAGACATTTTAATTGATTCCTCACTACATGCTTTTCGTGGGAGAATTTAGTGTCGTTAAATGGAACTGTTCTCCTTTCCATTCCGATATGACAGAGAGCGGTACAGTTCATTCTGGAATAAAACTCCTTTGGTTTGTAATTCTTATTGAGGACCGCAATGACCTGTTCAGACTTATTGCTGGCCTCGTTGAAGAGTTTAAGGGCATATTCGATATTGTGAGCCCCTTTCCCTAAAAGGACGAAGTTATAATTATGTCGGGCTTCATTGAGGAGGTTTTGGGCCTTTTTGAATTCTGGGGATCCTTTTCTGGCCTTTTCAGACTCATAGAGCACCTTTTGAGCATTAAAAATCCTTTGATGGGTCTCCTTTTCCATTTTCGAAAGGAGTGATTTCCAATGGTTTAAGGTATTATCAAAACCTTCTCCATGGCAATCCACGCAAGCTTCTGCAAGCGTTCGCTCCGCATATTTTTCAATTTGAAGGAAGGGGGAACCTTCTCCCTTTCGATGACAGGCAATGCAGTCAATATGGATGGTAAACATCAGACTCGGGGAATCAGGAACTCCAATCCCTCCACTCCCCCGATAGATCCCTCTTGGTCCAAGGTGGACATCCTTCCTATGGCACCTATCACAGATAACAGGAGAGTGGACCGTTGTAAGCATGGGGCCAATTTCATGTCTAATCTCCGTATGACAATTGGCACATTCAATTTTATGGTCGGTGACATGTTTTTTATGCATGAAAGATTCAGTGTACTTTGTAGCCAACAGGCTTTGGTCCTGATGACACTGAAGACATTTCCCTTCGGGCACGTGGCCATCGCCTTGAAGAATATGAATATGACACTTCTCACAAGCAATCCCTCGGGCAATATACTTTCGGTGATTGAAATTCCAACCTTTCACCTTAATATCCCCTTTGGGTTCGATATGACAGGATTTACAGCCTCCTATTGCACACGAAATGCATTCTTCTTCTCCCTTTGGGCTGGCCTTATAGAAATGGCAGATAAAGCAATTGGTTTCATGAACAGTAAGATGAGCCCCTTGAACAAGTTGGGCATGGCAGGAAGTGCAACGAAGTTTCATCCCCCTTCTTAACTCTCCAAGATGCTTCCCATGGGGAAAGGTCACATTTTTATAGATCATGGTCTCTTTCAAATCTTCTACCTTATGACACCCCTTTTGAAGGCAGTTTCCATCATCCACTTCATAATGGAATCTCTTAGCCCCTTTCCCAATCAAGAGGTAGGTCAGTGCCAGTTGGAGGTCGACCCACTTTCCCTTAAGGTGACTTACCAGGCCTGGATGACGATGGCAATCAAGGCAAGATACTTGGTGATGCGAAGAGGTCTTCCAAGATTCAACATACTCCTTCATATTATGACAGAGGCCACAGAAAGAAGGGCTCTCCGAATACCGAAACACCGCCCATAAAAGGATAAAAAGGAAAGGGAGAAGGCTCCACACAACCACCTTCTTCTTTTCTTTTAAAACCCATTGGATAAATTGGTGAGGAAGACTTGAAAAGGGTTTCATCTTGAGGTGACTCTAAACATCAAGAGGAAGAGGCTACTGGAATCTTCACATGGCATTTCATACATTCTTCAGGACCTCCGGCCAATGCCTCTTCATGACATTCGACACACGTCAACCTCCTTGGCCGATTCGTCCCTGCCTCAATTTTTTCGTGGGCAATATTTCTATGACAATCAATACACTGTAATTTTGACTCTTCAATATGAATCTTATGGGCAATCTTCATGTGATGAGCGGTCTCCATTTCTTTCTGGGCTACTGTCCTGTGGCAGAAGAGACAGTTTTGATTCACTCTCTCATCCGCGAAAAAATGGCGAGGGAACAGAGCATTTGGTTTGGCATGACAATCCACGCAACCCACCCGGGAGGGGTGAATCTTAGAAGGGGCCCACATTGGAATGCTACTCTGCCTTGCGTGGCAAGAGAGGCAGATCATGGGATGGGTGGTCAATAGGTGCCCCATCCAGATTACAAAGGCCACCCCGAGCAGAGTGAAAAGAGGACCGAAGAAGACAATGACCCATTTCGATTTTAATATCTTCTTTATATGACCCAGCGTTATTAAACTCTTGATTTTGCGTAAGGCTTTCATCGGAGTCCTTCCCCTCAGGCCTTTGAGATGAAGACCAGTGTATCATTCCAGCCCTCTCCTCCACCAATGGGATCGGAATTTCCATAGATAATCCTGTTGGGGGAGAGGCCCTGGGCTTCTTTTCCCCACCAGACCAAACTGGTATTGGGATCCTTGCTTTTGAATTTCTTCCCCTGGGCAATATTCCCGAATCCCCAGTGGCCAAGATTCCTCTCAATCCCTATTGCCCTGGGATGAATGCCGAAAGTCAGTCGAGCCTCTGCTTCAAAGGATCCAATCTTTGTCGTAACCTTGACATGATCCCCTTCTTCAATATGAAGTTGTTTGGCTACATCCCGATTGAGCCAGATTGGATTTTTATGTTTTATCTCAGCCAGCCACTGAAAGTTCCCTGTCCTTGCTCCCATCACATTGGGTTCAAAGGTAACCAGAACAAATTTCCCCTTAAGGTCTCCATGACCTGGAATGGGCTCATAGACAGGGTAGGGATGAAATCCCATCTTTTTTAGTCTCTCTGAATAGATTTCAATCTTTCCAGAGGGGGTGAAAAACCTCTTCTGTTCATAAGATCGATATCTGGGTTTTTCTTTGGAATCGAACCATACCCCAAACTGCTTAAGATAGGTGAGCCCCCCTGCCCGATCAAGTTTTCCAATCCCTGAGACAATCTTCTTAATGTATTCTTCGGTTGAATTGAATTTGAAATACTTCTGGAGCCCTCCACCGATCCTGTGAGCAAGTTCAATAAAAAGATCAGAGATGGAAATCGATTGACCATAGGGACGAATAATCGGTTGTTGGAGAGCAACAAAGGGCACCAGACTTAAGGCTGGAGATGAGTCCAAGTTCCAACTTTCAAGGTAGGTGGCCACAGGAAGGATAATGTCCGCATATTGGGCGGTTTCAGTCATATAACTCTCTGCCACTACAATGTAAGGAATCAACTTCTCGTTCTTGAGTACCTCCATGGTCAAATGGGTTTCAGGATTATTAAAGACAGGATTAGACTCATAGAGAAAATATACGTCTGGACTAAACTTTCCCTTTTTGACAGAGGTAATGAACCTCTGAGGAGTGATCGGCGGCCACTCTCGTGTATCGACGGACGGTCTATCCCAACCTGGCTCACCGATGGGGTATCTTCTTGGTAAACAGTAACCTCCCAAGGCATCGATGTTTCCTACTACAACATTTAGCAGAAAGATGCAGCGTTCATTATAGACCCCATTGAAATGACCACTTACTCCTCGACCCGAAATGGCCACTGCAGGCCTACTTATAGCAAACTCCCTCGCTATCCTTTCGATATCTGAGGCATGAACCCCGCTAATCTTCTGTGCTTTCTCTGGAGTATATGGGGAAAGGTATTTGGCCAGTTCATCGGGGTGAAGATTGGTCCACTTTTGGATAAAATCTTTTTCGTGAAGATTCTCATTCACAATCACATAGGCCATAGCCAGTGCCACCACTCCATCGGTTCCTGGAGTGATGGGAAACCACTCATCACTATTTCCTGCGGTGTGGGATAACCTCACATCAAAGGTCACCAATTTGGCTTTCCTTTGAACCTTGGCCTGTATCAACCTTCCAATCAACCCTGTATAGAATTCGTGAGTTTCATAGGGGTTGGCACCAAAGTTTAAGATGTAATGGCTATTGGCTAGATCTGGGACTCCTCTTTCTTCCCCCCAAGTGAGCCACTGTCCCCAATTTCTATTCCCCCAATGGAGGCTATCTTCATGGATAACCATGGCTTGACCAAACTGTTCCACGAACCTTCTAACAAGACCTTCTGGTGGGTGTTCAGACTGGAAGACAAATCCTCCCTTCTTACCGCTTTGATAGATCCCTTTTAGTCTCGATGAAATTTCACGATAAGCACTATCCCAAGAGATCCTTTCCCATTGCCCCTTACCCCTCTCCCCCCTTCGGATCATTGGGTGGGTGATACGCTCTGGATCATAGGCCAGATTCACCCCTGCAAGACCTCTTGCACATAGTTTTCCAAGATTATTAGGATGCTTGAAATTTCCCCCGATCTTAATCAATCGGTCGCCTTCCAAGAAACCGATGATTCCACACCGTGCAGGGCAGAGTTGACAGATACTGGGAACTCCTTTCAGAAGCCTCTTCGTATGGCGTGAAACCTGCTTTCCCCCTAATTCCTCTTTGGCATGGGCAGAAGATTCAAAGAGGGTAGGAAGAAGAAGGGCCTGAGTTCCAACCAGACAGTATTTTATAAAATCACGTCGGTTCATCCCATTTCCCTCCCTTTAGCTCAAAGGAACGTATTGGCCACCAAAGACCATCACATACCGCATGACAAAGACACCGATAGAGGCCAGAATGGCAGCAATCAACAGGAGAATGAGTGATCTGCGGGTCTTCTTAAAGATAATGATAATGGAAGGGACAATGTTTCCCAAGACATTATCTACCCAGATGTAGAGGAAACTGAATTTACCGAGACGAACGAGTTCAACCGTTTCAAAAGCATCCTCCGTATGGTAATACATCACGGTGAGGTCAGAAAAAACATAGAAGACATTGAGGATCATAAAACCAGCCATCCACTTTGCAAGAAGATCAATGATATGAAGATCCTTTTGCCTCTCCTCAAGAGGTTTGTTTTTATATGTGCTGTAGTAGCGAACAATGGCAACGACAAGCATAAAGGCCATTCCCGAAATCATGGCCGAACATAAGAAATAGGATGGCATGACAGCAGTATTCCAAAGGACACGGGCTTTGGCAAATCCTAAGATAAAACCCGTATATCCATGAACGCTGATCGCAAAGGGAAGACTGATGACCCCAAAGATTTTTGACCATTTCACATTGTTCTTAAATAGAAAGTAGATATAGATTCCTGTGAAGGTTGGATAGGCACAGAGAAAGAAAGTTCCCCAACTGATTGGAGAGGTGGGATTGAAATGGAGAAAAAGATACCAGAATCGCAAGGGCTGAAAAAGATCGACCAGCAGAAAGATCGGAGAGATTGAAAAGAGGATAATGACAAAGATGGCCCCGATCTTTGCCACAGGTTTATATTCATTCTTCCCAAGCAGGGTGGCGGTGATTGAGACAATTGAACAACCCGCATGTAGGCCTACGATATGGAAATAGATTGCAATCAAGAGGCTGACTGCTTCATGGTGAAAAACATTATATAAGACCTGGACATCCATCGGAGCCCCCTATCTTATCACTTTCTTTAATCTTTGGGGTAATACCCCTTCTTTCCAACCCTTTAATGGATCAGCCACATCCATATCCAAACCGATATAATAGACCTGAGGAAAGGTAGCCATCATCTGTTTGAGAACCTGGGTCTTCTCCTTGGAGAGGAGTTGGGAAATTTTACTGCTCGGATCCCGCAAATTTCCAAATACCATCGCTTCCGTTGGACACGCCTCCACACAGGCGGGTGGTAAACCAGCATCGACTCGATGGACACAGAAATCACACTTCTCAAGCATTCCTGTAATGGGATTGGCGTATCTCACGTTATAGGGACAGGCTGCTCGACAGTAGTTACAACCAATACAACGATGAGGATCGATCAGAACAATTCCATCTTCCCGCTTATAGGCAGCCTTTACCGGGCAGACGGTATTGCAGATTGGGCGTTCACAATGGTTACAGAGCCATGGTAAGAACAAGGTTTGCATTCGGGGATATCTTGCCTCCTCAGGCCTTTCACAGTAAGGACAATCCCATGGGAGATTGATGGTTGCCATTTCAGGATAGGTCCCTTTCTGCACCACCTTCACCCAGATTCTCCAGACCCCAAGGGGAACCTCGTGCTCAGCCTTACAGGCTACTTGGCAGGCGTGGCATCCTGTACAACGCCTGAGGTCAATGACCATCCCCCACCTCACCTCTTTTTTCATAAGAGGCCCTCCTTAAAAAAGTCTAACCAAAAATATTTGAAATTTAACAGACTTGTCATCCTGAACTCGTTTCAGGATCTCACCTTTTGGACAAAATAAGATGCTGAACCAAGTTCAGCATGACACCATTTGTTCTCAAGTGTTAGAGATAAATTCTCAGACTTAAACATGTAAGAATCTAAACACCAATCATTAAAGAATAACCAAAATTCCTCTGACCAAAGGTCATAGGACAGATCGATTAACATACATTTTGATTGGGAATTTGGGATTTGATGATTGGGATTTCCCCCTCACCTTATTCCTCTCCTCCATGGAGAGAAGGGGAGGCGGTTAGCCTCCACCTTAATTTCGGTCTTCTGGCAGCCAAAACTTCATCGAGTCTTCTCACCTTCACCTTTTGGGGCGCCATTCGAAGTAGATCCGGATTCTCTTCTGCCTCTTGGGCAATGGTGATCATCGTCTCAATAAACTGATCGAGGCTCTCCTTACTTTCTGTCTCGGTAGGCTCTATCATCAATGCTCCTTTGACGACCAGTGGAAAGTAGATCGTGGGTGGATGATAGCCATAATCGATTAGCCTCTTAGCAATGTCGAGGGTTGAGACATGATATTTTTCCTGAAAATGGTCAGTAAAAACACACTCATGCATACAGGTACGCTCATAAGGAAGATGGTAATATCCTTTCAATCTCTTCATCAGGTAATTCGCATTGAGGACAGCCATCTCGCTAACCTTCTTTAACCCCTCTGGCCCCATGGTGATAAGGTAAGCATACGCTTTTATCAAAACTCCAAAATTCCCATAGTACGCCCTGACCTTTCCAATGCTGTGCGGTCTGTTTTCATTCAGTCGGTAAGTTTCCCCATCTTTTTCAATAACAGGAATGGGGAGGTAAGGAGCAAGTTCCTTTTTAATGGCCACTGGACCTGAACCAGGCCCACCACCCCCATGTGGGGTTGAAAAGGTTTTATGAAGATTGATGTGAACGACATCGACGCCGAGATCGCCCAATTTCACAATTCCCATCAGGGCATTGAGGTTGGCTCCGTCGCAGTAGACAAACCCTCCTTTTTGATGGACGATTTCAGAAATCTCCTTTAGATGTTCCTCGAAAAGGCCCAATGTGTTAGGATTCGTGACCATGATGGCAGCCACTTCCTCATCCATCTTCTGGGCTACTTGTTCAGGAGGAATCACTCCTTTTTCATTCGATCTGATCCCGATCATCTGAAAAGAGGCAATCGTCGAGGTGGAACAATTGGTTCCGTGGGCTGTATCTGGAACTAAGACCTTGGTTCTTCTCTCTCCTCGCCCCTCCAGACATTTTTTGATCATTAACATCCCAGTGAGCTCTCCATGAGCACCCGCAGCAGGCTGGAGGCTTACTTGGTCCATCCCCGTGATCTCAGAAAGGTAGAGCCCAAGATCATACATCAACTTCAGAACTCCTTGAGTAAGGGGTTCAGGGGTGTAGGGATGGATGTTCGCAAACCCTTCAGCCCGAGCAATCTCTTCATTGATCTTTGGGTTGTACTTCATCGTACAGGACCCTAATGGATAAACTCCACTATCCACGCCATAATTCCATTGGGAAAGCCTTGTGAAATGGCGGATGACATCGACTTCGCTTACTTGAGGAAAACCTTCTAAATCTTCCCTTAATAAAGAAGGAGGAATGAGACTTTTAGCCTCCACCTCCTCCACATCCCATCGAGGAAGGGAATACCCTTTCCGTCCCTTACCTCCCTGCTCAAAGATCAGAGGTTCGTCCTGAATCAGTCCAGTCTCTCTTTTCTTTCCAACCATTGTTACCTTGAAAATGAATTTATATTTTTATCCGATGCGTTTTACGCTATGCTCTTTGCTAAAATTTCAGCCCATCGATCAATCTCCTCCTTTTTGACCATTTCAGTCACTGTAACGAGGAGATGTTGAGACAGTTCAGGATAGAATCTCTTTAAGGATAAACCGCCCAAAATCTTTTCTTCCCTCATTTGCTCAAGAATCCTTTCAGGTTCCCCTTCGATCTTCAAGACGAACTCATTAAAGGTTGGGGCATTGAAATTCAATTTACAGCCATGAATCCGTGAAGCAATCTTTTTGGCATATTCTGCCTTGCTCAGGTTCATCACCGCTAACTCTTTTAAACCCTCTTTTCCAAGGCAAGAGAGGAAGATCGTTGCCATCAGGGCGCAGAGGCCTTCATTGGTACAGATATTCGAAGTGGCCCGTTCCCTTCGGATATGTTGTTCTCTCGTTGCTAAGGTGAGGACAAATCCCCTTTGGCCCTCAAGATCAACGGTCTCTCCAACCAACCGACCAGGCATATTTCGAACAAACCTTTCCCGGGTAGCAAAAATCCCCAAATAGGGGCCCCCATAAGAAAGCGGAATTCCCAAACTCTGACCCTCTCCAGCCACGATATCCGCTCCCATCGATCCAGGAGGTGCAAGAATGCCATAGGCAATCGCCTCACTAAAACCTACAATGACCAGGGACCCGGCCTGGTGGACCCTTTCTATAAGTTTTGGGAGATCTTCAATCACCCCAAAAAAGTTTGGATTTTGAACCACTACCGCACTAACCTCTTCATCGAGCCTGCTCAATAAAATTTCCTCGTCTGTTCGACCTCCTTCTTTCTCATAAGGAATCAAGATGATTGGCTCTCGATCAGGATCAAGGTAGGTCTGAATCACCTGACGATATTCGGGATGAATGGCTTCTGACAAAAGAACTTTTCTCTTTTTTGTGATACGAGAGGCCATCAACACAGCCTCGGCCAGGCTGGAGGCCCCGTCATACATCGAGGCATTGGAAACCTCCATTCCTGTCAACTGGCACATCAAGGTCTGATATTCGAAGATCGCTTGAAGCGTTCCCTGGCTGATCTCAGGCTGATAGGGCGTATAAGCAGTATAAAACTCAGAGCGTGAAATGAGGTGGGGAACCACCGCAGGAATAAAGTGATAATACGCTCCTGCTCCAAGGAAGCAAGTATAAACTGGAGATTGAAGGTAACGAAGGTGTTCAATCAGGTCACGTTCGGAAAGGGGAGGAGGAAGATGAAGGAGGCTTGACAGTCTGTCCTTTTCAGGGATTACTTTAAAGAGGTCTTCCAATTTCCCGACACCAATTGTGTCGAGCATCTCTTTCACATCCTCTTCGGTATGTGGAATATAACGAGTAAAATATCTCATCTAAGATTCCTCTGACAACAATCCTTGATAAGATTTGGCCGATAGGAGGGTCTTGAACTCCTCTCTATCGCTTGCCTCCATTTTTAAAATCCATCCCTTGCCATAGGGATCTTCATTAACGAATTGGGGATGATCCTTGAGAGCAAAGTTTGTATCCACAACTTTTCCGGTGATCGGAGAAAAAAGATCGGCCACCGTCTTTACGGATTCTACCACTCCAATACTATCTCCCTTCTTAAAGACAGCACCAATCTCCGGAAGTTCCACATAGACGATATCCTTTAATTGACTCTGTGCATAATCTGTTAAGCCAATCGTCACCTGTGTCCCTTCATCCCTGACCCATTCGTGGCTTTCCGTGTATAGCAAATCCTCTGGAAATTTCATTTTTCTGACCCTCCTATTACCAACATCACGATCCAAAGAATGACGATGAGTCGGCAGGTATTACTTCAAAGTCTGCTTTAAAAAGTTTGGGATGAGAATCTCCCAACCTTTTCTACTAAACGAATCCTCATTACTGAAGGGTTTGTTGAGATAGGTCTTTCCCCCTGGCTTATTAAAATATCATCACTTTTCCTTAAACTCAACCCTCTTCGGCCCTCCTTCGAAAGCCTTTTTCCCCTTAGGTCTCTCCTTCAACAAAAAAATTCTGCCCCAATGGATACTGGATTGTCAACAAAAAGATAGGAGATTTCTGAAAAAGTATATAATAATCAATTTCCAGTATGGGAGGGTTGGGTGAGAAAGCCTTCGGGCGGATACCTATCCAAGTTGAGTAATAACATTTAATTCCCTGAAAAGGCTTATGTTTCTTAAAGAAATGGTTAACACATTAAAATGGTCAATGCCCGCAACCGAAGGGTTTTGAACCTTACCCTCCTATATAAAAAGGATATAAGGAAATCAAACTCCAGTAGGGGAGGGAGTTAAAAAGCTTCCAGACGGATACGAATCAACGATGGTAGGGGAAGGGCTTGTCCCTTACCTGAATATGATTTTTCAGAAGTCTCATATTTGGAAAGAAAGATGGAAGGATAGAAATTAGATTTAAGATTGACAGGGCGACGGGCATCGATTAGGTTTATATTAGGAAATCATTCTAAAATAAGAAAGGTAGAAATAAAGAAAGAGTAGCCAACCAGAAGAACCATTAAGGAGGAACGATGGACGAGAGGATCAAAGAAGCCTTCCAAAAGATATATGAAGGCGAGGCCAAAGCGGCCTTGAGACTAAAAATTTTTGCTAAGAAAGCCGAAGAGGAAGGATTACCACAAATCTCTCAGCTCTTTCGTGTCATCGCCTTCAGTGAAGAGATTCACGGAGAGCGTGCCCTTCGGATGCTCAGGGAGATTAAAGACACGGATACCAATCTTAAAGAAAGCTTCCAATCAGAAACCACTGTTGCAGGGGTGGCCTATGGCCATTTTATCGAACTCGCAGAGGAGATAGGAGACTCCACAGCCTCAACGATCTTCTCCCACTCGAGAGATGTGGAGGATACCCACGCCAAACTCTATAAAAAGGCCATCAACCATCTGATCGGAGAGCGAGAGACAACCTGTTATGTGTGTGGGGTATGCGGTTATGTGTCCGACGGCATTTGGCCAGAGGTCTGTCCAGTCTGTTCTGCCCCTAAGGGCCAATTTGTGGAATTTAAATGAGAATGGAAGATCTTTAATCGTAAAGGAGCTAAAGTGGGACCCAAATATACCAATCGCCTAATTCATGAAACGAGCCCTTATCTTTTAGGGCATGCCCATAATCCTGTAGATTGGTATCCATGGGGAGAGGAGGCGCTTGCGCGAGCAAAGAAAGAGAATAAGCCTATTCTCCTTAGTATTGGATACTCCTCTTGCCATTGGTGTCACGTCATGGAGAAGGAGTCTTTTGAAGATGAAACCATTGCTCAGATCATGAATGAGCAGTTCATCAATATTAAGGTCGATAGGGAAGAGAGGCCAGACCTCGATGAGATCTATATGAATGCGGTCCAACTGATGACAGGTTCTGGAGGATGGCCAATGACCGTTTTCTTAACTCCTGATTTGATTCCCTTTCATGCCGGAACCTATTTCCCACCCGAAGACAGAGGGGGAATGCCAGGTTTCAAAAAGGTATTGAGGGTTGTCTCTGAGTATTATCATTCCCATTTAAGAGAAGTTGAAAAGGTGGCAACCCAGGTAAAAGATGCCCTCCAACAGATTGTTTCTATTCCCCCACACCAAGAGGTAATAGATGAAACAATCTTCACCCACGCCTTTGAGACCTTCAAAAAACAGTATGATCCAGTCAATGGGGGATTTGGAAGAGCACCTAAATTTCCCAACAGCCTGGCGCTCTCTTTTCTTCTGAGATATTGGAAACGGACAGGTTCCAAAGAGGCATTAAGGAGCGTAGAATGGACCTTGGAAAAGATGGCTGATGGAGGTATCTACGACCATCTTGGAGGGGGTTTTCATCGCTATGCAGTGGATGAACGATGGCTTATCCCCCATTTCGAAAAGATGCTTTATGACAACGCCCTTCTTTCCCGAACCTATTTTGAAGCCTATCAGGCCACCGGTCAAGAGAGATATCGCCGTGTGGGGGAAAAGATCCTTCAATACGTCCTATCCGAAATGAGAAGCCCTGAAGGAGGATTCTATTCGACCCAAGATGCAGATAGTGAGGGTGAGGAGGGGAAATTTTATCTCTGGACTCAAGATCAGATTAAGGAGATTTTAGGGAAAGAGATTGGGGCTCCCTTCTGTTCCTATTATGGAGTCTCTCACCATGGGAATTTTAAGGAGGGCAGAAATGTCCTTTACATCGACTCTCCCTTAGAGAAGGTTTCTCAGGGGTATGGAATCCCTGTCGAAGAATTAGAGAAACAGTTCGAAGAAGCACGGAAAAAACTCTTTCTTCAAAGGGAGAAGAGGGCAAAACCCAATCGTGATGAGAAGATCTTGACCGCCTGGAATGGGTTGATGATCTCAAGTTTTGTGGATGGATTTAAAGTAACCAATAGAGAAGACTATCTCCGTGCGGCGAAAAAGGGAGCTCAATTTATCCTTCAAAAGATGAAAAGCAATGGCGACCTGATGAGAGTCTATGTGAAAGGGATAAGCCGGGTAAAGGGCTATTCTGAGGATTATGCCTTTTTCATCCAGGCCCTGATCGACCTTTACGAGTCTACCTTCGAAATGGAGTGGCTCAACGAAGCGGATCGCCTGAATCATGAGATGATTGGCCGATTCTGGGATAAAAAGGAGGGAGGGTTTTTCTTTACAGAAAAAAGGGAGGCTCCTTTGATTGCCCGATCAAAAAATCCATATGATCAAGCGGTCCCCTCAGCTAATTCTGTTGCGGTTTTTAATCTCATTCGGCTTGGATTTTTAAAAGGAGACGAATCCCTAAAGAAGAAGGCCGAAAAGATCCTTTACCTCTTTTATCCCTTCTTCTCAAAACACCCTTTTGGCTTCCCCCATATGCTATCAGGTCTCTCCTTCTTTTTCTGGCCAGAAGAGATTGGGCTCGTAGGGTCAAAGAGTGATCCGAGGATGAAATCCATTCTCAAGACCATTCACCTCACCTATCTTCCAAATAAAATCTTAAGCCTGAGAGATCCTGAAGAATCTTTGGATGGGAAGTGGTTCCCCTTTCTTATGGAAAAAACGATTGAGAAAACGCCAACCCTTTTTATCTGTAAAAATTCAACCTGCCTTCCCCCCATCCAAGATGAGAGAGAGATAAAGAAGATTCTGGGTCAATAACCAATAACCTTACTAAGGAGCAATGGGTTGACAAGGATGGGAAAAAGTTTATAATTCTAAATGAAAATATTCTCAATTTCTTTTTAACTACCTATGAATAAAGAATTTTTTAGAAAGACTCTCAAAAAAAAGAAGGTAAGGATGAGCCATCCAAGACTTCTAATCTATAAGGAACTCTCAAAGGCTAAAGACCCCCTGACTGCCCAAGACCTTTATCAATGCCTGATTAAAAATCACAAAAAGATAGGGCTGAGTTCAATTTACCGTTGCCTCGATCTTTTTGAATCCATAGGGATGGCCTTCAAAATTACAAACGGATCCAATGGAAGGTATAAACTCTGCGAATTGGAGGATCATCATCACCATATCGTTTGTAAGAGTTGTGGAAAAGTTATGGAATTC
>CAZFDM010000127.1:0-4844 GCA_964517975.1 uncultured Syntrophaceae bacterium
CCGCTGCCCCGATGAGAACCTTCTTCCCCTGTGAGGAAAATTGATAAGCAATCTTGCCAATGGTTGTCGTTTTACCCCCTCCATTCACCCCAACGACCATCATAACAAAAGGTTTTGTCTGCGAGAAATCGATGCGAAGGGGCATTTCACCTCTTTTCAGAATGGTGAAAATCTCTCCTTTTATAAAGTCTTTTATCTTTTCCGGGTTCTGAAGTTCACCCCTTTTTAGGCTTTGTTGAACATTCTCAATCAATTGATTGGTGGTCTTTATTCCAAGATCTGCTTCGAAGAGAATCGCTTCAAACTCTTCTAAGAGGTCTGAATCGATTGTTTTCTTTCCAAGAAAGAGACGGTCGATCTTCTCAACAAACCCCTGGTGAGTTTTGGAAAGCCCCCTTTTTAATTTTTCAAAAAATCCCACTAACCGCCCTCCTTTTTTAAAGGCTATGGTTTTTATCCTAACATTCCAACTCTCTAAAATCAAATGCCATAAAGGATAGTCCTATTTACGCAGGCAGGTGAAATATTCTATGATATATTATATAAAGAGCAGAGAACGGAAATTAAGTTCAAGAGGTAGAGAGAATGAGATACGCAGAGACAGGGTATCATTTAGAAGTGGATCTATCCAGAGGAACCATTGAGAAAGTGGAGACAGACCCAAGAGACACCGAACTCTACTTGGGAGGGGTGGGTTCTAATGCCAAGATACTTTATGAGAGGGTTCCCCCGGAAGTTGATCCCTCTTCCCCTGATAATCTCCTCATTTTTGGAAGTGGCCTTCTCTGTGGCACTCCTGTTCCTGGTGCCAACCGACTCGTTGTTTCTACCATTTCTCCTTACACAAAATTGCATGCCTATTCCATCATGGGATATTATTTTGGACCGGAATTGAAATTTGCGGGTTACGATAAAATCATCCTCCGCGGGAAATCTCCGGATTTGGTTTATTTGTGGATTCATAATGATAAGGTAGAAATACGGGATGCCAGGCATCTACAGGGAAAGGGTGTCCACGAAACAGCAAGACGGATTAAACAGGAATTGGGGGATGAAAAAATCCAAGTGGCTGCAATCGGCCTTGCTGGTGAGAATCGGGTGGCCATGTCGACGATCGAATCAGGCTGCGGAAGTGCCTCTCGAGGAGTTGGGCCGGTAATGGGAGATAAGAGGTTAAAGGCGATAGCGGTTCGTGGCACAAAAGACATTCAAGTCGCCCGGCCCACAGAACTGTTTGAGGAATGCCGTAAGTTGATGAAAGATATCTTCGAGAACCCTTATCTCGGAGAATGGATGGCATTTGATGAGAATGATGAATGGCACCACAACAATTTTGCATGGGGCAATGCGCGGATTCGGATCAAAAATTTCTGGAATAAAGACCTCGAAGAAAGATGGCGGACCTGGAAATACGAGCATATGGACCGACAGCTCAGTTGCTATAACTGTCCAAAGGGATGCCACACGTTAATTTCCTGGCCGGGACGGGAGAGATATACTTACAAGTGCTGGACAAAAAATGCCTATCATTTTGCTGCATTTGAGGAGATTGATTTTAGTTTTGAATTTATTGGTCTTGCTCAAGAGCAAGGGCTGGATAGTTGGTCAACCCCACTGGTTATCGCCTTTGCCATTGATCTTTACGATGCCGGCATTTTGACCGACCAAGACTTACCTGAAATGCCACCCGCTTCTGACCACAGGGGGAGATTCTACTATTTGCTAGATAAAATTATTCACCGTGAAGGAGTTGGCGATCTCTTAGCCAATGGGACTTACTGGGCAGCCCGTCAGATTGGCAAAGGGGCAGAGGCCTATGAGCATAATACCGTTAAAAAAGTTGAACAGGTACCTATCAAACTGGGGAAACTTAATCCAATCTACTTCCTGATGATTGCCACGGGTGAGAAGTGTTTGATCACCTCCATTGAAGGGTCCTTCCCTCAGGATCCTCTTCCTACGTGGGAGGAGCGAAAGGCTTTTGTAAAGGATTGGGTAGCAGTCCCCGATGAAAAGTTTAAGACTTATCTATTAGAGTGGGAAAAGAAATCCGATATCTCTAATGAGAGGGCTGCTGAGATCTGTGACTGGAATGAGACGATGCATTACATCGACGACAGCCTGGGGATTTGTGGTTTTCTCTCCTCGTTCAGAGGCCAGTTTGGCGGAAGACCTGCCTATCATATCCATAATTTACCCTATATCACCTCACTTGCAACTGGAATAGAACTTGATGAAACCGGACTCTGGAGAATAGCCAGACGAAATCGGACTTTGGTTAGAGCCATTAATTCCAGATTAGGGCTAAATAGAGCAGACGACGCTCCTCCTGCCAACCACTGGACCTTTAGAGACCATCAGGCTGAACAAAGACTACTGGATACCTATTATAAGGTGAAGGGATTTAATCGAAACGGTTGCCCGACGAAAGAGACCTTAAAAGAGTTGGATTTGGGCTTCGTCAGTGAAGACCTGGAACGAAGGGGTATCTTTGCCAAAGAGCCCGTTTATCCAGAAGACCCATTGGTGGTTCAAGCAAGACAAA
This sequence comes from uncultured Syntrophaceae bacterium, assembly GCA_964517975.1. GTDB lineage: Bacteria > Desulfobacterota > BSN033 > BSN033 > UBA1163 > JBBIRM01. The sequence goes on from CAZFDM010000127.1 coordinate 2,546, forward strand.
TAAAGACAGAGGTGACAACCCGGGAGGAACTGGAACAGAAGGGGATCTTAAGAAGAGCTGAAGGTCCTCCTAAAGTCATTTTGGGTCCGGCGAAAGAAAAGAGAATTGCTGAATTAAGAGCAAGAGAAATGGCGACCCATGTCAAAAAAGGACGAGGACATTAAAACCTAAATCACCTCGACGAACTGGATATCGAAAGTCAGATCTTTCCCTGCTAAAGGGTGATTTGCATCGATGGTGATGCTTAGATCCGTGGTCTCGATGACTATGGCGGTTACGATTTGCCCATCCCATTGGCGAAAATGGACCTGCTCCCCAACGTGGGGGTCAAAATTGACTGGCAACTGGCTCCGATCTAACTTGACCACCATTTCATCCAGGTACGGACCAAAAGCCTGATCGGCTGGAACCTCGATGGTTTTTGATTCTCCTGGATTCATACCCACCACTGCCTGTTCAAAACTCGGTAGGATCTGACCCTCTCCGATAGTAAATTGAAGGGGATCATGGTTAGTCGTGGAACCAACGACTGTGCCATCTCCCAACTTTACCGTGTAATGCACTCTTACCGTATCACCCTCTTTTGCCTGTGCCATCTTTATCTCCTTTCTTCAATTGGTCAAAACAGTATTGTTCCCACGACAAACACTCCCCACTTTTTATCCTATTAAAAAACACTATAACAGAATTATTTTTCCCTTGCCACCCTATCGATCGAAGATTTTCCCGGGATTAAGGATATGTTGAGGGTCAAAAACCTTTTTCAAACCCTTCAGCAATTCGATCTGCTGCGGATCAAGATTCATGGAGAGAAAGGGTTTTCTCAAAATTCCGACCCCATGTTCCGCGGTGATTCTACCTCCAAGGTCAATGGTTGATTGGTAGAGTTCTCTTTGGGTTAGATCTATCCGATCCTCCCATTCTTCATCAGGAAGTTCACCTTTGAATAGAAGGGTATGAACATTTCCATCGCCTGCGTGGCCAAAAGACATGGCCTTCATCTTTGATTTTTCTGAAATCTCTTTAATCTTTTTAATCAGGGTAGGGATAAGACTCCGTGGGACCACTACATCGAGGCTCTTGTAAGGGCTTCCGAAATGATTAGCGGCTTCAAATAGGCATTTTCGTCCTTCCCACATCCTATCCCTCATGGTGGGGGAATTGGCGATCAAGATGTCAATGGCACCATTTCTTTCGCAGATCTCCCCAATCCTATTCTGATCCTCTTCTAAAGACTCCTGGTGATTTCCATCGAGGGTGATAAGGAGGTGGGCATCTGCCTCCCTGAATGGCAAGATCCGCTTGGTAAACCTTTCAGCCAGTTCAAAACTGTTCTTCTCCATAAATTCAATAGCGGTAGGGACAATCTTTGAGCGAATGATCTCTGAAACAGTTCTTGCCGCTTGATCAATGGTGGGGAAAGGAATGAGCATATCTTTTCTCAATTTAGGAAGAGGAATCAATCTAAGGATGATTTGGGTGACAATACCTAAAGTGCCTTCAGATCCTATGATCAATTGGGTGAGATTGTAACCGGTGACATCTTTGACCACCTTTCCTCCAGTTGAAATCACCTCACCAGAGGGAAGAACGACCTGCAGACCGTTCACATAATCCTTGGTGGTTCCATATCTAACGGCCCGGCTCCCTCCTGCACCTTCGGCCACATTGCCTCCAATGCTACAACTTGCTAGGCTCGCAGGGTCAGGAGGATAAAAAAGATTTTCTGCTTCCACTGCACTTTGGAGCACTCCTGTAATAATCCCGGGTTCAGTCACCACCATCAGATTTTCATGATCAATATCAAGAATTCCCTCCATCCTCTCACAAGAGAGAACAATTCCACCGTAAATAGGAACAGCCCCACCGCTTAACCCTGTTCCTTTTCCACGCGGTGTGAGAGGAATTTTTTCAAGGTTTGCAAGCCGCATGATCTCTTGAATCTCTTTAGAAGTGGTGGGCTTGACCACGACCTCAGGCCTGAAAGAGATCCCAATCGTTTCATCCTTTGAGTAGATAGTGAGGGTTTCCTCATCTGAAAACACAGCCTGAGGACCTGAAATCTCTATCAATTGTCTGAGAACTGACCCATTAACCAATCGGTACATATCCTTTTCTTTCAGCCATGAAAAATCTTATTGAAGTTTATCATAAAATTCAATTCAATCACAAGATTTAGAAAGAGAAAATTGGAGATCCCTTACCTCCAACTTCCTTTGTAAACATCTGGAGAGGTAAGTAAACGGTAACGGAACAAAAATGGAATTTGGGGATCAGCAATGGAATTTAGGGGTTAGAT
>CAZFDM010000128.1:0-5294 GCA_964517975.1 uncultured Syntrophaceae bacterium
CGAGGAGGAAGGGTAATGAGGTTAAAAGATAAGGTTGCCATCGTGACAGGAGGAGCCAGGGGACTTGGAAAGGCATTCTCTATCGCACTGGCAAAAGAAGGAGCCAAGATCATGGTTGCCGATATTGCTGACTTTCAGGAAACGATTAGCGAAATCGAATCGTTAGGTGGGGTTGCCAAAGGCATAAGGGTTGATGTCTCCATTGAAGAAGATACTCTTAAGATGGCAGAACAAACCTTTAACACCTTTGGAAGGATTGATATCCTCATCAACAATGCAGCCATCATTTATGGCCTTCTGAGAAAACCCTTCTTTGAAATTGACCCTGAAGTATGGGATAAGGTGATGAGGGTCAATGTTAAAGGGCCCTGGCTTTGTACTAAAGCAGTATTCCCATATATGAAGCAACAAGGAAAAGGTAAAATTATTAACCTCTCTTCAGAAACCTTCTTCACAGGCTCACATGGTTTTGTCCATTACGTGGCCTCCAAAGGGGGAGTCGTTGGGCTGACACGAGCCCTTGCTGTGGAATTGGGGCCTTATCATATCAATATCAATGCCGTGGCTCCAGGATTTACGGATACAGAGGCGAGCCGATCGATTGCAGATGTCACCAAATATGATACCAGCCGTACCCCTCTGGGCAGACTTGAAAAACCCGAGGATCTTGTCGGAGCGGTCATCTTTCTTGCCTCAGATGAGAGTGATTTCATCACCGGGCAAACCCTCTTAGTAGACGGTGGGCGGGTGATGCACTAAAAGGCAGGGTTTAGGTTTTCGTAGTGACAAAAGAGGGGGGAAGGACCGATTCTCTCTTTAATTCCTCAACCATGTTTAAAAAGGCCTGCCCAGGAGGAGACAACGGTTTTTCACCATGGTAAATAATATCCGTAAAGAAAATAATATTCCCTTCTTCAAGAGGGATAACCTTCAGAGTTCCCATCTCTAATTCCTCTTGGATATCCGGTTGAAACATAAAAGAGACCGCTTTATTCTGTTTCACATAGTCCACAATAAAATCCAGGCTACTCGATTCAATAATCACAGAGGGCCAGATTCCATATTCCTGAAATTTCCTTAGTATTGCTTCCCTTGAACCAGATCCCTTCTCTCTCAAAATCACCGGTTCCCCATTCAGTTCTCTCAAAGAGACGATCTCCTGTTTGGAGAATCTGTGTTCAGGTGAGGCAACCAAGACAAATTCAACCGTAGAGAAAAACTTCGATTTGATTTTTCGATCAAGGTTAAGTTGAGCGATAATAGCGAGTTCGTTCTTCATTTCGGCTACACTTCTTGCCATACTCTCAGAATTCCCTTCATCTAAAATGACCTTGATGCGGGGGAACCTTCTTTGAAATTCAGAAAGGATGGATGGCATGATGTAACGAGCATAATTTTTCGTTGTCCCAATTCGAAGGGTCCCTCTTAGCAATTTTTTAAAATCCCTCATCTTTTCATCAGCTTCGTTCACCAGATCAAAGATCTTCTCTGCATATTGGTAAAGAAGCTCTCCTGCCTCATTTAAGTGCACCTTCTTCCCAACTTGCTGGATAAGTTTCAGATTTAACGATTTCTCCAACGCCCTCACTTGTATGGTGACAGCAGGCTGAGTCACATTCAACTCCTCAGCCGCCTTTGTAAAACTTCCCCTTTTGATCACTAAATAAAACGCTTCTAATTGTTTTAGATTCAAGGTAGTCTCCCTAAATCCATTTTACAAAAACGAGTTAAACGTCTAAATTTAAATTTATGAAACCTTTTGAAAACAAATAGGTTTTTAGATTTCTATAAGAATTTTTTATAGCATTATAAAAATTATTATGTTGACTTGTCAATATTGGAAAATATATTCATTAGGATACCTCAAATATCATCGATAAATTAATCGCAGATGCCAAGAAATATCCTTTGTTCTGTTTCTGAGAAAGTTCAACCATTTTGAAACAGAATGGGTGAGGAGTATTTATTGTTAAAACTTTAAAAGATATATTCCCAACCTACTTTATAGAGTGGCAAAGGAGAAAAAATGAGTTCCAAGAAGTTAATATTGTGGCTTGAGGAGATTGGGAAGGAGTATAATCCCATTGTGGGAAAGAAATGTGCAAATCTTGGAGAGATGATCCGAATGGGTTTGCCTGTCCCACCAGGTTTTGCTATCTCGATCGATATGTATCGAAAATTCCTCATAGATTCAGGGGCCTCCATCGAACTTTCCCAGTATGTGAAAAGTCTGGGTGATTTGAAGGATTTCAATATTACGAAGATTGACCAAATGAGTCAGACGATTCAGGCCATTATCGAAGAGAAAAAAATGCCAACGGAGATCGAAAGACAAATCAGTGAAAACTACGAGAGACTATGTAAATTGACACAGATTCCAGATGTAGCGGTCTCTGTCCGATCTGCTGGGGTGGAAAGTAGACCAGGTATGTTTGAAACCTACCTCAATGTTAAAGGGATAGCAGACGTCTTAGAAAAGGTGAAAAAGGTTTGGGCAAGTGCGTATACCTCTCGGGCAATTGCCTTTCGACTGAATAAGGGCCTTCCACTGTTAGGAGATGAACTTGGTGTAGCGGTTTTGAAAATGGTCAATGCATGTGCCTCTGGCATTGGTTTTACGATTGACCCTATCTCAGGGGATGCCTCAAAGGTAGTCATTGAAAGTAATTGGGGATTGGGAGAAGGGGTTGTCAGTGGAGAAGGAAGTGTCGATAGATTTTCAATCGATAAAAAAACCATGGAAATATCAGAAAGGATTATTGGTGAAAAGAGCAGACACGTTGTAAGCAGAGGAGTCGGGGCAGAATGGGAGGCTGTTCCATTAGAGAAGCGATCAATCCCCTGCCTCAATGATCAGGAAATCCAAGAAATCGCCAGGTTGGCTATAGAGCTTGAAAAAAAACTTGGTTCTCCACAAGACATCGAATGGGCTATTGACTTTGATTTTCCTTTCCCTAAAAACATATTTCTTCTTCAAACCAGGCCTGCTAAGGTGGTAGCCCAAAAATTGGAATCAGCTTCCGACCAGATCATCGACTTGATGGCCAAACTTTATAGACCTTAAATCTAATTTTGGAAAAAAGGAGGTGATCTAAATAGTAAAAGAATGGGAGGGTTCAAAAAGACAAAGGCAAGAAGACCAAAGAAAGTGAAAAGGCAGAAGGTGGAGTTAATCCAATTATAAAAGCAAAGGAGGTCTATATGGCGGAAAAAATACAAAGTAAAGCAGGCTTATGGGATGAAGTTCCAGGGTATGATTTCATCGAAGAGATTGACCTTCCAGAGATGCATTCATGGTTTCTTGATGGAACACATAGCATTCCTCCTTGGACACCCCTTTACGGTTGGTTTTGGATCAGGTATTGTTGCCATGGATTAAAATATGCTGCTGATACCTTAAGCATCCCCACTTGTAAGGGCTGGGAGATGAGATTCAAAAATGGAGGCTCCTACAATGCCTTCCATATTGTGAGAGATGAAAAGGAGATCGCAGAAAGAGAGGTCCGTTTTCGATTGGCACTTCGGCCCTGGATTGAGGACTTCGATGGATTATGGGATAAGGGCAAGAAAGAATTGTTAAGTATCTATAATAAACTCAAAGAACTGGATGTGGATAATGCCTCAAACTTCCAACTTTACAATCACAACTATGACCTGATCCTTGCCTATAAAAGGATGTGGGAAATCCATTTCCTTGGAATGTACGCCTCCTATAATGCCTGGCTCATTCTTGAAGACCTATGTAAAACGCGGTTTGGGATGAAGGATCAAGATCCTCAATTTCAAGATATGTTAAGGGGGTTTCCAAATAAGGTCTACGAAGTGGATAAGAAATTATGGGAGTTTGGTCAGTTGGCCAGAGAAATAGGATTGGCTGATATCTTTAAAAGCACTGAACCTGAAAAGATCATTCCAAAATTGGAGCAGTCTTCCAAAGGTAAAGAGTGGGTGAAACAGTTCATGCATTTTATGGAGACAGACGAAGTGGGGGGATGGAGGATGAGGAGAATGAACGAACTCCTCGAACCCTATTGGCTTGAAGATCCCAGTACTCCAATAGGGTTAATCAAAGACTTCATCACAAGGGGAACAGACTACGTCCTTGAAAATACAAGACAGGAATTGGTCAAAAAGAGAGAGAGTGCCATTGCCAACCTTCTCCAAAAAGTGCCCCCTAATGAAAAGGACCTCTTTAAGGGATTGATCCAATTGGCTGGAAAGGCAAGCTCTTATAGTGAGGAACACGACCTCTACTGTGAACTGATGGTTCAAGCCTTAATGCGGCGGGGCTATCTGGGTATGGGAAAAAGGCTTGCTCAAAATGGCACAATTGACAAACCTGACGATATCTTCTTCTTAAATCCAGACGAGATCGACCGAGTGATGATGGTTCCTGATCGACACGATATGCGGTTCATTACAAAGAGGCGTAGGGCAGCATGGGAAGAGTGGCAGAAGACTCCCAATCCTCCACTGATAACTGACCGTGCAAGTCTTGAGGAAGCCGTGGTCAATGACCTTCTGCCCTCAAAAGATGCCATCGCCATTAAGATTGTCGTGGGCGATATGCCTGTCGTCAAACCCGAATTAAAAGCAGATCTTTTTGGCCTCTGCGGTTGTCCAGGTGAAGCCGAGGGAATCGCTCGGGTTGTTGTGTATTACGAGGAATTAAAAAATGTAAAACCCGGGGATATCTTGGTCTGCCCTGGGACCAATCCAGCCTGGACGCCAGTCTTTGGCATCGTCAAAGCAGTAGTGACAGATAGGGGAGGAACTCTCTCTCATGCAGCAATCATTGGTAGAGAATATGCGGTTCCCACAGTGGTCAACACATTTGAAGGGACGACAAAGATCAAGTCAGGTCAACGGATCAGAGTGAATGCCAATGAGGGAGCGATTTTCATCTTAGACAAATAAACCTCGTTTCTTGATGCCTGAATCCTGAAGGAAACAATTAATCCTTTAGGAATCAGGCATCTTTTTTAGAGAATGAAATTTTTAATTCACACATGGATTCAAAAGATATTGCAAAACTATGTGAATGAATAACCCTTTTTTGTTTATTATAAAATTTTTTTATAAAATTATAAAAATTATTGTCTTGACTTATATCGACCAGGAAATATACTTTTTGTTAACCATTTATCCTAAACACCTTCATTCTTAAAAGAAAGGAGAAAACTATGCCCCAGTATGATGGTATTATTATAGGTGGTGGTCCGAATGGGTTGACGTTGGGTTGTTATTTAGCGAAGGCGGGTTTAAAGGTATTGATATTGGAGAAGCGGTATGAG
>CAZFDM010000129.1:0-5087 GCA_964517975.1 uncultured Syntrophaceae bacterium
GTCTGAGAATTTATCTCTAACACTTGAGAACAAATGGTGTCATGCTGAACTTGGTTCAGCATCTTGTTTTGTCCAAAAGGTGAGATCCTGAAACGAGTTCAGGATGACAAGTCTGTTAAATTTCAAATATTTTTGGCTAGAAATTAATTTAAAAGAAATCCATTCTAAAATGAGAAACAGAGGGAAGGAGATGAACTATGCCCACATATTCCCACTCCCAACTTTCCACCTATGAAACCTGTCCCCATCAATATCGGCTTGCCTATATTGATAAGATCAAAATTGAAACAGAGGGAATCGAAGCCTTCATGGGTTCCAGGGTTCACGAGACTCTGGAAAAGCTTTATCGAGATCTAAAAGTGACCCGACTCAACACTCTGGAAGAACTCGTCGCCTTCTACCATCAAAGTTGGGATAAGAATTGGAGTGAGATGGTTCAGATCACCCGGAAGGAATACCGTGAGGAGGACTATCGCCGCCTGGGAGAGAAATGTATTGCCGACTATTTCAGAAGATATTATCCCTTTGATCAGGGGAAGACCCTGGGGCTGGAAGAAAATATCTATTTCCCACTCGAAGAGGAGAAGGGATACTGGATTAAGGGGTTCATTGATCGTCTGACTCTGGTGGATAATTGCATCCTTGAAATCCATGATTATAAGACTTCCAATAGACTTCCATCCAAGGAGGAGGTGGAGTCGGATCGACAACTCGCCTTCTATCAAATGGGGGTAGAGGGGAGATGGAAGGATATTCGAGAGATTCAACTGGTCTGGCACTATTTGACCTTCGATACGGAAATCCGCTCTTCGAGAACCCCTGAACAACTTCATCAACTCCGTCAGGAGACTTTGGAACTGATCCAGAGGATTGAGGCAGACCGATCGTTTAGTCCAAAAGAAGGCCCACTTTGTGACTGGTGTGATTATCAAAGCCTATGCCCGAAAAGGAGACATCGGGTAGTGGTGGAGGCCCTTCCTCTCAATGAATACTTTCAGGAAGAGGGGGTCCACCTGGTGAACCGTTATGTGGAATTAAAAGAGAGGAAAAGACGTTTGAATGAGGAACTGGATGCAGAACTTGCCAAAATCGAAGAGGCCCTTTATGCCTATGCTGAAAGAGAGAAGATCGACGCTATCTATGGAAGCGATCATGTGGCGAGGATTAAGACCGAGATAAAGGAAAAGTATCCCCTCAAGGGAGATCCGGGTCGGAAACTCTTAGATGAAATCATAAAGAAAGCGGGGAAGTGGATGGAGGTCTCTGACTTAAATCCCTGGATGCTGGCAAAGGTGGTGGGTCGGGGGGGATGGCCTCCTTCCCTCGTCAGTAAAATTAAGGAATTTTTGAGCACCGAGGAGGTTCGATCTATTTCGATCTCGAAATGGAAGGAGAGGGAATAGAGCACCCCTGAAGGGATATGTGATCCAAGACCTCTTGGGCCCGCATTACTCACTCGTCTTTAAAAAAGATTCGACCTTCATTTTCTTTCCATCCGTTGTGGTCGTGATGGCTCCCTGTTGATCCGTCCGAAAGACCTTTATCCCTAACCGCTCATATCGCTTCAACACTTCAGGGTGGGGAAGTCTACCCCTATTTCGGTCACTGACACTGAGGATGGCATAAATCGGTTGGACCCTTTGAAGGAAGGGAAGACTACTGGAAGACAAACTTCCATGGTGGGGAATTTTTAGAATATCTGCCTTTAGGGATAGCCCTTCCCTTAACATGTGGGATTCCGCTTCCTCTTCGATATCCCCGGTCAATAACACTTGAATCTCATTAAACTGTAATTTCATCACTAGGGATTGATTATTGATGAACCTCGAGTCCCATTTCTCCCGTGGTCGGTCTTTTCTTGCCGGGGGATGAAGGATAGAGAGTTGAACCCCATCAATGTCCAAAGGAGAGATGGATGCATTGAGAATATGTCTTTCTATTTTTCTTCTTGTAAGGATTTCTTCTAATCCTTGATAGTGGGGAGATTGCACACGAAGCCCATTCTCCCAGAATTGACCTATTGAAAAATGGGAGGCAATAAAGAGGAGCCCTTTCAGGTGATCCGGATCGGGATGGGTTAGGACAAGATAATCAATTCGACGAATCTTCTTTCCCCATAAGAAAGGAGCGATCACTTTCTTCCCAATATCAATGTGTTCCCCGTAAAGACCACCCCCATCGATCAACATTCGCTTCCCTTTTGGGAATTCGATAAGAATCGCATCTCCCTGTCCCACATCCATAAAGGTCATCTTTAACTCTTTTTGAAAAGATCCCTTTAGATTCCAATAGAGAAAGTCCAAGGCGAAGATCAGTAAAATTCCAATAAAGAGGTATCGGACGAATCTTTCGTTTCGGAGATGGACGCTTAAAAATAGTAGAAGATAGAAAAGGAAGATCTCCAGGGGGGAGGGAGTAGGAAGATAGATAGAGGCGAGAGGGAGGGAGGAAAGAAAAGAAAGGACATCTACCAGGGCCAGAGTAAGGAAGTGATTGATATGGATAAGAAAGGTGGCCAGAGATGGAATGAAGAACGAAAAGAAGGAGGCGATCAGACTGATTGGGACAATCAGAAATCCTACCCAGGGGATGGCCAAGATATTGGTGATCAATCCGATGGGAGAGATGCGGTTGAAATGGAGAAGGACAAAGGGTGCCGTGCCTAGTGTCGCAACCGTGGTCACGAGGAGGGAGATCTTCAAATACTGCCAGAGACGATCCTTCCAAGAGGTCTTGGGGTGAGGGAAAATCTCTTTTTGCCCGAACAGCCGAAAGATATTGGGGACCAAATAGAGAATGGAGAGGACAGAGAGAAAGGAGAGTTGAAAGGAGATGTCAAAGAGAGAAGGGGGAGAGACAAGCAGGATGAGAAAGGCAGCCAGCATCAGGGTATACAGAAGATTTCTTTCTCGGCTAAAGAGAATGGAGAGGAAGAAGACGATCACCATGATCGTCGCCCGAACTACAGAGATTCCTGCCCCTGCAATGAGAGTGTAGAGCAGGATAAAGGGGATGGTGAGGCCAGCGGCCCATTTTTTTACAGAAAGTGTTAGGAGGAGAAACTCTGAACGCTTTAAGACCCAGAAGATTAAAGAGAATGAGAGAAAGGCAATGATTCCCAGATGGTCCCCTGAAATCGCGAGGAGATGGGCTACTCCTGTGGCGGTAAAATATTCCTTTACCTCGTCTGAAATATTTCCTTGTTCCCCAAGCACAAGAGCCTCGAAGATTCCAGAGAATCGGGGATCCGTTTCCTTTCGGAGAAAATGACGTATCTGATCCCTCCAGTCCTCAATCCGCAGAAGGATGGGATGTTTAAATCCCTCCCCTATTTTTACCCATCCCTCCTCTCCGTATAAGAATCCAATGGCATGGATCCTTTTAAAGGCAAGGTAGCGTTTGTATGAGAACCCCCAAGGATTAGAAAACCCACGAGGAGGATAGAGTCTACAAAGGAATCGGAGACGATCGCCAATCCGAAACGTTTCGGCACTACCCCTGAAAAAGAGGAGGAGGTTTCCCTCTATGGGAATATTTCGCTTTGATGAAATCATCTTTTCAGAGCGGATCACGAATTGGGTCCACTCCTGAGATCGTTCAGGAATCCGGTCAATCACTCCCTCTATCGCCGTTGGGTCGTCTCTTATAAAATGGGAGAGATGGGAGGCGGAATGGATGGGGTTGAGGTAAAGTTGAATGGAATGGAGCCCAAGAAAAAAGAAGACCATCAGGGCTATCCAGGACCCCCACCTCCTTTTTTTCATCACCATTGAACAGGCCCAAATCCCAAGCAAAAATAGTAGGCCTAAGAAAGTGATCCCATTCGGAAGGGGAAGAATCCAAAAGCCTGTGGAAAGCCCTATGGCATAGGAGAGGAAGATGGGAAAAAGAGGGAGGGAAAACAGGGGATACATCTTCGGTTAGTTCTCCCTAAACCTGCCTTCTGATATTTTTGAGAGCATTCCTACCGGTCTAACAGAATTCGTACTATCCCCCATGGATTCCATTAAAAATTACAGATCATTTGACTTTATTATATAAAATTTTATAATATTTTTTTAAATAAATTAAGGAGGGAGGGGGAAAATGGATGCCTGGCATTAGAATAAAAGAAAATGAATCTTTCGAAAATGCCCTCAGAAGGTTCAAGAAACAGGTCGAGAAGACGGGGATATTATCAGAGATTCGGAAGAGGGAACACTACGAGAAGCCCAGCATTAGGAGAAAAAAGAAGATGATCGCTGCCAAGAAGAGGGCCATGAAGAGGATGCGAAAAATGATGGAGAGAGGTTAAGGATGGGACTGGAAGAGAGATTAATGGAAGAGATGAAGGAGGCAATGAAATCGAATGACAAGTCGCGTCTTTCCACGATACGGATGTTAAGGTCTGCTATTAAAAATAAAGAGATCGAACAAAGGGGAAAATTGGATGAGGAGGGAATTTATAAGGTGATCCAGGCCATGGTGAGGAAAGGGGAGGAATCCATTGAACAATTTAAGGCAGGCGGGCGAATGGATCTTGTAGAGAAGGAGAGAAGAGAGATAGAAATTCTAAATTCCTTTCTCCCTCAGCCCCTGAGTAAGGAAGAAATTTTAGCCATTATTGACGAGGTCGTTGCCGAAACACAGGCCACATCCATAAAAGATATGGGGAAGGTGATGAAATCCGTCATGCCCAGATTAGGGGGGAGGGCGGATGGGAAATTGGTCAATCAATTGGTCAAAGAAAGGCTTTCCCCTTAACCCCTCTTTTCATAAACCCATTTCCTGTTTTAACGAAAGATGGATGATCATTCCCTCAGGGTTTTAGATTACTTCCATTTACTGAATATCCTAAAAGAATATTCTATCTCTTCCTTAGGTCGAAGGCATTGTGAAGCGTTGAGGCCCCTTTCAGACCTTTTGTCAATTCAAACAAAACTGGCTGAAGTTTTAGAATTCAGAGACATCTTAGAGACCTTAGGGGATCCCCCCCTTCAGGGAATAAAAGATATTGGAGTGGTCTTAAAGCGATTAGAGGTGGAGGGGGTTTCGCTGACCATTCATGAGTTAATAGATATCCTCCATCATATGGAGTTATGTAAACG
>CAZFDM010000130.1:0-2455 GCA_964517975.1 uncultured Syntrophaceae bacterium
CAAAGAAAGGAAAATTTCGATAACCAAGGCAGTAGCATTACGGTATCGACCTGACAAAGACCGTGCTCCCAAGGTGACCGCAAAAGGAACCGGAAGGATTGCCCAAAAGATTATTGAATTGGCAAAAAGGCATGGTATTCCAATTAAAGAGGACCCTGGGCTTGCTGAGCTTCTTTCAAAATTAGACTTCTATCAGGAAATACCTCCAGACCTTTATCTTGTCGTAGCAGAGATATTGGCATTTATTTACTCAGTAAATCATCAATGGCAGGGCTTTAAAAGAAAAGAGGCACCCATAGGCAAAAATTTCCCTTCTTAACGAGTTTTTCTTTCTTCTGTTGATAGATCAAGTACATTGAGAGGGCAGTTATTGGCCGAAAAAATAAGGATATTCAATAATTAGATTTTATTAATTTTGGCCTTATAAACGGCATGGCATTTGCTAATCATTGAATCAAATAGAAGGGATAAAAAATGAATTCAAAAGTCATTGCCCCAATAGGAGCATTAAGACAGGAAAAGCGATTTAATATTATCTCAAATAATCTGAGTAATATGCAGACAATAGGTTTTAAAAAGGATATCCCCCTATTTCGGAGCTTCTTGTCTCAAAGCTCAGAAAGGGCAAATTCAATTTTTTCAGATTCCACAGCAATTTCATTTCTCCAGGGAGATCTCCATAAGACCGGCGGGGAGTTCGATCTGGCAATTGATGGAGAGGGATTTTTTAAGGTGAGCACACCTTCAGGAATTCGATATACGAGAGCAGGAAATTTTAAATTAGAGAAGGGAATGCTCTTAACCCGTTCTGATCATTATCCTGTCCTTGGAAGAAAAGGCCCTCTTCGAATAGAAGGTAGAAATATAAAAGTGGAACTGGATGGAACCGTGATAGTCGATGGAATTCCAATTGACCAAATCCATTTGGTAACCTTTAAAGATTTAAGGGCTCTCAAAAGGGTACAACACTCTCTCTTTAAAAGCGAAGGAGAAAGAGAGGTCGAAATAGCTAATCCGAGAATACTGCAAGGATATTTAGAAAATTCCAATGTCAATCCAATCGTTGAAATGGTTCAATTAATGGATACGTTTCGAACTTATGAGTCTTGTATGAAAGTCATTCAAAATCAGGATGAAATGGATTCCAAAGCAGTCAATGAACTTGGAAGGATTAGATGAATCCTTAAGGAGGGATAGATTATGCTACGAGGCCTATGGACGGCTGCCACAGGGATGTCCTGTCAACAAGTCAATATCGATGTGATCGCCCATAATCTGGCTAATGTGAATACTAATGGATTTAAGAAGAGTAGGGCCTATTTTCAAGACCTCATGTATCAAACCATACAGATGGCTGGTTCTTCAACGGCTTCTGGAGGACAGCTTCCTTCTGGAATTGAGGTAGGGATGGGAGCAAGACTTACCTCCATTGAAAAACTTTTCCTTCAGGGGGATTATATTCAAACCAAAAAAGAACTCGACATGGCCATTGAGGGAAAAGGGTTCTTTAAACTGGTCAGCAATGGGCGAGAGGTATTTACACGTAGTGGAGCTTTTAAGGTGGATAAAGATGGTTATATCTGTGACAGCCATGGGAATCGGCTTCAACCTGAATTTGCTATCCCCCCACAAACAGCCACGATTACGATTGATTCAGGAGGTAAACTGGTAGCTTCCGGATCTGATGGAAGAGAACTTGGAAGCGTTCAAATTCAACTTTTTAACTTCCCAAACCCTTCCGGACTTAAGAGTATCGGACAAAACCTATTGATTCCCACCGAGGCCAGTGGAGATCCAGTCCAGGGAAATCCTGGGACAGATGAATTTGGAACGATTTCTCAAGGTTTTTTAGAAATGTCCAATGTCGATGTGGTTGAAGAAATGATCAATATGATTATGGCTCAAAGGGCATACGAGATTGGTACGAAAGTGATTCAGACAGGAGATGATATGCTCCAGATGGCCAATAACTTGAAACGATAGGGAGTCCCGAAATGGTCCAAAGAATAATACGTTTAAGATGGATCTTCCTCATTTTAATGGGGGTCCTTTTGCTTTTAAAAGAACCAACTCTTTTTGCTTCCTCGATGGGGTCAAGGGAACAAACTTTTTCTATGCGAGAGGAGGTTCAAAAGGTTCTTAGAGATTATTTTGAGAAAAACATGGTTCATGACAATCATACCCAGATCGAAGTAAGAGAAGTAAAAATCCTGGACGATGCGGTCTTCTCTTCTTCGCCTATAATCACGGGGGTTCTTCTCCCCCCACATGCCTTTCGGGGAGGAGATGTTTTTGCAACGATATTAATCAATTTAAACAATGGAGAGATTAAAAAAATAAGGGTGAATGCAAAAATAGAAATTCTAAAAGAGGTAGTAGTTACCACGCGATATCTTCCAAGACATCACCCAATTAAAGAGGAGGATGTTAAAGTAGTTCTTAGGAAAATTTCATC
>CAZFDM010000131.1:0-1898 GCA_964517975.1 uncultured Syntrophaceae bacterium
GGAGGGGGTCTTTTCAGAATGGAAGGGACAAAGGCCTCTATAGTTTTTCCCTGCCTTTTTGAGGGAAACATAATCCGAGACCACTTCTAAGATATTGGCTCGGTCCCTGATTTCTGAAACCTTTTCTTCCGATAGAAACCCGCTCATCCCTTTGATCACCTCAATTCAACGACCGTAATCCCCTGGCCTCCCGTCATCCCATCCCCTGGAGAGAAATGTTTGACTCCTTGGTGGCTCTTTAAGAATTGGCCAATCGCATTTTTCAATCTTCCCGATCCCACCCCATGGATAATCTGAACCTTTTCAAGGCCATGGAAGAGGGCTTGATCAATGAACTTGTCAACCATAGGCAATGCCTCCTCTACCCTCAGACCGATCACCTTTATCGCAGAGGGGATCCTATGGGGAGAGCCTTCTGGGACCCACTTTCCCTTGGTCTCTCCTTTTTCTCCCTGAGGGATCTGAATAATGTCAGAAAAAGAGGCCTTCACCTTTGCCTTTTCCGTTAGGACCTCCACCTGTTTGGATGCCTCATCAATTTTTAACAAAACCCCCTCCGAACGAAGGCTTTCAATTCTAACACGTTCTCCTATCTTTAAGCCAATTCCAATTGTATCTGGTCGCTTCTCCCCCCTTTTGGCTGAGGGAAGGAATCCCTCTTTGATCTTTTGGATCTCTTGGCGGTACCTCTGAAAGCGGGTGTGGGATTTCTCTTCTTTTATTCGTTGGAGCCAATGGTTTAACTCCTGTTCAATCCCCTGGATGGCCTGGTTTACCTTCGCCTCTGCCTGAGAATAAATCTCTTCTCTCCTTCGTTTGATCCCCTCTAGACCTCCTTCAACCTCTTCCGATCCAGAAGAACCTCCTCTTTCATTCTGAAAAATTGCTGACGTTCCTTTTCCAGTTCGAACCTTATCCGTTCCAGATTCTCAAGGGTTTGCTTTATCTCCTGGTCCCCTCCATCTTGATGACGTCGTGCCATTTGAATAACTCCCTCTGAAATCCCCAGTTTCTCCGCAATTAAGAAGGCATTGCTTAAGCCCGATGTTCCATAAGAAAGAGTATATTTGGGTTCAAGGGTGACCTCATCAAACTCCACCGACACATTTTCCACATCTGGATGAAGATATCCATAGGCTTTGAGAGAATCGAAATGAGTGGTCACAATGACGGAGGCTCCTTTCTCTCTAAACTGATCGAGAAAGCCCATGGCCAGGGCAGATCCCTCAGAGGCATGAGTCCCCACACCTAACTCATCCAAAAGGACGAGTGTGCGGGAATTCGATTTCTTTAAAATCTGATCCACATGAAGAAGATGGCTGGAAAAGGTGCTTAGGTTTTCTTCAATATTCTGCTCATCCCCGATCACAGCAAAGATATCTTGAAAGGTAGAGATATGGCTTCCTTCTTCAACAGGAATAGGAAGCCCAGATTGAGCCATCAGGGTTAAAAAGCCCTAACGTCTTTAAGGCAACGGTTTTCCCACCTGCATTGGCTCCGCTTAAAATTAATACCTTCTTCCCTTCCCCCATTCGGAGGTGAATTGGAA
Source organism: uncultured Syntrophaceae bacterium (assembly GCA_964517975.1). Classification (GTDB taxonomy): domain Bacteria; phylum Desulfobacterota; class BSN033; order BSN033; family UBA1163; genus JBBIRM01. The sequence goes on from CAZFDM010000131.1 coordinate 1,550, forward strand.
CCACCCGGCCTTGATCCTGGAGGGCAAGGATGGGATTTCGTGCCCCTTTCATATCTACCCTCCCCTCTTCATTCAAGAGGGGGCGGACGCCTTTTAAGAGGATGGAGAGCCTTGCCATTGCAAAGAGAAGGTCTAACTCTCCTAAGAGTTCAACATCCAGCCAAAGACTGGGCCTCTCCTCCCTCACCTTTTCAGAGAGATAGGCCAGAATTCGCTCTTCCTCCTCTTTCTCCTCTGCCACAAGGATATTGATCTCATTGTTGAGGTGGATCAGCGGAAACGGTTCCAGAAAATAAGTCATTCGGCTTTGGGAGTGGTCGTGGATGATCCCTTTCAGGCGGTGTTCTGC
>CAZFDM010000132.1:0-2617 GCA_964517975.1 uncultured Syntrophaceae bacterium
CTATAATTGTAGGGTAAGGGTTTATCCCTTGCCGAGAAGCGGTAAGCCACAAGGGCTTACCCTACAAATTTTCTTAAAAAATAAGAGTGAGCAAATTAAAATGATCAATTCCCGCATCTTACCCTCCCATATAAAAATGACTTTTTCAGTGCTCTCGATTTTAAAAGGGTCTGTTTGTTTTTTATCATTCTGCCGAAAATCTGTCAGAGGCTATCTCTTGGATCTTTTCTTCCCCCTATCTTCCCTTTGATCAATCCAAGGCCAACATTTTGATAATTAAGAGGAAACTCAATAGGGAATACCCCCGAGCATAAATGGTATAGAGATTGCTACGTTTCCACCTCAAGTGAAGGATTCTCCCAATGACACTTCATTTTTGTCGTTAGTAAGAAAGATGGAAAAGGGTGATCCACTAAAACGAAATATGGTTGATATGAATGCTCTCATTATAAAGCATATTGAAATTGAGGGACCAGGGTTGATGGAACCTCTCCTTAAACAGGAAAAAATTCCGTTTCAGGTCCTAAACCTCGAAACAGGAACCCATCTTCCAAAACTCGATGATCTGACTCATATTGTCATTCTTGGAGGGCCGATGAATGTTTATGAGGAAGACCAATACCCCTTCCTCAGAGAAGAAGACCATTTTATCAAAGAGGCCATTAAGAAAGGAAAATCGGTGTTGGGAATATGCCTTGGAGCCCAATTGATTGCAAAGGCACTTGGGGCAAGGGTCTTTACGGCCCCTGTGAAAGAGATCGGTTGGTATGATGTTTCATTGACCAGGATAGGGTCCCGTGACCCCCTCTTCTCACGTTTTCCTAAAACCTTTTCCGTATTTCAATGGCATGGGGACACCTTTGATATTCCCCGAGGTGCAAAACTGATTGCAACCTCACACTCGGTTCCCCATCAGGCCTTTCGATATGGAGGAAATGTGTATGGCCTTCAATTTCATCTCGAGGTGACAGAAGAGATGGTCCATGAGTGGATGGAAACCTACAACGAGGAGATTCAGAGCCCGCCCTCCTGTTTCTCTAAGGCCGAGATTTTGAATGAGACAAAAACAAAGATGAAAACCTATACGAAAAGAGGATTAGAATTTTTAAAAAACTTTTTTAGTGTCGAATGGGTTTAGGGTTCAAAGAGTATAGTATAGTAAAAAATTAAACCACTGGAACCCCCGGGCCACTTGAATCCTTGAACCCTGTGAATAAGGAGGATTGGAATGAAAGTCGATACTGGAGATACCGCATGGATTTTGATCTCTTCGGCTTTGGTCATGCTGATGACACCTGGATTGGCTCTTTTCTATGGTGGTATGGTGAGGTCAAAAAATGTCCTTGGGACAATAATGCAGAGCTTCATTGCCTTAGGCGTGATCACTATTCAATGGGTTCTTTATGGTTACAGCCTTGCCTTCGGTCCTACCATGGGAGGAATTATCGGAAGTCTTGACTGGATGGGACTAAGAGGGGTGGGCCTGGACCCATATCCTGACTACTCAGCCACCGTTCCTCATCAGGCCTTCATGATCTTTCAAATGATGTTTGCGGTAATCACTCCAGCCCTTATTACAGGTGCATTTGCTGAAAGATTTAAATTTAAAACCTACCTTGTCTTCCTTATCCTCTGGTCTACCTTTGTTTATGACCCCTTGGCCCACTGGGTTTGGGGGAATGGGGGTTGGATCAGAAATCTTGGAGCCCTGGATTTTGCAGGAGGACTGGTTGTCCATGTCAGCTCAGGGGTGGCTGCATTGGCAGCCGCCTTAACAGTGGGAAAGAGGAAAGGTTATGGAGACGAACCCATGCCTCCCCACAACTTAACCATGACCCTTTTAGGTGCGGCCCTCCTCTGGTTCGGTTGGTTTGGATTCAATGGTGGAAGTGCAGTGGCCTCGGGTGGTCTCGCAACTAATGCCTTTGTAGTAACACATATCTCTACTGCTTCAGCAGCCCTATCGTGGATGATGGTTGAATGGGCCTATCGTGGAAATCCTACAGTTCTCGGGGCAGCATCAGGGGCAGTGGCTGGATTGGTTGCAATCACTCCTGCCTCAGGTTTTGTAGGACCAGTCTCTGCTATTCTCATCGGACTTGTTGCAGGTGTAGCTTGTTATTTCGCCATTAACCTAAAGAATAGATTGAGATATGACGACTCTCTCGATGTCGTTGGGGTCCATGGAGTTGGGGGTACGTGGGGAGCATTGGCCACAGGTCTCTTTGCCTCAAAGATGATTAATCCTATGGGAAATGATGGCCTGTTCTTCGGCAACCCTTCCCTGATTGGAATTCAGGCCCTGAGCGTGGTTTCTGCATGGATCTATTCTTTTGGGGTCACCCTGATCCTTTTAAAGGTTCTTGATTGGACCATGGGATTGAGGGTCAGCGAGGAGCACGAAATCAGTGGTCTCGATATTAGCCAACATGGAGAATCAGGTTATAGTTTTTAAAAAATCCAGTCTTTAACCCCTCCTCACCTCCCCTTAATTTAAGGGGAGGCAGGGTGGGGTTAAGATACCGGAGGCGAAATGAAAAAGATCGAAGCCATTATCAAGCCATTTAAGCTCGATGATGTCAAGAACGCCCTAACCAGAATCGGTATACAAGGGATG
>CAZFDM010000133.1:0-2895 GCA_964517975.1 uncultured Syntrophaceae bacterium
TTTGGAGAGCGAGATCTCCACCGAAGATCCTATTCCCATCGATTTAGAAGGAAAGACTCTTTACTTAAAGGGCAGGATCGATCGAATCGATCTTACAAAGGATGGAAAAAGGGCCAGGGTAATTGACTATAAGACCGGTAAGGTTTCTGCTAAAGAAAATGATCTGCAGGGAGGAAGGACCCTTCAGCTTCCTCTCTACCTTTATGTAGCAAACAAACTGCTGGGGCGTCTTCATCCCGGGATAGAAGTTCAAACTGCAGAATATTATTTTATAAAATATCAGAAGCGTGTCCCGTTCAAAGCCTCTGAACTGATGGCAAAGAGGGAAGAGCTTCAATCGATTCTCAAGATCATCTCCCAAGGGATAGAGGAGGGGGTCTTTATGGCGGTTCCAGGGGATCTATGCCGAATCTGTAATTTTAAAATCATTTGCGGAACCTGGACAGAAACGCTCTTTGAGCGCAAAGCCAAAGATCCACGGGTGAAAAGGTATTTAGACATGGTAGGGATAATGGTTAAGGAGGCTAAGGAGTGAAGGCCGAGGCACCACTCATCGACCAAGTAGAGCGAGACCAAGCCATCTCTGACGTTTGGGAAAGTTACCTGGTCGAGGCTTCTGCAGGGACAGGAAAGACAACGATCCTGGTGAAAAGAATTATCCATATCCTTAAGGCAGTCGGAGCACGACTCGATGAGATCGTCGCCATTACCTTTACTGAGAAGGCTGCCTCTGAATTGAAGGTCAAACTTCGAGAGGAACTTGAAAAAATCCTCCTCGAGAAATTATCTTCAGGCGGTGACCCCGAAATATTAAAGGCCATTTCCGATCTTGAACGGATGGAGGTCACAACGATCCACTCCTTCTGCGCCTCTTTACTGAGAGAGAGACCGGTAGAGGCAGGCGTGGACCCCACCTTTGAGGTGGCAGATGAGTTGACCTCTTCTCTCATCCAGCATGAAGTTTGGGAGAGGTGGTTGGGAAGGGAGATGGAGTCATTCAGCCCTTTGCTGGAGCGCGCGGTCCTTTCGGGAATCACTCTGGAACAGATCCGTAAGATTGGCCAATTTCTCTTAAGAAATACCGAGGCACTGGAATACCTTCCTTCACCTCCCCCTCTTGAGGAGGTTAAGGAAGCAGTGGGAGATTTCATAGAATCGTTCTATAAGGGGGTCGGTTCCCTAAATGTTTTAAAGGAAAACTACTGTAAGAACCCCGGCCAAGACAAGGCCTCTCAGGAGATTGACCAACTCCACGAGAAACTTCTTGAACTTCAATCCCTTCCTGAGGAAGAGAGGGAAATCTTTATCTTTAAAGAGATTAACATCAACTCTTCCAGTAAATTAGGGGCTCAGAGAAATTGGTCAGACCGCCAATCTCTTCAAAATGTTCGCCAAGAGATTGAAGAACTCTCTATCGCCCATGAAGAGCTCAGATCGACCATTGCTCACTCAATCCTCACTTCATTGGCAGAGCGCCTGATCGATTATGTGAAGGCTTACCGAGAGGCCATGCAGGAACGGAATCTTCTTGACTTCAATGATCTCCTTCTCACTGCAAGAAACATGCTAAGAGACCACCCTCAGGTTCGAAAATACTTCCAAACTCGTTATCCCTATCTTCTGGTTGACGAGTTTCAGGATACCGATCCCCTTCAAGTAGAGATCATCTTTTTCCTCGCCCCAAAAAACCTTTTCCTTGTGGGAGATCCAAAACAGAGTATCTACCGATTTCGCCGGGCAGACATTGAAATCTACGAAGAGGCCAAGAAACGGATGGGAGAAAGTCGGCTTCTAAACATCTCTCAGAATTTCCGATGTGCTCCTTCCATTGTCCAGGTGGTTAATAGAATCTTTCAGGATCTCATCAAGCCACCAGAGGATGGAAAATACCAGCCCGAATATGTGCCCCTCCACTTCGGTCGCAAAAAGGCAACCGTTCCTCCTCAGCATGGGGTTATCCTTCTCTCTCCTCCTAAAAATATCCACCTCAAAACAGTAGGGGACTGCCGGTTGTGGGAGTCTCGTTGTATTGCCTCGTTTATTCAGAAGATAGTGGAGGAGGAAGCGTGGCGGGTTTGGGATGCCTCTCAAGAATCCTTTCGCCCTATCCAGTTCAAGGATATAGCGATCTTGATGAGGAACTATCGTTCCTTAGATTTTCTGGAAGAGGCCTTAAGGTCCTATGGGGTGGGCTATCGGGTGGTCGGTGGAAAATATTTCTACTTCCGTCAAGAGATCGAACAGTTACTTGCCCTGCTTCAGGCGATTGACAACCCCAATGATTCGGTCTCCCTGATCGGAGCCCTTCGCTCTCCCTTCTTCGGGGTTTCCGATGAAGAACTGTTTATGTTTCATGTCCGGGGTGGGGATTTAAATTATCTAACAGGGGCTTGCGGAACTCCGTTGGAAAGGCCTTTTTCCCTCCTGAGAGAACTTCATGAGATAAGGAATCAGGTCAGTGTTTCAGCCCTTCTAAAAAAACTCTATGAGGAAACCGCTGGCCTTATCCTCTACCTCTTAAAACCCCAAGGAGAGCAGAGGGTGGCCAATCTCATGAAGGTAGGCGAGATCGCTCGTGCCCTGGAGCAAAGGGGAATGCTTAGTTTTAAGAGTTTTATCCGGTGGCTCTCTGAAAGAAGAGAAGAAGGGGCTGAAGAGGAAGAGTCCCCAATTCTCGAAAGGGGGGATAATTTTGTTCGGCTCTTGACCATCCATCGGGCTAAAGGCCTGGAATTCCCTATGGTCATCCTTACAGACCTCGCCTATGCAGGAGAAGTGGAGCCTGAGGATTTTATCATCGATCGGAGGGGAGGAAGAGTTGCTATCAAAGTGGGCAAAAAGGAGAATCGCTTCTGGACCCAAAACTATGAAGAGATGAGTCAGTGGGAAGAGAGA
>CAZFDM010000134.1:0-8886 GCA_964517975.1 uncultured Syntrophaceae bacterium
AGCCTCCTGTTCTTAGAAATTTACTATTATGTTTATCATAATCCCCTCTCTAAGGTCAACCTCAGAATAAATAATGTAAACCATTCATCCGAAGGGTTCAAAAATTATTTTCAGTCACCTCCTTCTTAATAAGAGGTTTCATTGACAGCCCTTTAAAAACTATACACAACTACCTCCGCCTCAATAGGCAGTTTCGAATGATTAGGAACCCACCCCTGCCAAGTCAAAAGGGGGTTCATAAGTAAAAAAGCCCTCCTACCCTCAGCGAAAAGAGGGCTTAGTAACGATAATAAATTGTAGGGTAAGGGCTTGTCCCTTACTTGAAGAAAGGTAACCCAAAAGAGAGATTTTCATTGACAATAAAAAGTTAAAATGTTAATAAAAATTAACCCAAACGGAGGGAAAAAATTGAGGAAAGGAGGTATCTTTATATGAGGAAGATAATTGTTCCCTTAACAATTTTAGTTATGATTATGTTTTTTTTAATCGGTATGGGCGAAGCCCAGGTCAAGCCGGGTTGGCCAAAGTCTGTAACGATCGGGGCAGCCCCTGTGGGAGGAACCTACTACATCTGGGGAGGTGGATTTGCAAAATTGCTTCATGATAAGATGGGAATCCCAGGGAATGTGGAGGTGACGGGAGGCCCGGTCCATAATACCCAACTGGTGGATGCAAAGCAACTTGATTTTGGAATGGTTACTGCAGGTCCTGTCTGGGAAGGATGGACCGGAGAGGGCTGGGCAAAAGGCAAAAAGCATCAAAATCCGAGAGTCATCTTTCCAATGTATGCCACTTACTTCCAGATGTATGCATTGAAGAAGACCGGCATCAAGAGCATCCATGATCTCAACGGGAAAAGCGTTGGAGTCGGTCCTGTCGGTGGAACCCCTGCCACCTATTGGCCTAAAATCCTTGAGGCGGCTGGCGTCAAACCAGCGAGAATTGTGAATGCAGGGTCTGCGGACCTAAATTCCCAACTTAAAGACGGGATGTTGGATGCAAATGGACAATCGGTTGGACTTCCTTGGGTAATCATTACAGAAATTGAGACCACCCATGAGATTAACCTTCTACCCATCCCAAAGGCCGATGCTGAAAAATTCATTGCGAAATATCCTCTCTTTGCAACAGGGGTCATACCTAAGGGGTATTATAAAAGTAATAAGGATCAGGATATCGAAACGATTACCGTTTGGAATTACATGACCGTTCATAAGGACGCCCCAGAGGATTTTGTCTACGAGGTCGTCAAAAAGACTTTTGAAAATGTAGACATCCTTATTGCTGCCCATGCCTCAGCAAAGGAGACGAAACCCGAAGCCATTGTTACCAGTCCAATTCCACTCCATCCTGGCGCAGTAAAGTATTACAAAGAAAGGGGGATTAAACTTCCAGACAAGTTGATACCAAAATAAAAGAGGGTTAGAGGTTTATATGCCCTATTAGAAAAAAACTAAGCGGGTGAACGGTCTCAATTATTGTTCACCCGCTTTTTTTAATAAAGGGAGAATCTGATGAATGAAGAAAAAGTGGTCGACATTAAAGAAGTGGAACATAAACTTGAAGAGATGCACATCAAAGAAGTTGAAGTATCCACTGGACGTGAATTGAAGGGTTTCTTCTCAACAGGGGTCTTCTTGGTAGGTCTTGCGATGAGTCTTTTTCACATCTATGTATTAACGATTAGGGCGATCGACCCCTGGTATTTCCGCACGATGCATGTGGTTTTTGCAGGAGTATTGGTCTTTGCACTGGTCCCAGGGTGGAAGAAAGCAGTAAGAGATCGCATCCACTGGATCGACTATTTATTTATTGGGCTTATCATTGCGCCTGCTGTCTACATCTTTATTGAATTTGATGAATGGATTTATCGGGTGGGAGTGGTTCCCAATACATGGGACTTCTTCTTTTCGGTACTATTCGTCATTGCGGTCTGGGAAATGGCAAGAAGGGCTACGGGTTGGCCACTGGCAATCTTATCTGCCCTTTTTATTCTGTATGGTTATTTCGGGAATTATATGCCAGGTCTCTTCTACCATAAAGGATACTCATGGCCAAGAATGATGACCTATCTCTTCAGTTTGGATGGAATTCTTAGCCTGCCTATCTTAGCATCCGCTCATTACATCTTCCTCTTCGTTCTCTTCGGGGCCTTTGTAGAGGCATCTGGGGCGGGAAAGTTCTTCGTTGACTTTGCCCGCTGCGTGGCTGGACGATTGAGGGGAGGCCCTGCAAAGGTATCTATCATCTCCAGTGCCATTATTGGTACTGCTTCTGGTTCATCTGTTGCTAATGTAGTTGTGGATGGAGTCTTTAATATCCCGTTGATGAAGGCGAGTGGCTTTAAACCTCCTATCGCAGGTGCAGTTGAGGCGATGAATTCCACTGGTGGGCAGATTGTCCCTCCTGTTATGGGGGCAGGCGCTTTTCTCATGGCGGAGATTTTAGGAATTCCATATGCAAAAGTGGCGCTTGCCGCAGTGATTCCTGCCCTGATGTATTATACTGCTGCCTATTGGATGATTGACTTCTATTCCGCCTCGGCTGGACTGAGAGGAATGACCCGTGAGGAAATGCCTATCTTCAGGAAGATCATGGCTGAAAAAGGATACCTCCTCGTACCCATTGTTGTTCTGCTTATCTCCCTAATGGTGTTGATGTATTCCCCTTACCGATCTGCGATGTTTGGCATCATTTCTCTCATCCTTGTGGGCTGGGTGAGAAAGGCAAGCAGGCTCGGTCTCAAAAGCATTTTTCAGACTCTTGCCAAGGGAGCAATGGGATCCATTGAGATTGCAGCAACCTGTGCCGCGGCTGGAATTATTGTTGGCATTCTGACTCAAACCGGGCTTGGGATGAAATTTGCCATGATCATCATTAACTATTCGGGCGGGAACCTCCTGTTGGCTTTAATTTTTTCAATGCTCATTGCCATCATACTTGGAATGGGAATGCCCACGACAGCAGCCTATGCGATTTCAGCATCGGTTCTTGCCCCTGCATTGGTACAGCTTAAAGTACCGGCCATTGCAGCTCATCTCTTCATCTTCTATTTCGCCTGCCTTTCTGCCTTAACTCCTCCTGTAGCATTGGCCTCATTTGCAGCGGCTGCAATCGCCAATGCAAAGCCATGGGAGGTTGGATGGCAGGGAATGAGATTCGCCATCGCTGGATTTATTATTCCCTATATGTTCATCTATGGACCGGCTATGGTCCTTATAGGAACGCCAGGGGAAATTACCCTTGCCATTATTACAGGCCTTTTCGGTACGATGGCCCTGGCTTCTGCAGTGCAGGGGTGGCTTCTAAAAAACGCAACCTGGATAGAACGAATCATTCTCCTCGGTGCTGCCATTACTTTGATCAAACCGGGCTGGGAAACCGACCTTATTGGGTTTGGACTGCTCCTCCTTGTAGCCGCTTATCAATACACAAAATATAAGAAAGGCAGAACCTAAGGTTTTCCATGAAAAGAATTTACCATATTGCAGTCATCCCCGGTGATGGAATTGGAAAGGAGGTGATCACTGAGGGTGTAAAGTGTTTAAAGACCCTCTCCGAGGTCCTTGAGGGGGTTCGGTTTGAATTCGAGGTCTTCCCATGGGGGAGTGATTACTATCTCCAGCATGGTAGAATGATGCCTGAGGAGGGTCTTGAAATTTTAAAACAATTTAATGCCATCTATTTAGGGTCAGTGGGAGATCCAAGAGTCCCTGATGATGTGACACTCCATGGGCTTCTCCTGCCTATCAAGATGGGATTCGACCTATACGTGGGACTTCGGCCCGTCTACCTCTTTTCAGGAGTAGAGTCTCTGTTATCCAATATCTCTGAAGGAGAGATTGATATTGTTGTAATTCGGGAAAATACAGAAGGGGAATATTCGAATGTTGGAGGGATCGTTGGAATTGAAGATCGACAATTGGCTATTCAAGGGGGACTGTTTACTCGAAAAGGAATAGAAAGAATCATAACATTCGCTTTTGAATATGCAAAAGAGAAGGGGAGAAAGAAAGTTACCTCTGTCACCAAATCGAATGCCCAACGGTATGGGATGGTCCTCTGGGATAGGATTTTTAAGGAGGTCTCTTCTCTGTATCCTGAAATTCAAACTGAATCCAGACTAATCGATTCGGCCTGTATGGAGGTCGTCAGAAATCCAAAAGGCTATGATGTCATTGTGGCCTCTAATCTCTTTGCTGATATCCTCTCAGATCTCACCGCATCCGTCACGGGTGGGTTAGGACTTGCTCCAGGGGCCAGTTTCAATCCCGTAGATAAATCTTATCCGGGTCTTTTCGACCCGGTCCATGGGTCTGCTCCAGACATCGCCGGAAAGGGAGTGGCAAATCCCATTGCAGCCATCTTAACAGCCAAATTGATGTTAGATTATTTAGGAGAAAAGGAGGCCGCTGATCTTTTATACCGGGCTGTTCAACAGAACCTATCCGAAAAAAAGGTAAGGACTGTTGATCTCGGAGGTTGTTCAAGGACAAACGAAGTCGGAGAAGATATCATGAGAATCCTCCAATCCTACTCATTGTAATTGGACTTTCTTTCTCAAATTTAAAAGCCGGGGCCACCGCAAATATCAGAAGTCCTCCCAACATACAAAAAAGTCCTGCCAGATAAAGTCCCCATGAAAATGAAGCGGTAATATCCTTTATCCATCCAGTCATCCATGGAGCGATTAATGAACCCAAGAAATGAATGGTATTGGTAAATCCATATGCTGTACCCAGAATTTTATATGGAACGATATCAGGGAGAAGCGAATAAAAGGCAGCCCAATGTCCCCAAATAAAGAAACCGGCCATGAAAAAGAAAAAGATAAAAAGATAAACGTTCATCTTCATCTCCAACCCATATCCTAACAGGAGCATACAAAATGAAATCATAAAGAATTCAATGGCAATAAGAGATTTCCTCCCCCTTCCTTTTCTGGCCATTCGGTCGCTCATCCATCCTGTCAAAGAAAGCCCTGGAATAGCAGAGATCCCTAATAGGCTTGAATAGAAGGAAGATTGAGCGAGGCTCTCTACACCTATTTCTTTAAACATGGCAGGAGCCCATGCCCCCACTACCCATAATGCATAGATGCCTGGAATTCCTCCCAGATAGAGTAACCAGAGGTCTCGGCTTTTAAAAATGATGGAATATGGGAGCTTCTGATCCTCCAGTTCTTCTGGCCTGGATTTCGGAGGTTCGTCAATTAGACGATAGATTAAAAAGGAGGCCAGAAAAGAAGGAATGGAATAAAGGATAAAGACTGACCGCCAACCCCATCTCTCAGAAATCCATCCAGCAAGTGAAATTCCAATAAACATCCCAATTCCCAATCCAATAAATGAAATCCCTTGTCCCAATCCCCTTTTTTTCTCAGGAGTATAGGAAGAAATGATGGGCCGGTCGTTGCTAAAATAAGCCCCTTCCCCAACACCTGTTAAAAACCGAAAGATAAAAAGAGTGGCAAAGGAATGTGCCAGACCTGTAAACAGGGACATTAGGCCCCACCAGGCAGTGCAGAGAACCAGGACGATTTTCCTTCCTATGCGATCACCCAGGTAGCCTGCAGGGAGTTGCATGAGGGTGTAAGCATAAAAGAAAGCAGTCGCCAATATTCCGGCCTTCGCATAGGTCAGTTTAAATTCTTGAAGGATGGGGATAAGGAGTGGAGAAAGGCTTGAGCGGACCATGTAATTGGTCACCCATCCAAAGATCATGATCGTCCAGATGGTATGATATCTCTCCCATTTCACCGGAGTTGGTCCTTCATGGAGTGACTGATCTCTTGGGCGGTCTTACGAATCTCTGAGATGACCTTTTCCATTTTTTGATCATTGAGGCTCGAAGTGAATCCAACTACCCATATTGCAGCAGGTGGAAGGAAGGGAACCTGAATGGGGGCAGAAACTGCCCTGACTCCATTCATATACTCCTCATCATCAATCGCATAGTGTCTCTTCTTTGTTTCCTCTACTTCTTTGAGAAATCTCCTTGGGTCGGTAATCGAATTGGGGGTATATTTTTTTAGCCCCATCTTTTGAACAATCTCCTTAGCCTTTCCTTCCTCAAAGAGGCTGAGAAAGACCTTACCTGTAGCAGCAGCCAGAAGCGGAAGTCTTGTTCCAGGTGGGGAGGTAATCTTCATCTCACGATTCGATTCAACGACCTCTAAGATCGTAATATGATCTCCATTCATGATCCCAAGGAATACGGTCTCCCCAACCTTTTCCATTAACTTCTCCATGAAGGGTCTTGCAATATCTCTTAATTCAAATTTTCTGTAACTCTTCCTGCTCAACTCCAAAAGGGTATATCCCAAACCAAATTTTTTATGAAGAGGGTCTCTGACCAAGACGCCTAACTCCTCCAGAGCAGAGGTAATTCCGTGGACCGTGCTTTTCCCAATCTTCAATCGTTTGGCAATCTCACTGAGACCAAGGCTTGTAGAGGAGTCGGCAAGAAGGTGTAAGATTTTAAACGCTTTTTTAACCGAGGGGGCTGAATAAGCCATTTTACTATTTGTTCACCATATTGAACATTTAGAACTTATTTAACAAATCTATTGATTTTTGTCAACCATATTTTATACTATTTATAAAAATATTCTCGGATGGAAAGGGCCTGTTCTTTTTTGCTGAAAAAGAAATATCGGTTCACTATGAAGAACTACGGTTTCTCTCAGGAGGAAAGGGTTGAACCTACAACTTGATAATTTTAAATTTTTAAATTAGGATGGAAACGTCCTACTAGGCAAACCTCTATTTCGAGCAAGGGGGCATCCGGAGACAAGAATGGCATCGGTTCCCATTTTCCAAAAGAAATTTTTAAAACCCCAGCAGGTATGGAGGTGGGAGATTGCCATCTACCTTTATCTGGCAGGAATGGGAGCAGGTGCCTTTATCATCGGTACACTAGTCATCTGGTTTGCCAACCATTTGCTTCCTCAAAAACTATTAAACCTCTGGATTTACTCCATCGACCTTTCCAAAACAGCCATTCTATGGGGTCCCCTCTTGGTGGCCATTGGTTCGCCATTTCTCATCTTAGACCTTGGAAAGAAGATGAAGTTTTATACCGCCTGTTTAAACCCAAAAACCTCCTGGTTGGCCAGAGGGTTTCTCATCCTTTCGGCATTTATCGTGATCGGGTTGGTCCTCTTTATAGGGTCTTCGGCCTTTGATCCAAGAAGGACAACTGCTTGGCTGATCTTAGAGATCATAGGTATCGCCTTAGCCTTTTCAACCGCCATCTATACTGGAATCCTTCTGAAGTCAGTCAAATACGTCCCCATCTGGAATACTCCACTGCTTCCCCTGCTCTTTCTAATCTCCGCATTATCTACAGGGTCAATGGGTATTATCCTATCCCTATTAGGATTCAACTTGAGTTCGCCCGGCCATCTCTTGCTGAAGAGATTAACTTCAGCAGAGCAGATTTTTATACTCATTGAGGCCATCGTTTTGATCTTCTATCTCTATTCAAGGTATCGGCAAAAAGACCAAGGAGAAACTTCTGTCCATCTTCTCCTCTCAGGCCCACTCAGGTTTCTCTTCTGGGTAGGTATTGTTCTCATTGGGTTTATCTTTCCTATTCTGCTGGAATTCCTTTATATACATTTGGCCCAACCTGGCCTTTTGATCATCACTGGAATCTTCTTATTGGCAGGCGGTTTCTTCCTTCGTTTGGGAATCCTTGCTTCAGGAGTGAAAGAACAACTTCCAATGCATAAACTGATTGAGATGAAGATAAATATGAATTACTCTAATCCACAGTTATCCCCATTGCCAAAGGGGGGGTGAAGGGAAGTTAACGATCTAACGAGAACCCATGGATTTCTATAAAATTATTTTTAAAAGTAAGGAGGTAAACGATGCACGGGAAGGTATTGGTTGTGGAGCATGAGAAATGTACGGGATGTCGTCAATGTGAGTTAGTCTGCTCGGTCTTTCACAATGGGGCGAGTAATCCCAGCCGAGCACGAATCAAAGTGATGAAATGGGAGCATGTGGGATTTTATCTTCCGATGACCTGCCAAAACTGTGAGAAGCCTTTCTGTACGGAGGTATGCCCAACCAAAGCCTGCCATCGGGATATTGAGAATCAAAGGGTGATTATCGATAAGGATAAATGTATCGGGTGTAAGACCTGTGTCGTTGCCTGTCCATTTGGTCATCCCTTCTTCGATCCGATCGATCGGGTGACCGTAAAATGTGACTATTGCGATGGAGAGCCACAATGTGTCCGCTTCTGTGAAGTAAAAGCAATCGATTATGTGGAGGTCGATAGAGTCCAGATGGCCAAACGAAGGGAAGTTTTTACAAAATTTTCTGACCTCCTTAAAATAGAGAGGTAAGGAGGTGTCCTCCAGTAGTTAACCCTGGGGAAAACCATGAAGATCAATGTCGAAATTCTTGGTATCCCAATGATTTCCGATGTCATCGGAAGGAAGAAATTAGAATTGGATATTTCTGGAAACACAGTAAAGGATGTGCTGGAAGAATTGATTCACCGGTATGGTAAAAAAGTAAAGGAGGCTTTATACGATCCTCAGGGGAATTTTGATTGGATGGTCCAGGTTTCCCTCAATGAGAAAACCATCCTCTCTCCGGATCAGCACGATACCCCTTTAAAGGAAGGGGATTCACTTCTCTTGATGCTACTTCTGGCGGGAGGTTAAAAGGGTAAAGGCTTTTTAATAGTTCACTATTCTGAACATAAGTTGCGATGGGCTCTCTCATGAGAAATTTCTTAAAACAATCGTTAGGTGATAAAAAGGTTATGGGGAACTTGGTTTAATAGCGTATAAGACTTCAAAATGAGTTTAGTTAACAATGAAGTTTATTCTTGACAAAGAGAGAGCGGTAGGATATGAATAGGCTG